>JAURFH010000117.1 GCA_030834415.1 Verrucomicrobiota bacterium | reverse complement strand
AACAAACGCGACACGCTCGCCCTTGGCTTGAAGCTCTTTCACGATGTCTGCCTTTTGCTCCGGGCGCACCTCGGCGAAGACATTCCCGGAATCAATGCCTGCTTCCCGTGCCAAGGCACTTGCGGTGGCTTTCGCATCGCCCGTGAGCAGGTAGACGCTCGTGGATTTGCCAAGCTTGGCTTGGAGTTGGGCGATGACATCCTTGGCCTTGGGTTTCAACACATCGCGCAAGGCAACGACTCCGACAAGCTGTTTGCCATCGGCCACGCCCAGTACCGAAGCGCCTTCACCCATCCATTTCTGGCTGAACTCTTCGGCCGCTTGCGTATCCACCCCGACTTCCTTCAGCCAGCGGAGGGAGCCCAAGCGCAAGGTCTCGGAGGAGTGTTCAGACAATTTCGCCTCGATGCCTTTGCCGCGCAGCTCGGTCCAGTTTTGTGGCGTGGAGCGGGTGAAGTTTTGCGTCAGGACGTCGGTGGAAGCCTTTGACGATTTGGTGAAATCCGGCAGCGGCTGGAAAGTTTGCGGCTTGCCTCGGGTTGCGGACAGCTCAGGTTGTTTCGATTCCGTTGGTGCTTTGCCAAACGCAGCAGTGATGGCGATGCTCAATGGGTGGTTCGAAGGACTGGCAAGGGCAGAAGCCAATTCCTTCAGCGTGCTCTTTTTCGCAGAATCGGAGGCCCGCAAATCTTCACTCGCCACGACCTTGGGTTTGCCTTCCGTAAGCGTGCCGGTCTTGTCGAAAACGACGGCGGTGATGGTGCCGGATTTTTCAAGCGCGCCACCATCGCGGATCAGAATGCCGCGCTGTGCAGCCGCATTGGTACCAGCCATGATGGCGGCAGGTGTAGCGAGCCCCATCGCGCATGGACACGAGACGATAAGCACGGCAGCCGCGTGGATGACAGCAGCGGCCAAGGCCGTCTCCGGCAAATGCAAAGGCCAGAGCCAGCCTGCGAGCCCCTGACTGAACGCGGCGGCGGATTCATAAGCAAAGCCCCACCAGGCCGCTGAAAGCAAAGCGATGGCGACCACTACGGGCACGAAGACATTGCTGACCTGATCACCCAGTTTCTGGATCTGCGCCCGGCTGTTCTGTGCGCGCTCCAACACGGCGATGATCTGGGCGAGGGCCGTCGAGCTACCGGTCTTCGTCACATGCATGAGCAACTGGCCATTCTCCACGAGGGTGCCGGTGTAGAGCGCATCACCCGATTGCTTGTCCACGGGAAGTGATTCGCCAGTGAGCATGGATTCATTCACGGCGGAACCGCCTTCAACGACTTCGCCATCCACCGGCACGCGATCACCGGGACGCAGGCGCACTTGGTCACCCACTTGCAAGTCCGCCACATCCACTTTGCTTTCCTTACCATCCTTCGATACACGCAGGGCTTGGGAAGGTGCGAGGTTCACGAGTGATTTGATTGAGCTGGCCGCGCGTTCACTCATCATCGCTTCGAGCCAATGGCCCACGCTGATAAGTGCGATGATGCCCGCTGACTCCATAAAATAAAGATGACCATGCCAGCCGGCGAAGAGCCCCCAAGTGCTGTAAGTGAACGCCGTGGTGGAGCCAAGCGCCACAAGGGTATCCATGTTCGAGCGACCTTGCTTGAGCTGGTTCCAGGCACCGCGATAGAAACGCGCACCGCAGATGAACTGGACGGGCAGGACGCGGAAGAAAGCGAGCCAGTGATACCACCTCGCCATGCCGAGCTGCAGCACCCACTCGCAGAACATGAGGATGGCCGTGATGCTGCCACCGACAATGACATTGAACTTCCAGCCGGAGAGCAGTCCGGGTTTGGCGGATGCGGAGTCTTTGCTCTCCGAGTTTTCCAAACGGGCTTCATAACCCGCCTTGCCGATGGCGGTGACGACAGCCGCCAAATCTTTTTTTGCATTTGGTGCCCAGTCGATGGCAACGCGGCCGCTGGCCAAGTCCACTTTGACTTGAGACACGCCAGAAACGGTCTCTGCGGCTTTCCGGACATGGCCAACACAGCTCTGGCAATCCATACCCGAGACAAAGATACCGGCGTTTTGTTGGATCAGACTGGGCTCGTAACCGGCGCCTTCCACCGCCTTCAGAAGGGCATCTGCGTCAGGAGTCGCATTCTCCGCCCAAGTGACTGTGGCGCGGGCATTTGCGAGGGCTACCGAGGCGGTCTCGACACCCTTTACCGATCGCAACGCCTTGCCCGCATTTTGGGCGCAGTTGTTGCAGGTCATGCCATCGATCCGCAGTTGTGTTTTCGTATTCATCTCACCAAGGCAGACGCACCTGCACGAGCCGCATTACACCCGTAAGCGGTAGATTCACTATGGGGGTTAAACGGCCTTTATGCAACGGGCTGAGGGAAATTAGTACGTATACGTGATATTTCTTTGAATAACCAAAAGGGGTCATCGGTCAGAAGGGATGTTGGTCAAAATGTAAAACACACAAAGTTATGGGAACCAAAGTGAATGCACTCACGGCGGAATTCGGACCGGAGGTAAGGTTCGAAGTGCGGCCCAATGCGGCCCGTGCAGAACGGCAACTCATCGTCGAGAAGCTGGAAAGCCTGAAGATGAAACTGGTGGCGGACTGGATGCGCAAGACGCGCAGCCCAGAGAAGTTCGGCGTGATCCGCTGGGCCGCGAGCGAAGCGGTGTCACTGGCGTGGTTGAGCGGGATGCCGTTGCTGACGCTGCCAAGCTTGCTGGATGAAAAGGTCAGCAACGCGCTGAACCGTCACGCAAAACAGAAGCTGATCCGGGCACGGACGGAGTCTTTGATGAAGGCGGCGTAAGCGGGGCAGCGGACCTGAGCGGGCTGAAGCTGAGCCTGCTTACGTCGGCTGCTTATTTTCCTCCTATTAATTTGGTTTTCAAAATTTTATAGGCGGTGCCGTAGTTATTCCAAAGTTTCTGTTTGGGCTTGTCGTATTCCCAGTCTTTATCCCAAGAATGATTCCACCAATCGTCGTGGTAATCGTCCTTTGCTTGCTCAAACAGTATCTCTAAAAAACACAATGCTACTTGAGTTTGTTGTGTGGTAAATAGCTCAAAGAGGTTCAGTTCAAAACAACGCTCATCAAACGCATACTCCGGCCAGATGTCATTCGATTTTCCCAGAGGAACCCGCTTCAAATAGCGCACCATGTAAGCAGGGAGGTAATACTGAAGCCCCTGCGGACAAAGCCAAAAGAACACATCCTGATAATAGTCTAAGTCTTTATCTGGTATGTCTTCCCAGTCATCGTAATGATCATCCAGCTTCTGAAGCTTCTTCCAGTCGTAGTCATGGTCATCCGCTCCTCTGGCAACCCGCAATGTGGTTTCTGGCTTAGATAGACCGGTGAAGGCTTTTCTGATTTCTGTTATAAGCTCTTCATTGGTCATGCCGGAAGCGATGTGATTACTTCAATGCAACATCGCGAGCGGGTTCGGCTCGCGGATGAGTTTCGCATCCAGATCCAGAAAGAAATCCAGACGGCGATCGGCTTCGGGCTCATTGATCTCACGCGCCATCAGCCAATAGGTGGCGTAGTGATTTCCCTCGGACTCAACCAAGCTCGCGTAAAAGTCAGCGAGTTCGGCATCGATGGACTTCAAGCGTTCCGCGAGGATCTGGAACTTCTCACAGCTCCGGCCTTCGATGAGAGAGCAGACGATGAGATGGTCGATGACCTGATAGCGCGCGCCCGGACGCATGTTGCTCATGAGTCCACGGATCCACGGGCTGGGGAAGGGTTGACCGAAAGCGACGCCGCGTTTCTTCAATAATTGCAGCACCAGCTCGAAATGTTGCAGTTCCTCGATGGCGATGGCGTTCAGCTCATGCACTTTCGGGAACAGTTCGCGATATTTCTCCAAGGTCAAAGCCGTGGTCGCGGCCTTGCGCAACAAGTGCGCGTGGTCGATCAATACCGCTGGCAGATCGCTCACGATCTTCTCAAACCAGCCATCCAATATCTTTGCCCGAAACAGCAACATGCGCGGAATGTGATAATCTAACCGCTGGCAAATGCAACCAGCGGATAATGACTAATGACGAAATCTGAATGACGAAGGAATGAGCACTTCAAAATAACACAAAGGAAATAACGGCCTTGTCCTGCTGGCATCAGGGCTTAATCATTCCTTCGTCATTCGTGCTTGGACATTCGTCATTTTCTTTAGCTTCTCCAACGCTCCATCCACTTCCGGTTCCGTCACCGCCGTGTCATCCGCGCCGTAACGTAAGGCGCAGAAGTGCTGGGTGATGACCTCGGCTTCCGGGAGGGCGGGTGCGGTGGCTTGGCGCAAAGCGCCCAAGAATTCCAGCGGCGTCTGCTGCGGTGCCCGGGTGAAACCAAGCTTCTCAAAGGCCGCCAGCATGCGACCGTATTGATTCGCCGCGTGCGCGAGCCGCTTCTGCCGTTTGCGTGCGGCGACCAGTTCAGGATTCAACTTACGCTTACGCCAGAGGGCACCGGCCATGAGTACGACTATGATTCCTGTGAGCCAATTTGCATGCGTGTGCACCCAACCGAAGACCTCACCCACGGATTGCGTGCCCACGCGCATGAGCTCGCGCTGGCTGGGGGCATCAAAGTTCACGACATAAACGTTCCACACGAAGTCCGCTTCCTCGAGCCAACGTGCCGGATCCCAGATAGAACGCTGCATGGTGCGACGCGGGGTCGCATCAAACTGCACCCAGCCGGTGCCCGCGAACCACGCCTCTGTCCACGCATGGGCATCCTTGAACCGCACGGGTCGCCAGCCGGTCATGATGTTCTGCTGATCGGCCACGTAACCCACCATCACGCGGCTCGGGATGCCTTGCATGCGGAGCAGCAAGGCCAGTGAAGAGGCGTAGCGCTCGCAATGTCCCTCCTTCGTCTCCAGCAAAAATTCCTCCAACGGATCCAGCCGGTTCAGACGCGGTGCGCCGATGCGATAGGTGAAATTCTCCTGAAAGTAACGCTCCAGCTTGCGGGCTTGCTCGAGCGGTTGCGTCACATTGCCCAGCACATTGGTGAGCCATTGTTCCACCGCGGGTGAAGGCTCCGGATGTTGGGTCAGTTCGCGGAGTTCCTGCGGGTAAAGCGTTTTGCGGCTGAAGGTCGTATCCGTCCAATACTCATAGACGCCACTGGGCACCGACCATGCCGTCGTCACACGCAAGGTCTCGTGATTGTCCTGCAGCGGGTAGTTGAAAAAGTTACCGCCGAGCGCGATCACGTGGCCATCCGTCGGCAAGGTGCGGCCCAAGTGCGGCGCGTTCTTCACGCGGACGGAGCGGAACTTATGTCCCTTGCGACTGTCGGGCGGGATCAGGTCCAACCGTCGCAAGGCCGGGCGCTTGTCCACACTCCACATGCCATCCACATACTCCGACAAAGCGAAGGCGCGTAGGTAGCCCACGTCATCACCCTGCACCTCGAAGATGACGCGGCCCGATTGCGCCGCACCACCACCGGTCGGGTCCATGGTGGTATCCAGCAAACTGCTCTGATTGCCACCAAAGCTTGGCACGCCACCAGAACCCAACAGGCCGCGCGGAAAGAAAGTGAACACCAGCACCGCACACAAGAACAGCAAGGTGAATTGCCCCCAAGCGAAGCGTTGGCGCCCGGGTACAACACCAGATACCACATAGTCATCGCCCGCTAATTCCCTCAACGCCACCGGTATCAACCACACCGCTCCCAACAAGATGACGACGAAACGAAAATCGATGACCACCGTGCAGCCCACACCCAAATGCAAGAAGGCCGCCACGAGGGAGAAGCGTTTGTCGCGCGGGGTCAGGGGTCGTAGCAAGCGCACGGCTTGCACCAGGGTGATGCCGTGACCGAGCGCGAAATGCGTGCTTTGCCCGGAAGCTTTCGCGAGCAGATACCCGCCTACATAGCCAGCAACCAACACCAGACCCTCGACTGCTTGCGGGATGTTCACCGGGCGTCGCGGCCAGTTCACGCAGACGAGCCAGAGCGCGATATTCGCCAACATGAGTGCATAGCCATCCCATGTCAGCCCCTGACAAATGAAGCCGAGCAAGATGAGCAGGTTCAGCGCGCTTTTCATGCGAACACCTCCTGCGCGCTGTATCGTCTCACCACTACGCTACCGCCGAGATTTTCGATGGCCTGTTCCGGCAGATACACCGTGACGCTGCGTCCGGAAGCGGCCAGATGTTCCAAGGCTTCTTCCACGGCGGCGTTCGTCTGCGTGAGCACCACACTGATGGCGCTGCGGCGTGAGACCAGGGCCGCGGCATCCGTGATGCGTTTGCCATCGAGTTCGCTCACGAGCACTTCCACGCGGGCGAGCATGTCCAGTATCTCCTGACCATCGGTGAAGGGGGGAAAGAGTTCCGGTGCTTGTGTCGCGAGATCCACCCACTCCACATGATGCCCGGCATCCAAGGCCGAGAAGATCAGCGAACCCGCCGCGCGCAGACAATCATCCAAGGCGGCCGTGTCCGTCACACCCACGGCATCCGTAAGGATGGCCACGCGACCGGATAATTCCTCCTCAAACGTCTTCACCATCAGGCCGCGTCCTTTGGAGCTGCTCTTCCAATGGATCTGTTTCAAGGGGTCACCGGCGTGAAAGGGTCGCAGACCCGCGAAGTGAGTTCCCGCGGCGGAACGGCGTTGCCCCTGAAACTTCCCACCCACCACGGCATCAAAGCCCGCCGCCTTCGGACAGGGCGCAGGATAGATCGCCGGATACACCACAACTTCGCCCTGCGCCGCAACCTGACGCGCGCACTTCACCAGGCCGAAGGGAAAAGTGGATACGAGTTGCAACTGGTTGAAGCGATAGACGCCGCGCCGCAGGAATTGCCGGGCGGGAACGAGATTCGCCTTGGCCTTGCCCTTGAGCAGGCCCACTTGCAGCAGCGGTTCGCCGTGACTCTCGATGGTGAGCTGACCCACATCACGCGGACTGATGTTCTCCACGTGCCAAGGCTGGCTCAGGGATTGGCCTTCGGCGATAGCGGTGCTGGCCGGTGGTTTCAATTGCACCTGCCGGATCGAACGGCGGGCACCGAAGATGTTCAGCACGAGACAACCGCCGATGATGCCGACGGGCAGGAGAAGGAAAGCCGATTGCGAGGTGAGCGATGCGATATACAGGGCCACCGCGATACCCGCCAGCAATACGCCTGTCTGGGTCACGCGCATCAGAGAGGAACGCTTACGGAGTCGATGAGGTGGTCGATCACGCTGCGGGCATTCACGCTCACATTGCGGGTACCTTTGCGCGTGATGAGCCGGTGCGGCAACACCAGCCGGGCGGCCTGCTTGATGTCATCCGGCAGCACGTAATCGCGCCCGGCCTTCAAGGCCAGTGCTTGCGCGTAGCTCTGGATATCCAGACTGCCGCGCGGGCTTGCGCCGTGTTCGAGTGATTCGTCTTTCCGCGTCGCGTGCACGATGTCCACGATGTAGCCGAGCAGCGATTCCTCCAGGCGAATGGCGCGTGCTTGATGCTGGAGCCGCAGCAACGTCTCGCAATCCATCACCGCCTGCACATTTTCCAGCGGGTCGTGTTCCTGTTGCTCACGCAACATCTTCGTCTCTGATTCGCGGCTCATGTAGCCGATGCTCAAGCGCACCATGAAGCGATCCATCTGCGCGAACGGCAGGGGATAGGTGCCTTCCAGCTCCACCGGATTTTGCGTGGCCATCACGAAGAACGGGGCGGCCAGTTGATGCACCTCGCCATCCACGGTCACACTATGTTCCTCCATCGCTTCGAGGAGGCTGGATTGCGTGCGCGGTGTGGCGCGGTTGATCTCATCGCCGAGCAGGATATTCGTGAAGATGGGGCCGGGCCGGAACGAAAACCCATGCGTCTCCTGCGAATAGACCGTCACGCCGCTGATGTCTGAGGGCAGAAGATCGGCGGTGAACTGGATGCGTTTGAAATCCGCTGAGAGTGATCGCGCGATGGCTTTGGCCAACAAGGTCTTGCCCACGCCCGGCACATCCTCCAGCAGCACATGGCCGCCCGCGATGAGCGCCAGCACCGCCTGCGCGATGGTCTCGTCCTTCCCGATGAACGCGTGGGAAATATTCTGGATCAGCCCGTCGATGGCCTTAGCTAGACTTTGCCGGTCACTCATACGCGTAGCTTCGTCGCACTTTCCCGTTCGCTCAAGGGAAAGAAGCGGTGGTGAATCTTTTGCTAAGGATGCTGTGAGGGGAACGCGGCTGTGTTCCGCATTAGCAGAATCAGCCGCAGCACGTCCTAACCGGCGATAAACGGAAAAATATTTAGGACCTTAATTTTGCTTCGTAGCTGCTGCGGCTGGTCCTCGGAGGACACAGCCGCGCTCCTCTAGCAAGAGTTACTAAACCAACTCCACCTTCACGCCGTCGCGCTTGAGTTGGCGCAGGAGTTTTTCATGGCCCGGTTGCTGGTCGGTGAAGAGATGGTTCACCTCGCTCATGGGGCAAAGGGTGCACATGGCTTGCTTGCCGAACTTGGTGTGGTCGGCGAGGAGGACGACTTGCGCGGCTTGTTCGATCATCACGCGTTCGCTGCCGAGCACGGTCTCTTCGTAATTGGTCGCGGCTTCGGCATCGATGCCGGCGGCGGAGAGGAAGGCCCACTTGGCCCGGTACTGACGGAGGAAGGCCTCGGCTTGCGGACCCACGACCAAGCCCGCCTCGGGTTGGAGCAGGCCGCCGCAGAGATAGACTTCCGCGCCGCGCTGGGAACCTTTCAAGCGGTCGATGGCCTGGGCGATGACGAGGGAGTTCGTGATGACGCGAATACGTTTCAAAGCGATGAACTCGGCGAGCTGGAAGGTGGTGGTGCCGCCATCAATCATCACTACGTCGCCATCTTGCCAGAGAGTAGAGGCGGCGCGGGCGATAGCGCGTTTGGCTTCCGTATTATCGCCGAGGCGCTTGGCAAAGGCGGGCGGGCCCATCTGCAAGGTGCCGCCGCCAGCCAAGCGGATGCCGCCCCAGGTGCGCTCCACCTGACCAGTCTGCTCCAATTCCACAAACGCCCGGCGGATGGTCGCCGAGGACGCGCCCAAGCGCTCGCACGCGTCCGTGAGCGAAAGCTCCGGATCGCTCTGCAAGAGCGCGAGGATCTGTTTGAGGCGTTGTTTGCGTTTCATACCCGGGAGGGTCGGCATGTTGCCGACCCAAACTGGTCAGGGAACGGCCGCATGCCGTCGCTCCCGTGATCCGTAATCATTTTCCCATTGACTACGTACAAATTTAGTCATAAATCAATCATAATTCAATCACTATTTGATTAACGGCTCAATTTTATTCAAAAACAAATGAAGACCTATAAATTCGTCAATGACCTCTGGAAAGACGAGGAAGCGTCCAAGCTTACGGGCATGGATCGCCTCGTGTATCGCTCAAACAAACTGGGAGCGGATCAACGCATCACGAACACTGGCGGTGGCAACACCTCCTCCAAGATCATGGAGAAGGACCCGCTCACAGGTGAAGAGGTGGAAGTGCTGTGGGTGAAGGGCTCCGGTGGTGATCTGCGCACGAGCTTGCGCGAGAATTTCTCCTCCCTCTATCAATCCAAGCTCATCGGTTTGCAGAAGTCTTACGCGGCCCGGGCGGACAAGGGTCTGAAGTCCCAAGCCGAGGATGACATGGTGGGTGCTTACAACCACACCACGTTCAACCTGAACCCGCGCGCGTCGTCCATCGACACGCCGTTGCACAGCTTCATCCCGGCGAAGTTCGTGGATCACATGCACCCGAACGCCATCATCTCCATCGCGGCGTCCAGCCGTTGCCAGGAGCTGACAAAGGAGATCTTCGGGGGTGAGATGGATTACGTGCCGTGGATGCGTCCGGGCTTCGAGCTCGGTCTCGCCATGCAGGAGATCGTGAAGAAGAACCCGAGCGCGAAGGCCATCATGATGGGCCAGCACGGTTTCATCTCCTGGGCAGATGACGACAAGGAATGCTATTACACCACGCTCGATTACATCGAGAAGGCGTCCGCTTACATCGAGGAGAAGTATCAGGCCAAGGGTGGCGATGCCGCCGCGTTCGGTGGTGCGAAGTATCAGACGCTCGCGCAGGAGAAGCGCAATGAACTGTTCGCCGCCATCTTGCCGTGGTTGCGTGGCCAGGTGAGCCAGCAAAAGCGGTTCATCGGCACGGTGCAGGATGACGACAAGATCCTGCGCTATGTGAATTCCAAAGACGCGCCGCGTCTCTCGGAACTCGGCACGAGCTGCCCGGACCATTTCCTGCGCACGAAAATCAAGCCGCTCTATGTGGACTGGAATCCGCAGACGGAAGATCTCGCCGCGTTGAAGACGAAGCTCAAGGCGGGCATCGAGCAGTATCGCAGGGATTACGCCGCGTATTACGCGAAGTGCAAGCACGCGAACTCTCCGGCGATGCGCGACCCGAACCCGACGGTCATCCTCATCCCCGGCCTCGGCATGATCGCGTGGGGCAAGGACAAGAGCGAGAGCCGCGTGACGGCTGAATTCTACAACTGCGCCGTGGAAGTGATGCGCGGGGCAGAAGCCATCGACAAATACATCGCGCTGCCGCAGCAGGAGGCGTTCGACATCGAATACTGGCTGCTCGAGGAAGCGAAGCTGAAGCGCATGCCGGCGGAGAAGGAACTCGCGCGGCAGGTCGTCGTGGTGGTGGGTGCCGGTTCGGGCATCGGCAAGGAAACGGCGCATCGCTTGGTGAAGGAAGGTGCGCACATCGTGTGCGTGGACTTGAACGCGGATGCCGCGAACGGCACGGCAAAAGAGATCACGGACAAGCTTGGTCAGGGCATCGGTGTGGCGGGCACAGGCTTGAGCGGTTGCGGCCCGGCCATCGGCTTGAAGGCGAACATCACGGATCGCGCGAGCATCCGCGAGATGTTGAACAACGTCGCTCTCGCTTACGGCGGGTTTGATTCCATCTGCGTCACCGCCGGTATCTTTGTGCCGAGCGATACGACGGGTCACATCCCGGACGACAAGTGGGCGCTGACCTTCGGCATCAACGTCACGGGCAGCTATCTCGTGGGTGATGAAGCGGCGAAGACGTGGAAGGAACAGGGTCTCAAGGGCAATCTCGTGCTGACGACCAGCGCGAATGCCGTGGTGGCGAAGAAGGGCAGTGTGGCTTACGACTGCTCAAAGGCGGCCGCGAACCATCTGGTGCGCGAACTGGCCATGGAACTCTCACCGCTGGTGCGCGTGAACGGCGTGGCTCCGGCCACCGTGGTGCAAGGCTCCGCGATGTTCCCGCGCGACCGCGTCATCGGCTCGCTCGCGAAATACAACATCCCTTACACGGATGACGAGGCGACGGATTCATTGGTGACGAAGCTGGCGCAGTTCTACGCGGACCGCACGCTCACCAAGAGCCCGATCACCCCGGCAGACCAGGCGGAAGCCTACTTCCTGCTGGTGACGAACCGCCTGAGCAAGACGACCGGCCAGGTCATCACGGTGGATGGTGGGTTGTTTGAGGCGTTCCTCCGGTAACCGAAAGTCATTACGGATTCAGAAGCCGCCGCGTGGAGAGGTCTGCGCGGCGGTTTTTTGTTTGGTGGAGAGAAGCCAGTTGAAGGATGGGTGCCGATGGCTTAGTACGGCGAGAAAGTTACAGATGGTGGCGGAGGTTGGATTTCGTTTGCATCCGTTTCTTGATGCCACAACTGGTACATCCCTGCGGCCACTGCCAGACCGATGCCGTAAGGAGTAATCAGCAGGCAAATAGCCCAAGCAAGCGACTTGAAATGCGCGTGCTTACGGTCACTAAACAGCAGAAATCCGCCAATTAGCAAAATCAGCAATTGGGTGATTGCCATCAACATGCAAAACAACATCAGCGAACCACCTGTAAGCAGGCCCACACTGATTCCTGTTAGATTTGCCGCCAAAGCAAACCGGAAGACCGGAGCCGTCCTTTTAATACGTGGCTGATAAAGCAACCAGCCGCCCGCTATAACAACAGCGGGAATTCCGACCATAGTCAGTAAACCCGTATTCATGTGGTGATTTGACAGTTAACGAATACGCTTTACGACCGACACTGGCAATAGAATCTGAGTTACTGGTGATGGTGTGACCCGTCCAAGGGTTTGAATTTATTCAAACGTTGGATCTGATGTGACTCCCTTGCCAGCCAAGTTAGATGAGGGTAGATTTCCGACACGCCATGGAAGTAGCAATCCAATCATCAAGGCGCGCAACCTTCGCTGATCTGCGCTGGGTGTCGTACGGTTGTTTGCTGGGCTTCGCGCTAGAACGGTTTGCTTATCACGTGTTCGATCTCGGCACACTTTACCATCGTTCACCCATGACGTTGGTATGGCTTTTGGTTTTGCCGCTTAGCGGATATTCGGTCGCGCTTTTCCGGTCGCCGTTGTTTTCGACTCGCTCGCGTTCTGTGCGAGTTGTTGCGCTGATCGGTTTGGCAATCCTGCTGGCAGTCGTATTTTTGTATTCCAGCCTGATCTTCTTCCACTCGGTCGTCTTTTCCCAAGTCCAGTGGTGGTGAGATTCAAGCTGATGGCGGAGAAAAGGGAGCATGGAACGCGTCGATGTGTACGTCGCTTCCATTTAGTTCAAAAGTGCGTTTGGCGAGTGGATGTTGAAGCGGCTTGAAAGCCGCGCTCCTAGGGCATGCGTTCGTCTTCCCAATTCTCCACCAACAAACCCGGTACGCGTTGGAACTAACGGAGGTTGCGGGTCACGACGGTTGCTCCCAGGCGGCGGGCTTGGGCGGCGATGCGGGGGTCCAAGGGCCGATGCCTTGGCTCTTCTTAAATTTTGTTGAGTGACATGCGTTGAGTGTTGAGGCGGGAATCAATCGTCACTACGTGACGAGGATGTCTGGGGGGATTCGGTTACCGTGGGTTGAAACCCACGGCTACCATCGGTGTTCGCTACGCGAACGCAGGAAAATGCGAAAATCTTCGCTTGGAATTTCCGCAGCCTGAGCGGCAGGTTTCGGGTTTTTTGTTCCCAGTTTCGGGTCCGAAAAAGGAAATGATGGCCAAGTTACGCAAGCGGAGTTTTTTGTATGTTTCTGACGGGGAAATGTTTGGGATTCCCGTGCAAATTTTAGTGAAATGTGATGGAAAGTTTGCGGGTTTTGTGGGATTAATATCAGTGCTGACAACTCGTTGTCGGTAAAGGAAGGGCAAGGCCCAGTTTAGGGTTCCTAGTTTGAAGTTTCGAGTTAGGGACAGCAAAGGCCGAAATCCTCACGTTAGCGAATGATTCGATGGAATCGCGTGGCAATCCTTATGGAACCCCGACTGTGAAAGGTCGGGAACTGCGGTCCGGTTCGGTTGATTGAGCCGGGGCAGGTCGTCAAGAGATGGGCGAAGTGGGAAGTGTGAGGTGTGAAAGTGCCTCCTCTCCCCGGCCCTCTCCTCCGATACCGGAAGAGAGGGAGAAGGCCGGTCTCATAGGACAGGTGGAGGAGGTGGGTGTCCGGATCGGAGGTGTCTGTAAGCCGGAGGCCAAACGGGACGTCGGTCGTCATTGGACCGGGGAATCCCTGAGGCGCTGCGGAACCGGCCAGGCAATGGACGGACCCCGAAGTTCGGGTTCCCTATTTTTAGGGGAATCAAGAACGTCACTTCCTCACCGAGGTCGGGCGGTTTCATTGCTCTTTGATATAGTTTCGTCGAAGTTCGACCTCCCTATACGGGG
>JAURFH010000116.1 GCA_030834415.1 Verrucomicrobiota bacterium | reverse complement strand
CTATGCGCTTACTGGGCGCTCGCCAGTGGTAGATGACCAGCGTTTGCGGGACTCGATTGAGTTGTTCCCGGCGTATGGTTCTGTGGTAGATGCCTTAGCGCCGAATCATGGTGAGATGCCAACTTCCATCGCGTATCCTTATGTGATCTCGGACGGTTCGGTGACGCCGGGCCAGCACGCGAGTTTTTTGGGCAAGGAGCATGATCCGTATCTCTTCACGCAAGATCCGAACTCATCGAGTTTTGCGCTGCCGGAATTGAGCCTGCCGTCGAATCTCTCGATGGACCGTCTCCGTGACCGGCGGCAGTTGCAGCAGATCATCGACAAACAGTCGCGCCTCAACGAGATCTCCGCGACGGCCAAGGGGCTGGATTCGTATTACGAGAAGGCGTTCAGCATGCTGGACTCCACGCAACTGCGCGATGCGTTCAACATCTCGGCGGAATCGCAGAAGGTGCGGGATTCCTATGGGCGTTCGACATATGGGCAGAGTTGCCTGCTGGCCCGCCGCTTGATCGAAGCCGGAGCGAAGTTCGCCACAGTCTATTTCTCATCCAGCATCGGCGGTCGTAGTGATACAAGTGGCGGTTGGGATACGCACGGGTTCGACAACACGCGCATGTATCCGATCATCCAGAAGTATCATCTGCCGATGACGGACCAGACCTTGCCGACGTTGCTCATCGATCTGGAAGAGCGCGGGTTGCTGGATTCCACACTGGTGGTTTGGATGGGTGAGTTCGGCCGCACACCATTTATCAACAAGAATGTGAGCCGTGACCACTGGCCGCAGTGCTACTCGGTCTTACTCGCGGGTGGTGGCATCAAGCGTGGTCATATCTACGGCGCCTCGGACAAGAACGGGGCGTATCCATCCGAGAATCCGGTGCGACCGGATGATATCGCGGCGACGATGTATTATCTGCTGGGCATCGATCCGCATACAGAGGTGCATGATGCAGCGGGCCGGCCGCTATCCATCACCGCGGGTAAACCAATCATGGACATCATGGCGTAAGGCCAGAAGTTTAAGGGATTTGATGTGGGGATTGCGCGACAGTTTTAGGTGGTTGAGAAAAGGAGGGTGGGCGTTTGTTTTCAGTGGACTATTTTGCAGCGGGGTGAGTCATGCCCAAGACCGTCTACCTAATGAACCGATGGTATTGAAGCCGGGGGAATGGAAGGTCTTTAAGGGGGCGGAAAGCAAAATTCTGGAGCAGGCGAAATTCTGGACTAGTTTTTCTTTGGACACAGAAGTGAAGGACGGGCAAACCCGTTTGCGTGCTGACAAAGCGGCTCCGCTGGGGATTCATTTCTTGCGGGCTTTCGCAGGAGACAAAATCACACCTTGGCAACCAGTCTTACTCGATGATCTGCCGCTGTTGAGCCGGGGAGAGCGGAAGAATGGTTCGGCGGAACGGGCGTTGGATATCAATGGAGCCGCCATTCTGACAGGGACTATCAAATCACGGGATAGTGAGTATTACCGTATCAAACTGGGGAGAGGCGAAAGCATCACGATAGAGGTGCTGGCGCAGAGGATACTCTCCAGCTTGGACCCGTATCTGCGTCTGTTAGATGAGCGGGGAAGACAACTGGCGTTCTGTGATGATGAACCGGGCTTGGGCACAGACAGCCGCTTGCGCTATACGGCAAAGTCAGCCGAATCAATCATCATCGAAGTGCGGGACACGGCATATCAAGGCAGTGACAAGCATGTCTACGCTTTGCGAGTGGGTGATTTCCCCAAGGTGAATGCAGCTTTTATTGGTAATGATATGCAATTGCTGTGGCTTGGGCCAGAAGCAGAGGATGTCAAGGCGACGAGTGCGGAGGGTCACTCTGGCGTCGCCAGGTGGTATGCTCCTCGTCGAGCTGCAAGCAAACCTGCGGCTTTAGTTGTGTTGCCGATCGAAACTGCTGAGGTATCGATGGAAAAGGAGCCGAATGATACACAGACCACAGCGATTACAATGTCTGTACAGGGATGTGTTTACGGCCGCTTCGAAAAGGCTGATGATGTAGACTGGTTTGCCTGGGAGGCGAAGAAGGGGGAGAAATTTGTGGTGCGAGTGCAGACCCGTAGTTTAGGGCTGCCAACGGATGTGCGATTGAGTGCGCACAGTCCGGATGGCATATCACTCGCGACGAGCAAGCCCACGGCTGAAGATGAAGGGGGCTTGAGCGTGACCAGTAATGGTGATGGCAAAGTATTTCTGAGGGTGAGCCATATCGCTGGATTGGGTGGGCCGGAGCAGGGGTATCGCTTGAGCATTGAGCCGGCCAAGGCGGCGTTTATCGCGAGTACGGAAACCGACGATTTGGTGATCGCGCCAGATGGGACGGCCGATCTGAAATTGACTTTGGAGCGTGCCGGATATGACGGGGCCATCACCTATGAGCTGGAGCCCAAGATTACCGGCCTTTCGTTGAGCAAGGCGGGCGTAGAGGCGAAAAAGAAGGAAGGGACCTTGCAGTTCAAGGCAGATGCCAGCATGGCGCCGGGAAGCATCTACCAAGTGCGGGTACAGGCGGTGAATCCCGCAGGGGGCCAGGTCCAGACTTATCAAACATTTACCAATAAACTGGGTACATCGGCCACAATGGCGGCGGTTTTGGATGGCTGGATCACGGTGGCTATCAAGGAAAAACCGGCGCCCAAAGGAAAACCCAAGACGCCATGAGCCAGCAGAAACATGGTGGCAAGCAACAGCTTGCGATTGACATCGAGGCATGGGCTGGCTACCTGTCCCGCATGGTTCTCCACCGCTGGCTTTGCACAGTAGTGTTATGCCTGCTCTCCGCGGGGGTGGCCCGGGCGGATGATTGGCCCCGATACCGTGGCCCACACCTCAACGGTATATCCCAAGAAAAGGATTGGAGTTGGAACTGGCCGGCCAGCGGTCCAAAGCGTTTGTGGAAGGCTTCGGTAGGCCAAGGTTTTTCCAATGTGGCGGTGGCGAATGGCCGGTTGTTCACTCTGGGCAGTGAGGAGGATACCGCTACGGTATATTGTCTGGACGCCAGTTCGGGGCGGGAAATCTGGAAGTATAGTTACCCCGAGCCGCTGAACGCGCACTTTTATGAAGGAGGAGTCAGCACCACGCCGACGATTGAAGGGGAAACCGTTTATGTGTTGGGGCGGCAAGGTGACTTGTTCTCTTTTCAGGCGGAATCCGGAAAAATCAACTGGCAGAAAAATATAGCCAAGGAGATCGGGGCCAAGGTGCCGGAATGGGGTTTTGCCGGTGCGCCTTTGGTGGACGGACGTTCACTGGTCCTCAATGTCGGTAGTGCTGGGGTGGCGGTCAACAAGCAGAATGGCAAGATGATTTGGGCATCGACCAACGGTCCGGCTGGTTACGCCTCGCCCATTCCATTCAACGCAAGTCAGCAGAAGCCGGTTTTGATCTTTTCGCATCGTGAATTGGTGTCGGTGGAGCCGCGGACCGGGAAGGAAATATGGCGTTTCCCATTTCAGACGGAATACGACATCAACGCCATGGACCCGCTCATATACGGTGGTCGTATCTTTATATCATCGCACAGTCAGCCGGGGCTCATGCTGAAGCTATTGGATGGGCGGCCGGAAGTGATGTGGCGTTCTGAGGACACGCTGTTGCACATCAATTCCGGCGTGTTGTTCCAGGATTACTTGTATGTGTTCAGCGGCTCGGCAGGAAAAAACGGAGATCTGCGCTGTCTTGATTTAAGAAACGGTGAGGTGAAGTGGAAGCAAGGTGGCTTGGGCGTAGGCTCTTTGAGTGCAGCGGTGAACAACAAACTCATCGTGTTGAGCGCCAAAGGGGAACTGGTGGTGGCTGAAGCCTCGCCAGAGAGATTTAAGCCATTAGCCAGGGCACAAATCATCGGTGGCAAATGCTGGACGGCGCCGGTGCTGGCGAATGGCAAGATTTATGCGCGCAATGCCAAGGGCGACTTGGTGTGTGTGGATGTCAGCCGCTGATTTTACCCGAAAGCGGGTGCGGTTGGTTACAATTTCGAGCATCACTTGACCTGAGGGGATGCAGCTTAGATATTGTCCGACGTTGGACAATGGAGCAGACAAGGTGAACCGAGGTAACTTATGGCCAAGTCCAAAGCCAAAAAGGTCGTTCGCAAGAGCAAACCATCGGAGCCCGTGAAAGCGGTGCGCAAGAGGAGAACTGTCCCTGCCAAGAAGGCGTCAAAGGCCAAGGCGAAGAAGCCTGAAGCGCCCAAGCTCACGGTGGCGACCGCACGCATGGCGCCTCTCGATAAAGTGACACCAGCCAAATTGGGTGCGGTGCTATCTGCTGAGAATGGAACGGCAAATAATGGCGATGAGGCACACCAGATCGCCGAGCCCTTTCGTAGCCAGGCCGGGGTGGATCTGACGGAGAAGCTCAAGGAGTTGCTGCGTCTGGCCCAAGAGCAAGGGTATCTGACCCATGGTGATATCAATGATGCTTTGCCCGACGGGCAGGTGACCCAAGAAGATTTGGGCGAGATCTGCATGAGGTTGCGGAGCCTGGAGGTGGATATCGTAGACCAGGCCGAAGTGGACCGAGTGAAGCAGGCTGAGCCAGAGGAGGAAATAGATCGCGGCAAGCTAGATATCCTTGATGATCCGGTGCGGATGTATCTCAAGCAGATGGGGTTGGTGGCTTTGCTGACGCGTGAGCAGGAGGTGGAGATATCCAAGCGGATCGAAGACGCCGAGGGAGAAGTCACCAAGATCATCTACAGCTTTGGTTTCTCCGGGAAAGAGCACATCGCCTTGGCTGATAAATTGGTATGTGAACCTCCCAAGGAAAGGTTTGATCGGGTCATTCAGGACAAGAAAATCGAGGGGCGAGAGAAACATACCAAGGCTTTGCGCAAGCTGATGAAGAATGTGCGGGCACAAGACCAGTCGGTGGATGAGGCGTATTCCAAGTGGCGAGGTTCCGAAGGCAAGGCGGGAGTGCAGAAGCGCGAAAAGCTGGAGCAGGAGTTTCGCCGGTTGGACAACAAGCTGCAAAAGTTGTTCCCCAAATTTTACTACAAGCAAAAGGTCATCGAAGAGATGTCTGTGGTGGCAGAAAATGTGCGCGACAAGTTTGAGAACAGCCGCAAAATGATCGCGGATTTGCAGCGGCAACGCCGGTCTGCCCAAGCGCAGGCAATCATTGGCGGTGAAGAGCAAAAGATAAAGGCTTTGGAGGCTTTCGTCCGGATGCCGGCGGAGACCTATCTGAAGCTCTATCAGAGATTGCGTGAGTGGACGGCCAAGGCTTTGCAAGCCAAGACGGAGATGGTGGAGGCGAACCTGCGTCTCGTTATCTCAATCGCAAAGAAATATACGAACCGGGGACTTTCCTTCCTTGATCTGATCCAAGAGGGGAACATGGGGTTGATGAAAGCGGTGGAGAAGTTCGAGTATCGTCGCGGATACAAATTTTCCACCTATGCGACCTGGTGGATTCGGCAGGCGATCACGCGGTCAATCGCCGATCAGGCGCGGACGATCCGCATCCCGGTGCATATGATCGAGACAATCAACAAGCTGATGCGGGTACAGAAGCAGTTGGTGCAAGATTTTGGACGTGAACCTACACCTGAGGAATTGGCGGATGACATGAATCTGCCGGTCGAACGCGTGCGAGCCATACTGAAAATGGCACAGCAACCTATCTCATTACAGGCGCCAGTGGGGGACAGTGAGGATGCTAATTTCGGAGATTTCATCGAGGACAAGGCGGCTCAGAGTCCTTCTGATGTGACGAGTTACAGCCTATTGAAAGATCGCATGGGCAATGTGTTGGATAGCCTTACGGAGCGGGAGCGCAAAGTGCTGGAATTGAGGTTTGGACTAGGGGATGGCTATGCGCGGACGCTAGAAGAAGTGGGCAAGCAATTCAAAGTGACTCGTGAGCGCATCCGCCAGATCGAGGCGAAGGCTTTACGTAAGATGCGGCATCCCACGCGAATCCGCCAGCTTCAAGGCTTTATCGAGGCGCAGGGGTTGCAGCTTTAGGGGTTGCTTAGCTTTTGCTGGCGGTGGATGTGTTCCAGCAATTTTGACAGGGGGCAGGGTTTATGGAGCACGCCCACTTGAAGCTGATGTTCTTGGAGCTTTTCCTCCAGTTCACCGGAGACATCTCCACTAAGCAGGATAACCGGAATATCCGAATTCAACTCCCGCATCTGGCGAAGCAGTTGAACGCCGTCAACCAAGGGCATGCGAAAATCACTTAGCACCAGGCTGAGGTCGGTATGGAAGCGGGAGAACATTTTCCAGGCGGCTTGACCGTCATCCGCGGTCATGACCTCATAGTTGTGTTTCATCAATTACGATTTGATCACTTCACGGACAAGAGGGTCATCATCTACCAAGAGTATCCGCTTATGACGGGGTGTGCTGGTGGACTGGCGTAACGGGGGTGAGGGGGATTCGCTGATGTTTTTTCGTGATGCGAGATATTTTACCGGCAACCAGATCGTGACTTTTGTGCCTTCTTCTGGTGCGGATAAAAGCTCGATCTGACCGCCATGCAGGTAGGTAATGCTGTGGCAGGCTGTCAATCCCAGTCCTTGAGCAGCTCCTTTGGCGCGCGTTGTGAAAAATGGTTCATACGCACGGGCGAGGGTTTCGGCAGTCATTCCGAATCCGTCATCGGAGACTTGCAGGCATATCACATCAGATGCTGGCAGTCCGAGGTCATCCGCCTCCTTGCAGGAAAGAGCAGTGTTATGCAGTCCCACCTTGATGTGTCCACCGGTGGCGCAGCCATAGCGTGAATTATTCAGCAGATTACGGATGACGATGCGCCAGTGACGCTCGTCAGCCACCAAGCTGCAGGAGTCCAGTTCGGTTGTTACCTCCAGACCGCAAGTGCCGGGTAATTCGCTTCTCCATGCTGAAATCTCAGATTCAATCAACCGATCGAACGCCACTTCTTGTGGGGTGAAACGCCGCTGAGGGCGGGTGGCGAGCATGGTCTGGTCCAGAACTTTTTCCGCCCGCCGGGCAGAAGTTTCCAAGGAAGCGGCGAAATGTTGTCCTGTGGAGTCGGGTGGAAATTCTTCCTTGATCAGTGTGGAATAACCGAGAATGGGGGCCAACAGATTGTTGAAATCATGAGCCAGATGACCAGCTAGGAGCCCGAGGGAAGCCAGCCGCTCATCCCGGTCAAAAAAGTCTCTTCTTCTGGGGGAAGGCCGTGATGGGGCGGTGGGAGACATGGCCTTTTATTGGGTCAGCCCGCTTGGTTGCTGACGCGGCGGACTTCCATCAGTAACTGGTCCAGAGGCAGAGTTTTGCTGACATAACCGGAAGCCTTCTTTTCCAAAGCCTCTTTCAGCAGTTCGCCGTCAAAGCCCATGCCGGTGAGGATGATGACCGGAAGTTTGGGGTGATCCATCTTGATGCTCTCCAGCAGTTCCAGCCCATCCGCATCAGCCAAAGCGATATCCAGAATCATGACATCGATGGAGAGTTCATCCAGACAGCGCATGGCCTCGGATCCGTTAGAGGCAGCGCTAACCGTGTAGCCGCGCTTCTGAAAATAGCTCGATAGCAATTCACGGATTGGGGCTTCATCATCCACCACCAAGATGCGTTGACTCATGCATTTATGTAACGCCTAAGGCGCACAAATGGCAAGGTTTCAACGCACCGGAAATGAGAATGCCAAAAAAGGGCTGAATTGCTCAGATGCAGTCAATGTTTTGAGGACTCATGGACTATTGTCATGACAGCCTAGATGGCTAATGATGCCCGCGACATGCAGCACGAGCGACCGCAACAGCCCAAGCTGGGCCTGATCATTCCTTGCTACAACGAGGAGGCGGTCTTGCCCCAATTGCTTGCCGGACTTGAGCGCATGCGGCAAGAGGCGAAGTATCCTATCAATATCCTCTTTATTGATGATGGGAGCCGGGATCGTACCTATGAGTTGCTGGCCCAAGCGGCGTTGAAGGATTCCTCCATCGCTTGCCTGCGGTTCTCGCGGAACTTTGGGCACCAGACGGCAGTGGCAGCGGGATTGCGCTATGTGGAGGGGGATGTAATCGGGGTGCTGGACGCCGATTTGCAAGACCCGCCGGAGGTGATGCTCGCGATGGTGGAGAAGTGGCGCGAGGGGTTTGAGGTGGTCTATGGGGTGCGGCAGAATCGTAAGGAAGGGGTGCTGCTGCGTGGGGCGTATGCGCTCTTCTACCGGTTGCTCAAGCGCGTGGCGAATGTGGAGCTGCCGCTGGATGCGGGGGACTTTTGTGTGATGGACCGGCGGGTGGTGGATTGCCTGAAGCGGATGCCGGAACATGCGCCGTTCATCCGCGGGTTGCGCGGTTGGGTGGGTTTCAAACAAACGGGTTTCCCTTATGACCGCGCGGCTAGGGCGGGTGGGGAATCCAAATACGATTTCGGCAAGCTTTTGGATTTGGCCGTGCAAGGGCTCGTCTCGTTTTCCTCGGTGCCATTGCGATTGGCGGTTTGGTTGGGACTGTTCGCTTCAGCGGTTGGCTTCTGCCTGATGATCTGGGCGCTGGTAAGTGCGTTGGTCTTGGACAAGGTGCCACCTGGTTGGGCATCACTCGCGGTGATGGTGCTGTTCTTCGGCGGGGTGCAACTCATCGTGCTGGGCATCATCGGCGAGTATGTGGGGCGCATATTTGAAGAGGTGAAGAACCGGCCGCATTTCATCATCGACTCGTCGGTGGGCTGGGTGGTGAAGCCGGAGGAAAAAGGGCGCTAAGCATCATGGAACGCGCCTACGCCGAGCGGTATTCGAACTACGAGGAGCACCACTGGTGGTTCCGCGCGCGGCGGCTTATTCTGCAACGACTGCTGCAAAAGGAAGTGAACTGGCGGCCGGGCATGAAGGTCTTCGAGATCGGTTGCGGCCCGGGATTGAATCTCTACTCACTCTATCCGCAGGACTGCGAGCTCTACGGGATGGAGCCGGAGGCAGAGAACGCGGGTATCGCGGGAAAGCGCGGCAAAGTTCCGGTCTATGTCGGCACGGTGGAGGCGATGCCGCCGGAGCTGAACACGAAGCAATTTGAGGTCATCACGATGTTCGATGTATTGGAGCATATCGAAGATGACGCGAAGGCATTGCAGATCGTGAAGGAGCGGCTGGCGCCGGGCGGATACCTAGTGATGACGGTGCCGGCGTATCAATGGATGTGGGGGCAGCAGGATGTGGTGAATCTGCATTTTCGCCGTTACACGCAGGGTCAGTTGCTGGCGCGTTTGCGTGAGGTGGGTTTTGAGATCCAGCGGGCTACGTATTTCAATTCGTTCCTGTTTCCGCCGATTGCGGCGGTGCGTTTGCTGGCTCGTTTATTTGCGTCGAAGGATGCGCCGGTGAAGTCGGATTTTGAATACAGCACAGGCGGGTTGGGTGAGGTGATATATCAAATCTTTGCGGCGGAAGCGGGCTGGCTGGATGAGTATTCCTTCCCATTCGGGGTGTCGGTGTTCGCGGTGGCGAGGAAGCCGGAAACCAAGTGATTCATGGAAGCACCCCAAGACAAACCGACGGAAGCCAAGGCCAATCAGGGCAAGGTGTGGTTACTGGGTGTGTTGGTGTTCCTCGCGGGGATGTTGATATTCTTTCCGGGAGCAAAAGGTGATTTCATCTACGACGATCACGTGGATATCCGGAACGTGGACAATGTGTTCACGCCGGGGGCGTGGCCGGAGCTCTTCAAGACAGCTTCCGCGCAGTTGTACCGGCCGGTGAAGTATCTTTCGTATTATCTGGATAACGCATTGTTCGGATGGAAACCAGAAGGGTGGCATTGGCATAGTTATCTTTGGCATGCGTTGAATGGCGCACTGATCTTCGCGTTGGCAAGGCGCTGGGGGGCATCGCTACTCGCGGCGACTTTGGGGGCTTTGTGGTTTGCGATTCATCCGATCCATGCGGAGGCGGTGGTGTGGATCAGTTCACGGGCGTCGTTGCAATCTACTACCGGCGTATTGCTGATGCTGTTTTTCTATGATCGTTGGAGACAGTATGAGCGGAAAGGAGATTTGGTGGGGTTACTCATGGCTGGATTCATCGGGTTCTTCAGCAAGGAGGATGCGCTGATGGTGTTTCCGGTGATTGTGATGTACGAGTGGTTTTTGTGGTGGGGTGTGATGGGGCAGGGACCCCTCTCCCCGGCCCTCTCCCCTCGGAGGGGAGAGGGAGATGGGAGCCCTATTGAAATCGTGAGCATACTGAAACAGCGGGCGTTTTTGTTTCCAGTGATATTGCTGGGAGTTATTGCGGTGGTCTATGTGGGGCTGCGGCAGTCGATCCTGACGGGGCTCAGCCAAGGGGCGAGGGAAGACGGGGTTGCGGGGTGGTTATCGACGTTACCGGTGATTCTGACGACGTATCTGCGGCAATTGGTTTGGCCGGATCCGATGTGCATCGATCAGCCGGTGGATTACTCGGCAGGGTTTGGGGTGGTGTTCATTTTATCTACATTGGTGCTGCTGACTCTTGCAGGCGTAATGGTGATTCGGAAGCAAGCGTGGGCACATTGGCAGTTCGCTATCGGTTTCTTCTTCTTCACACTAGTTCCTGTGATGGGGTTAATCCCGATCAATCAACCACGGGCGGATCGCTTTCTGTATCTGCCGAGTGTGGCGGCGGCGTTGTGCGTGGCTTGGGGGTTGGACTGGGCGATGAAGCAGCAGAAGTTGCGGCTGGTGGCGCTGACTTTTATGGCGATGATGATGGGGTGGTTCGGCTGGCGGTCGTGGGATTATTCGAAGACGTTTTTGACGGACCGGGATCTTTGGGAGCAGGTGATAAGCGTGAACGAACGTTCCTATCGGGGGTATGCGAATCTCGCCGCAGCAGAGAATAATTCAGGGCGTCCGCAGAATGGATTGGAACTGGTCGAGCACTCGCTGGCGATCAAGGATGATTATCCGGAAGGATGGGTCATCAAGGGATACAGTCTGGCGATGATGGGCAAGCTGGCGGAGGCGGAGGTGCAGTATCGACAGGCGATAGCGAGTGCGCCCGATGAGGCGCGCTGGCTATTCTTGCTGGCGGATCTACTGGAGCGGCAAAAGCGGAATGCGGAGGCGATGGAATTGTATGAACGGATCGCGACGGTGCGCCCGGCCTATGTCGAGGCGCGGCTTTCAGCCGGTTTCTTGGCGGCGACGATGGGGCGGCTCAGCAAGGCAAGGGAGCATTGGGAGGCGGTGCTGAAGTATGATCCGGGCAATGAAACGGCGCGGAAGAATTTGGAAATCATGGCCAAGCAGGGGAAGTAATATTGACGAATTACCAAGCCCGAATGACGAAGGAATGAGCGATGACCAATGGTTAGCGGCGACGAATGCCTGCGGCTACGAGCAATAGGTGCTGCCGAGCGGGAGCTCGGCGATCCACTTATTTGGTCACGGGTTTGCCGGCGGCTTCCCAGGCACTGAGGCCGCCATCAAGGTGGTAGATGTTGGTGAAGCCTTTGGCACTGAATTTGGACAGGGATTTGGTGCTGCGACCGCCGGCGGCGCAGTGGACGAGGTAGGTCTTGGATTTATCCAGCTTGCTGATCTTCTCGGCAAAGCTCTCATCGAGGAAATCAATGTTCACGGCTTTGGCGATATGGCCGTCCTTGAACTCATCTTCCGTGCGGACATCCAGCACCACGACTTCCTTATTGGTCTCGAGCAGCTTGGCGGCACCGGCGGCATCCACGTGTTTGGCCTTGGGGGCGGCAGTCTCAGCGGCGTGAGCAAAGGTGAGAGCCAAACCGAGGACCAAGGGGGCGATGAGGAGGCGGAGGCTGAGCAAAATGGCTTTCATGGTGTCTAAAATAATGTGAAATGGACGTTAATGGGTGGATGTTAGTTCAAAATGGCGGTTTGGGCGAGCATGAAAAAGTTAGAAAACTGCTGCGGGGGAAAAAGACGGTTTGCATCGCATCGGCCCGCTTCACTTTTAGGGGTGAGGCAAGTGGTTGTGCCAGAGTAGCTCAGAGGTAGAGCAGCCCCGACAGCGGATGTCGGGGTTGGTCGCAGGTCCAATTCCCGCAAGACTTGCCTGTCTTTGGTTGTTGGCAGGAAAAAGAGCAGGTTTTAGGGGGATGAAAAAAGTTAGAAAACTGCTTGCGGGGGAAAAAGACGGTTTGCATAGTATCGGCCCGCTTCACTTCTAGGGGTGAGGCAAGTGGTTGTGCCAGAGTAGCTCAGAGGTAGAGCAGGGGACTCATAAGCCCTTGGTCGCAGGTTCAATTCCCGCCTCTGGCACCACTTCCTCTTCGAGACCGGCTGAAAAATTCCCTGCCGCCGTCTGCTTGTTCAAACGGGCTGAGGCGTTGGCCGAAGTTCGGCTTCCCACGGCTCAGTCACAGATTTTGTCTCCAATATGCTCCTTCGCCGCGCCGCGCCCCAGCCCGTTTGCCCGGCGCAGCCGACAGCGGGGAATTTTTCAGCCGGTCTCTTTTCTTTGTTAGGCGTGTATGGGGAAGTGAGGAGAATCCGGACGGGTTTGGGCGCAGTTTGAAAGATGTGGCGTCGCAGCTCAGAGGTAGAGCAGCCCCGACATCGGATGTCGGGGTTGGTTCGCAGGTGGGGTTCCCCCGAAGTAGTGGACAAGAGCGAGGGAAGCCGGTCACCAAGTTCAGATTGAGTAGCAAATGATTAATGGGCGGTGTGCTTTTCTTAGGCACATTAATCCGGTGGTTTCGGAATGAATCGCCCCTTCAGGGCTTGATCTGGATGGGGCGGTTGACCCAGCGCGTTGCGCTGGGCTGGTATGAAGCGGGCCGTTGGCCCTGAGGATGGGGAGGGCGAAAGGGCATCATTTGCGGGTCCTTGTTTTTTGCTCAAGTACAACGCCGCCGGTGAAGATGAAGGGGCAGTCATCTAACCCGAAATGCTTTTTCAGGTATTTGACTGTTCTCTGGCTGAATACGAAGCCCTCGACCAAGCTCGCGGTTCCCTTGGTCATATCAATAAAGCGGCGGTGGTTTTCGATGTCTGCTGGTGAGGCGAGCGAGTCTTGGTCAGTTTGCTTTGAAGGTGGCACAAAATCGGTTTCAGGCGACCACCAGATGCGTGTGACATTCCAACCGATGGAGGGGGCATCGACCAGGATGATGCCTTCGTGACGGGTAATCCTCTGCTGGGCTTCCGTGCGGCTGAGGGTCCGCTGGTGGTGGCGCAGTTCACGGCGGAGTTGGCAGGCCGAAAGCCAGATAAACGAATAAGCGTAAACGTGAATAGCCATGATGAGCAGAGCAGCGAGGCCAGCTAGAACGCCGATAATTGTCGCGAGGGTGGTCATTTAGTTAGCTGCTCTGTCCTTCTTTTGAGGGTGTGGAGCCGGCCACGATGGACGCCGAAGCGAATCTGAGCAGAACGAGTAGTTTGGTGAACAGGTCTTTCATTGCGCAAGTAAGCTTGCTGGCAGTGGTGGAGTGTCCTTGTTCACGGGGATTATTTAGCCTTGGAGCGGGGTGTTCGTCAAATGGGAAGGGAGGGGGGAACCACGGAATACTCTGAATACATAGAAAAAGGGGAGTTGGAATGGGAGCTCGCATTGCGTTACGTGTTGGCAGGCAAGCGGATGATTTTGGCTTCGGCGGCGGCCGCCCTGAAAATATTTTCGTTGGTAATTTCTTCTGTCGCAATTTGTTCCGTTTGGGAGCCTGTTTTGGGTGGAATTTTGATGGAAAGCTGGCGG
>JAURFH010000115.1 GCA_030834415.1 Verrucomicrobiota bacterium | reverse complement strand
TTTCCAATTGGCGCGCGCTTCGCTGTTCGCGGGGATCTTCAGTGTCACTGCTTTGGCTGCGGAACCATAATCATGGCCACTGAGTTGGAACTTGAGATGTGTAACAGGCTGGCGCGTGTATATTTCATTGGTGGCACCGGTGAATGCTGAGTCCAGCGAGACCTTCACGCTCATCTCCTGGTCGGTGTTATTGTTCACCACGGCGGAGAGCACGACGTCATCGCCCACAACACAGAAGCGCGGTGCCTGCAAGCGCACGATGAGCGGTTGCTTCGTGCGTGTCTCGGCTTCATCACTGCCGAACTGGTTTCCTTTGGATACCGCCCGGGCCGTGGCCTTCCAGCCCGTGAGGGAATCGGGATACGTCACCTCCACCATTGCCTCGCCCTTCGCATCCGTCACCACCGTGGGTTGCCAAAGGATAGTGGAGCGGAAATCGTTTCGTACCTGCACAGCCGGCTCTTCGGATGCCTGCTCACCGGCCATGTCCTTCGCTTTGCCATCGCGTTTCTCGCTCATGGCCCTGGATGACTTCGCCATCTCCATCATCGGGGCCGCAGCTGGTGCGGAAGTAGCCATGGGGGCTGCTGCATCCATTGCGAAGGCTGCTTTCCTCTGCAGACTGCCGCCAACACCAGCCATGGTCTGCTTTTCCGCCATAAATCCGTCTTTGTCGGCCATTTCATTCTCTATTTCCGAAGACCGTCCCGCTTGCCTCCGGGCTTCTTCGCGCTCCGCCATCTCAGCGGTGATAAGCTGCTTGTTCTCGCCTTCGACGAGCTTCGCATAGCTCTTTTGGTTGAAGGTGCTCTGTGTCTGCGTGAGGTTCGGCCGCTTCGTGCCGTAGAAGAACTGCCGCATATCTCCTGCGTAATCGCTCTGGATGTAATACACCGATTCATCCACCAACGCCACGGACACCTCGGCGCTCACCGGTTTACCGGCATCATCCTTCGTCGTGATCTTCAACGAACCCTTTTCACGTGCCTGGTATTGCTCGCGATCCGGCTGCACATCCACCGTCAGGAAGTTCTTCGTGGGCGGCACGATGACCTGGCGGGTATCCATGTGGAACTGCTTCTCACTCACCATCCCAGCACTCAGGAAGATGTTCGGCACATGTTTCTCCTCCACCATGATGTGCAGCAGCTTCGTCGGCCCGTCCATCTTCACGAGGCGATAGCTGTCGAGTTTTTCGCCCTCGATGGTGAAGAGCACATAACGGTTCTCGCCATTGGCCACGAGCATCACCGAGGCCTCATTCCCCACGCGGAACGTATCCTTGTCCACGATCACTGAGATGCCACCTGTGCGGTAACCCGTATCCGTCGTCGCATTGCTCGCCACCCACACCGTCGTGTCTGTGTTGATCGGCTGCGGTAAACGGTTCAGCACTTCGTCTTTGGTAAGATACTCGATGCGATAATAGCCTTCCTTCTGCGGCTTGAAGGCGAACTCCGCCTTGCCTTCCGCATCCGTCTTAAATGCCTGCTTCAAGATGTCTTCGCGTTCATACCCGCGGAACTTCAGCGTCCAGTCCTTCTGGTCCGGGCGCGTCGGCAACGGCGGCCACACCTTGCTCTGCGCTTTCATGCGTTTCAGGTCATCGCCCTTCACTTCCTTGCCATCAGGCGTCAGCCAGATCTCCCACCAATACTCACGCTTTACTTGGATCTCGCCCTCGGTCTTCACCGGATTGCTGTTCGCATCCTGCGCGATGATCTCCACGGTGGTTTGATCCTTCGGTGCGATGACCTGCCGGTCCGGCTTGGCCGTCAGGTAATACCGCTGCCGGGTCACCCGCACCGTGCCGTTACCCGTTATCTCGCGGCGTGAAGCATCGATCACCCGCGCTTCGATCTGATACTCAAAATCCTGTCCGCTGTTCGCCGGTGTCTCAAACATCACCGTCGCTTTGCCCGTCGCATCCGTCTTCAACGTCTCGCGTTTCACGATCTGGCCGCGCCCGCCCCAGCGGTTGAAGCGGTTCTGCTGTGTATCCATGTCTTCATAGAACCACGGGAATTCACGCGGTTGCGGGCGGTAAAAGTAGAACGGACTTTGATACACGACCACTTCCACACTCGCGTTGGCGACCGGTCCGCCGAAGTAATAATCCGCCTGGATATTCGCCTCCACCACTTCGCCCACGCGGAAGATTTTGCGCTGCCCGTTCTCTTCCGGCGTTTTCACCGCCACCTTAAATTCCGGCAGCTTGTATTCCTCCAATCGGAAAAGCTGTGCCTGTCCGATGTGCCGGTTCTTGCCCTGATCGCGGAAGGTGATGCGATACTCGCCGAGCCGCATGGTCTCCGTCAGCTCCACCGAGGCCGAGGCACTACCGAACTCGTTCAACTTCATCTCGCCTTCCTTCACCAGCGCATTATCTGGTCCCTCGATGCGATACCAGATGGTTTCATTCGCCGGGGTGGCATACACGGAACCATTGTCCTTTCGTGCGATGATCTTCCACTCCACATGCTCCTTCGGACGATACGCCGGTCGGTCGGTGAAAGCGTAGATGGACCACGGCTGATTGTTGCGTCCCGAAAGGTAACTGTTCCCCGTGCTGAAGGCCTGCTTGTCCTTCGAAACAGCCCCCACGTAGATCTCGATGTTGTTCGCCGTGTCCTTGAGCTCGAAGAGTGCGAGGCCATCCGCATCCGTTACCTTGTCCAGCTTGCTCCATTCCCATTTGTTACCGGTGTGATAGCGCTGCCATAATGTCACCGCGCTCTTTGGCATCGGCGAACCATCCAGTGCGTTGCAGAAGTACACCAACGCTTGCGTGCCGGAAGTCTTCATCACGATGGAAGCATCCGTCACCAGCACGATGTCGCGGGTTGATTTCCCGCCTGCCTTGGCCTCGAGGATATAAGCTCCCGCCGGCAGCTTACCTTCATATCGTAATTGCGCGCTGCCTGGATTATAGTCGCCCTTGTCCTTCGTATCATGCTTCCAGGTCTTCACGCGTTCGCGGCCCTCCAGTTCGATGGATTGCAGCCAGTTTTGCCGGCGGTCTTCCGTGCCGGCCATGTCCACGTCCTTGCTGAGATTCACCGGATACAACGCCAGCTCGACCTCCTTCACGTTTCGCCAGTTCAGATAATACTGCACCTCAGAGCCCGGCAGGAAGATGTTCGAGATGCTGACTCCGAGCTGCACCCCTATGATGTTCCGGATCTGTTGCTGCGCCTGATCATAGTAGCGCGACTCGCCCTTGGTGAATTCCGCCACCAGCTTGCGGAACATCTCCAGCGCTTTTTTGTTGTCCGGCTCCTGCCGGTAACCGCCGTTCTCCGTGGCGATGAACCGCCCTTGCGACATCATCCACTCGGCATAGTGATACAACGCGTCGTCATACCAGTCATTGCCTTTGCCGAACTTCACCGCCGCCTCAAATTCCTCCGGCACCCGCTGACTTTGCTCGAAGCTCCCGCCCTGGTTCTTGATCGTCATCGCGATCTGATAATGCGTGAGCGCCTTGTCATTATCGGTCTGCGCGATCTTCAGCGCATTCTCCAGGATGGGCAGCGGCACGTAGTTGCCGTAATAGCCGTAGTAATACCACCGATCCACCCGCCCCGGCTGGGCTGCTTTTCTCACCATCGCCAGATAACGTTCCCGGGCCAGCTCGATCTCCTTCGTGCCTGCCCACCAATCCAGCGCTTGCTGGTAAGCCGCCCATGCTGGTCCCCAGTTCGCGCTGTTCTTCCGCACCCACCAGTAATCACCCATCGATTCCTGGATCTCGGCCCAAGTGCGGTCCTTGTCCTCATCTCGCGAAATATCGCGCACCATCACTTGCAAGGCCCGGATCGCCTCGTCCTGCTTGGTTGTATCCGCTTTCTGTGTGGAAGCCTCGGAGCGCCATTGCGTATCCAGCAGCCGGAATTCCACCCACTTCGCATCCTCCCCGGAAAGCTTCAGCGCCTTGGCCTTGAGATAGACCTCATTCGCCTTCGCATAAGACTTTTCGACGAAGAGCCGCTCCGCCTCCGCTTTCAGCGGCGCATACTCCGGCGCCGTTTGAGAGCGCAGGGAGAAGACGGTAAGGAAAGTGACCACGGCCAGGGCCAGCAACGTTTTCATGACTGCTCCCATACTAACCAATTTCGTTTTCATGCACATTCAAAATCGTAATCGTCGTACTCAACGTGATTTTGGAGTGCGGAGGCTTGCCTCCGCTTTCCCCTGAGGCGGTTTGATGCCTCGTTCTTCACTGCCTTCACGCTAACTTTCATGAACTTGACCATACTGGAATTTTTTATGGCTGCGGTAGCCTTGCGTTCCAATACGTTCCACTACGTTCACACAAAATTCACCGCATTAGCCATCTTTACGGCGTTGCTGTGTTGTTCGTGGATACCTGCTGCGGGCTGGGGGGGATTTGGTTATGGGTCGGGTTGCTGTTTACCGGCATGGCTATCTTACCTAGTAAAACCGATGGCTGTGGCTGTACCCAACCCATTCTGACCTTTAAGTCATACCACTTCTCTTTGAGCATCATAGTGAACTCACCATCTTCCCCTTCAACCTGGTTCTGTGCCTTCACCCATAGTGTGGAACCCAGAAGCACCACGCCGGCGGCCAGACCGCCCGCCCATAGCCAGCGCTGTCGTTTCACTACCGCTTGGCCGGTCGGACAATCCGCCGTCAGCACCTTCCCGTCTTTTCTTCGATACATCCGCCCACAAACGTTCCCCTCGTTTTTCAGCACTAACTGTTCCACCTCCATGGTCGTCATCGCTGAGAAATTATACACGTGCTTCTGGCAATGCTGGCAGAACCGCGCCCGCTCATCCCCGGCCATGTCCTCCCACCGCGCCAGACAGGGCGTAGCCACCTTCAACGCATTCACATCAAATCTCGCACTCATACGGATTAGACGGGGCTTCTCTGGAAACCCTCCCGTAAGAAACCCACTTGCTTTAACCCTCCTTATTCGTTCATCTGGATTAGTCCCATGAAACTTCCTTCACCACGGCTTGCCCTGTTGCTTTTACTCGGCTGCTTGCTGTTCAGCAGCCGTCTGCTGGCTGCCGCGCCGAATATCATTTTCATCCTCGCGGACGACCTCGGTTATGGCGACCTCAGTTGCTACGGCTCCACCACCATCGCCACTCCGCGCATCGACCGCTTGGCCAAGGAAGGCATCCGGTTCACCGATTACTATTCCGCTTCGCCCTTTTGCAGTCCCTCACGTGCTGCTTTACTCACCGGTCGTCTCCCTGCTCGTTGCGGCGTGCCCTATGTGTTGTTCCCCGCCGAGCACACCGGCCTGCCGACGGAAGAAGTCACTATGGCCGAAGCGTTGAAAGCCCAAGGTTACGCCACCATCTGTATTGGCAAATGGCACCTCGGCTGGGACAAAGTGCATCGCCCGCAACAACAGGGTTTCGATGAATTCTTCGGCCTGCCTTACAGCAATGACTCCAATGAATGGCCGGTCGGCGACCCTTACATCCAAGTGATGGGACTCGAGCCATTGCCGCTCATGGATGGCAATAAAATCGTCGAAGCTCCCGTGGACCAATCCACCCTCACGCGCCGTTATACTGAGCGGGCCGTGCAGTTCATCCGCCAGCATCGCGACCGCCCGTTCTTCCTCTACCTGCCGCACACCATGCCGCATATCCCCCAATACGCTTCCGCTGAGTTTGCCGGCAAATCCAAGGGTGGCCTTTACGGCGATGTCATTGAAGAACTCGATCACAGCACCGGCGTCATTCTGGATACGTTGAAGGAATTGAAACTCGACCAGAACACCATCGTCGTCTTCACCTCGGACAACGGTGCCGCCTTGAAATTCTCCAACTCCAACCCTAAGGCGAAAGCAAAGGCCAAAGCCAACAGCCGTTTCCCCGGTCACGATTTCGGAGGCAGCAACGGCAATCTGCGCGCTGGCAAAGGAACGACCTTCGAAGGCGGCGTGCGTGTTCCGTGCATCATCCGCTGGCCCGCCAAGATCTCTGCCGGGCGTGAAGAAGCCACACCCGCCTCCATGATGGATTGGTGGCCCACCTTCGTGAAACTCGCCGGCGGACAAATCCCGTCCAAGCTGACTCTCGACGGCACCGACATATTGCCGCTGTTGACCGGTGCTGAGAAAACTTCGGCGCGCACTTTCCGTCACTACTTCGGTGTGCAATTGCAGGCCGTCCGCGAGGATCGTTGGAAATTGATTGTGCCCATCGCGGACTATCCTTCACCCGTTCCCCCCAGCCTATGGTTCGTGCATCAACCCATGCTCTTCGAGCGTCAGCACCGCCTTTGGCCCAAGCCCACGCTTTACGACCTCTCTGCCGACCCCGGTGAAACCAAAGACCTCGCGACGGAACATCCCGAAATCGTGAAACGTCTTTTGGAAAAGGCCCGTGCATTCGACACCCAATTCCAACGCGAACAGAAGCGCATGGAAATCCTTCCCGGCACGCCGCCACCCAATCCCGGCCAGATCCGCCAGCCGGATGAAGACCTCTCGAAGTGGCGGCAAAGATAGTTCCATTGCGCCGGGCTTTCTGCTAGAAACGCCTCATGCGAAAACCCCTGTGGCTGCTCCTGCTATGGCTTTGCTGTCATTCTGTTTCGGCAGCGGACTCGCGCCCGAACATCCTTCTCATCGTCACTGATGACCAGGGTTACTGGGACCTCGGTGCTACCGGCAATCCCCACATCACCACCCCCAACTTGGATTCACTCGCGCATGATGGTGTTCAGTTCACGCGCTTTTATGTGCAGCCCGTCTGCGCGCCGACCCGTGCCGGACTCATGACCGGCCGTTACTATCTCCGCACCGGTCTCTATAACACGCGCTTTGGTGGCGACTCCATGGGCTTGGGCGAAACCACCGTGGCCCAATTGCTAAAGCGGGAGGGCTATCGCACCGGCCTCTTCGGCAAATGGCACCTCGGTCAATATCATGGTTATCAACCGCAGCAACGCGGCTTCGATGAATTCATGGGCCATTATCACGGCCACATCGAGCGTTACGAATACGCCGACCAACTCGTGCACAATGGCCAGCCGGTGGAGACCCGTGGCTACGTGGCCGATCTCTTCACCGATGCCGCGATGGAATTCATCGACACCACCAAACGCACAAAGAAATCCCCCTTCTTCTGCTACCTCGCCTTTAACACCCCACACTCCCCGCACATCCTCGATACGTCACACATCAATCAGGCCAAGGGTGATGCACTCATCGAGAAATACCAGAAGCTCGGCCTGCCCATCCACGAAGCCCGCATCTATGCCCAGGTGGAACGCATCGACCAGAACATCGGCCGCCTGCTCGCGCATCTGAAGGAAGAGGGTCTCGCGGAGAATACCGTCATCGCCTACATGAGCGATAACGGTGGCGTGAGCAAATACTGGCAGGGCGGCATCAAGGGTAACAAAGCGAGCGTTTATGAAGGCGGCGTGCGTTCCCCGCTGTTCGTGCGCTGGCCCGGTCATTTTCCCGCTGGTGGCAAGGTGACCGCTCAGACCTCGCACATCGATCTCCTGCCTACCTTTTGTGAATTGGCCGGCGCACCCTTACCCAAGGATCGCACCATCGATGGCCTGAGTCTCTTGCCTCTGCTCAAAGCCGGTCGCGGTGACCAGCTTCATCCTTACATCTACAGCACGTGGAACCGCTATTTCCCGGATGCCGACGAGCGTTGGTCTATCAGCGATCCGCAGTTCAAACTGATCGGCCAATTCGGGTCCAACGTGAAACCCGATCCGGCCAAGTGGCAATTGTATGACCTCGTGAATGACCCCGGTGAGCAGAAGAACCTCGCCGCCAAGCATCCTGACAAAGTGAAAGCCCTTCGCGCGGAGTTTGTGCGCTGGTTTGATGAAGTTACCAAAGGTGTGACTTATGCCCCGATACCCATACCCGTCGGTAATTCAGGCGAAGAAACCGTCGAGCTACAAGGCAGTTGGGCCACGTTGAAGGGCGAAAAGACGGAGTATATCTTCGAGGCTTACGACTGGGATACCATCGAAGGCTGGTCACAGCCCGGCGATTCCGCCGAGTGGCAGCTCGAGTTCGCGCGCGGTGGACGTTATGAGATATCCATCGCCTATGCCTGTCATGCCGCCGATGTGGGCGGTCGGCTTAAACTGGGTATTGGCCGCCAAGCTTTGGAGTTTTGCCCGGACGCGACTCCGTCCGGCAACGTCTTTAAACGTGCCACTTTAGGCGTGATCAATCTGCGTTCCGGTCCGGCCAGTCTGCGCGCGGAAGTGCTGAGCGCTCCTGGCAAGGAGCTGATGAAGCTCAACCGCATCTGGCTGCGCCGGATGCCTTAAAACTTGAACGCCGGGATCTTCTTCACCAGTTCCGCCGCCTGCTGGTGGGTGTGGATATCGCTGTCCAGTTCGATCAGCACCCACTTCTCCGGAAACACATAGCTCTCACCCGGCAGGATGGTCCTTTCGGGGCTCAGTGGTTCGATCTCGGCGAAATTCTCGTTCCAATACACCTCCACGGAATTGCCTCCGTCAGAGTAATGACCTTTGCTGGAGTAAGGGAAATATTTGATGAACAGCAGATTTCCTTTCACATACGCCATCCAGCCCGCGTCGCTATCCGCCCCGATCTTGCTGGGCGCGCCTTTGCAGTAAGCCACGAGCGTGTTCTTGATGATCTTCACGTTCTCGTGCTGCGGATTGATACCGTCGTAGAAATATTTGCCTTCAGCCTCGCCCCGGACCGACCACTTCGCCGGGAAACGACTCTTCTTCGCCAGAGGAAAGAACACAAAGCCACCACCTTTGCACAAGGTGCGATCCCACACGCAATACGAGACATTGGTAGCCGAGATGTTTTTGATCGTTTGCAACACACCCAACTCACCATTGATGGGGTCCAGCACCACTTCGCGGACGAGTTGCACGCCTGTGGCTTTGTGAGGTTCGCTTTCCACTTTCACCATCAAGTCGCGCGGTGTGGAGCCGGTGTATTTGCCGATGAAAAGTTCCGTGCGCTTGGGGATGACCGGCGTGCGTAACTCCGGTCCGATATCCGCCTGATGTCCCCCGGAGGAAAACCCTTTTGGATGCGTTTCTAAAGTACGACCCGGGGCATCCGGGCTCATCCACATGATGTTATTGCCGTCGTAGGAAAACTCCATGATGCGCCCGCCCACTTCCGGCACCACCACGACTTTCACATCCGCATCCGGTGATTCCAGCACCAGGGAATCTTTCCAGCCCTGATACATGATCTTGCGCACACCGGGCACCAATTGCGGAGCCTCGGGCAGTGTCTGGGCCTGGCTTGCCGTGACGGCAGTGAGAACGGACAGGAGCAACAGATTGAATTTACGGCGCATAACGTGAGCTTTCATCGTCGCCGCCCACTGTGGCGGAAGTTTACATGAAAACAAGCGCACTATTTCTGTTTCAGCAATTCGATGGCTTTTTCGAGCTGGGGATCGCGCTCGTTCAGCCAGTCATCGGGGGACATCGGCACGCGCACATCCGGTTGCTCTCCGAGGTTTTCCATGGGAGTGCCATCCAGGCGGTACACGCCGCTCTGCGGCATGCGCGCGCTGGTGCCATCGACGAGCCGCATGCCGGTAGTCCAAATGACATAGCCCGGCGTGGGCATGCCCACGAGCTTGGCCAGTCCGCGTGTCCGCATGGCGTCCGGGAACATCTCACCGTTCGAGTAGCTATGCTCGTTCATCAGCACGATCACCGGCTTGTCCCAAGCCCGCGAAGGACCGGGCTCCGGCTTGCCATCGCGCGGCTGGAACCACGCATGCTGCTTGCGCTCCAGCCAGTCGATGAGCGTGTCCGAGATGTTGCCGCCGCGATTGAACCGCACATCAATGACGAGCGCCTCCTTGCCCGCGATGTATTCATACACCTCACGCTCGAACTTGGTCTGATCATCGCGGCCCATCGCAGAGATATGCAGGTAGCCTATCTGGCCACCACTCTTGGCTTCCGTCTCCTTGCGCAACCGTTCGATGCGGTTGTCATAGAGCAGGCTCTCCCACTCGTTGTTGCGGAGCGGGCGGTATTTGACCGTGCGAGCACCATCGCGGGTGGGTTTTGAATTCACGAGGAACTCGAAGAGCCGGTCACCCTTGTCATTGATGCCCTCATAGAGACCTTCACCGGGTTTCACATCGAGCCCATTGATGGCCACGACGTATTCGCCAGGCTGGATGCGGGTGCGCTCGAAGGAGCCGGGGGCGCCTTCCGGCACCCGGGCGACACGCAGGCCCGGACCTTTATGCCCGTAGTCGATCTCGAACCCGAGCTGCGGTGTCACCGCATTGCGGACGGAATTTGTCGCCGGGTTCACCTCGCTGTGTGAGCACTCCAGCTCGCCGATCATCTGGTTCAGCAGGGAGGCAAATTCATCATTCGTGTCGATGGAGCCCAACAAGGATTCGTACTGCTTGCGGATGGTGACCCAATCGCGCCCGTGGAAATTAGGATCGTAAAAGCCGCGGTTGTAGGAACGCCAGAACTGTGTGAAGGCGGCCTTGCGCTCATCGGCCACATCCCTTTCCCACTCGGCCAGGAAACTGATTTTCTCCGGATTGGAAGCATCGGGCAGTTTCGCTTTGTAGAGTTCGCCCGCATTCACGAAATAGACTGTATTTCCGTCCTTCGAGACCCGCACCGCAAACCTGTTCCCGCCGGTGGTGAGCCTCCTGGTGGTCTTACCGTCATACGTCACCGACCAGACATCCCGCCCGGACAGGAAGAGGATCAGGCCTTTGCTCGTCACCGTGATGTTGCCATCGGGATACTGTGTGCTGATCCGGCGGATGCGCCGTGTGATATCGGTGAAATCGATATCCACCTTGAGATCACCGTTCGGTCGCTCGAACTTGAGCGTGATGTCCTCCATGCGCGCCTCTTCCTTTTGCAAGGGCAGGACGTAGAGGCCATTGCCCTCACGGGTGCTGCGGAAGAAGATGTATTTCCCATCGGGCGACCAGGCCGGATCGCCATGGAACGCGTTGAGCCGGGTGACATTCACCGCTTCGCCACCGGCCGCGGGTACGACGAACAGATTCCACGAACGGCTTTCCGGTTCCGCCGCGTAGCAGATCCATTGGCTGTCGGGCGACCAGGAGAAATCACCGCCACCGATGCCGTTCCATTGCGGAGCGGGCTGCGACACGATTTTCCTCGCTTCCTTGTTCGCCAGCGTGAGCACATAGAGACCGCCCTCTGAACCCGCCACCCAGAAGGCCATCTTCTTGCCATCAGGCGAGAGCCGGGTCTGGGTCACATCTTCCGGACGGTCCCAGAGCGAAGTCACCTTGAGCGTATCCAGTGTCATCTCATACACGCGCACGTTGAATTCACGATCGGAGGTGAAGTAGAGCTTCTTGCCATCGGGCGACCAGTTGAAGTCAGAATCATCGCCCGCCCAATCGGTGAGCCGGCGGGCGAACTCACTATTCCGCGCCTCCGGACCCTTGGCTTTGTCCATTGCGATCGTCCAGATGTCCCCGCGCAGGCCGAAGGCGAACATCTTGCCATCAGGCGAAGGCTCCGCCTCGGTCACGTCCTTGGAAAGCATCTCACCCTGGCGCGTCGTCTGCTTGGCATCCACCGAGACATAGAGCGCGAGCTTGCCCGGTTTCATGGAACCGCGCTTGAGGAGCCAGATGTCCGGGCCATATTCGAACGCCACATCGGCAGACTTGGCCGCCACGCATGGCCACCGCACCGCGCCTCCGGTGAAATTGCTCCAGCGCTTCCGTGAACCATCTGGTTCGATGAAGTAAAGATTCGGGGTGCGTTCCACGCTATCCGTGATCTTCGGCAAAGTCTCATTGAGCTTGGTGGTGCTGGGTGTCACCTCATCCACCGAGACTGCGATCATGCGTTTGCCATCCGGCAGGAACTGCGGCCAGAGCTGCTGGAACTCGTTCTTGGTGACCGGGCGACGTGATTCCGAGCCGACGTTCAACAGCCAGATCTGCTCCGCCGCCGAACCGGAGTAGCGCGGGCGATACCAAGGGAAGCCGTAACGCCCGTATAGGATCTGGCGGCCATCCGGCGAAAAGCTGGCGGCGTCCAGCTTGGCGTAATCCTCCGCGTAACGCGTCAACCCGAAGGTCTGCACATCGATGCCGTAGATGCCGTAGTTCGCAGTATCGCGTTTGCCGGTGAAGAGCACTTGCTTGCCGTCCGGGCTCCAGCCGGTGGGGATGTCCGTGCCGCCATGCCATGTGAGGCGCTGGGCTTCACCGCCTTCGCTGGGAATGATATAGATATCCCAACTGCCCTCGCGCCGGCTGGCAAAAGCGATCCATTTGCCATCCGGTGAGAACTTGGGATAGGCATCGCTCTCTACATGCTGGGTGAGCGGAAGCGCACGGCCGCCATCACTGGAGGTGAGCCAGATATCCCCGCGATAGACGAAGGCGAGGCGTTTGCCATCCGGACTCAACGCGGGCTGACGCGCGCCGACAATCGGTATGGGCTTAGGTGGTGTGAGTTGCGCCTGGGCGGTAAAAGAGAGTGACAGGCAGACGACGAGCGCGATGCGGTTCAAAAGATTCATGGGTGCCACGTGGAGGTTGTAAGCTCCCTTGGCAAAGCGGTCAAATGCGGAGAGGAGCGTTCCCCTACAAACTCAGATGCCCCAGCGCCAGCAAGCCGTAGTAGGTATACTCGCAGTCGAGGTGATCATCGGTCCAGTTGCCGTGGAAAGAACCCTCGGCGGTCCAGAGCGTATCGATGAAATCGAGGCACTGCTCACGGATGGGATCGAAGGAGACTTCCAGACCGGACAAAGCGTGCAGTGCGGTCGCAGTGGAAAGGAGATCGGGAATGGGCGCACCGGGGATGGCCAGAAAACCGCCTTGCGAGTGCGTCTGCTTGAGCAGCCACTCGCCTACTTGCGCGGTGATGGGCAGGTGCAGATGACGCAGCAAGGTGATCGCCGCGGCTGTGGAATTAGTGGCCCCGAACTTCATGCCACGCTCATTGGTCCATGCTCCATCGGGCGTCTCCAGAAATTTCAGGCACTGCACCACGCGCAAAGGCTCGGGCAATTCCACGCCGAGGTCTTGATAGGCCGCCAGCGCGAGGAAACAACCATACGCCGTGCCGAACTGGCTCTTGGGCAGGGGATGATACCCGCCATCGCCCGTGCGGAATTCTTCGAGCCGGGCAGCGACACGCGTGACTAAATCATCGGGCCGCTGAGCGAGGACGTCCGGTTGTTGATTGGCAAGCGCAGCCCAGCAGCGTGCCAGACAGCAGAGGTGCACGAAGTCCAGCCGTTCACCGCATCCCTGGCGCACGAGATATTCAGCCACCGCGTTCACGCGGATGTCAGCACGAAGAGCGAGCAAGCCCTCCAGACCGAAGACCGTGTAATAGAGATCGCTGGTGCCGGTGCGATCGCGGAAGCCGCCGTCGGGATTCTGCTGCGCGAGGATGAAGTCGCGCACGAGGTCGGCGGAGTCGCCCAAAGTCTTGGGGGCGACGCGGGCGACCTGCAACATTTCCAGACGGATGCTCATGCGTGGACGGAAGCTAACGGCACGCGGAAAAAGTGAAAAGGGATAAACCTTAGAACCTAGCTGGTGGTGGTGTTTTTTCGCGTTTGCAAGCGTTCGGCTTCCTGCAAATATCGCCCCTTATGAAATTCACCCGTCTTATTGCGTTATGTTTTGCGCTCGCCGGTGCGCTGGCGAATCAGGCTGTGGCCGCTGATGCCCCGTTGG
>JAURFH010000114.1 GCA_030834415.1 Verrucomicrobiota bacterium | reverse complement strand
TAAAATGCCCTCCTTGCTTTCATCCTAAGCCACGTTCTCCCTGTCTCACTCTATGCACAGCAACATTCCGGGTCGCCCCCCGATCGAACTGCCCGCCTTTTACGAAAGCTTCGCTTGGTATTATCCCAATTGTGAAATGCAAACCAAACGTTGGTTTGTTGAGCATGCCGGCTCCGACTGGACCTACCTGGACTGCGGTGCCAACATTGGCTATTACACCATCCTTTTTTCCCAGCTATCCCCTCAAGGCCATATTCACGCAGTGGAACCCACCTCCACTGCCGATATGCTGGAGTCAAACTTGGCACATAATGGGGTGAGCAATGCCACGGTGCATCGACACGCCATGGGCCAGCACCCCGGTCGTCGAACGGAAAAAATCTATCGCGTTTGGGGCGGTCCGCCCGAGGAAATGGAATACGACTTTGAGACGGTGGATTCCCTCACTTCAAGTCTCGAACTGAGTCGCCTCGACTGCATTAAGATCGACGTCGACTCATTCGACTTCGAGGTCCTGATGGGCGCCGAGCAGACCCTTGCCCAATTTGATCCATGGCTGGTCGTGGAGTTGAACCATGCGTTGGGTGTGCGCGGCTATTCCAACCTCGCGGCGGCTGAGTGGCTGCTCGACCACGGCTACCAGCATTGTCAGATTCTCGACCACGACAACTTCGTGGTGCGTCGCTCCGCACCAGCTGCAAGCTTCGTGACCGGCAAAGCGCTGACGCTCAACTTCGCTCTCCCGGCATGAATCAATCGCCGATCCCCGCCATCTCCTTCGGTGACCTAGCTCGTAAACTCAATGGTCCGTGCCCTCCTGTCACGCGCAACCCCGGTTGGGCCGAATGGAATACAGAAGTTGATGACGCCATAATCCTGCGCTATCTTTACAAGCATCACCAACCCCGGCGCCATCTCGAGTTTGGAACTTGGCAGGGTTTTGGGGCCTGCCTGTGCCTTGAAGCAAGTGCCGCGACGGTCTGGACCCTCAACTTGCCCGATGGTGAGGCCAAGGATGATGGCTCGTGGGCTTATGGGGAACGCGTAATCGACGACGCCAAGGCACCACCGGGAGCAATAACCGCCAATTACGGCCAGGATGAGTCTGGACCGCGCACATATCACCGCACTGACGCCGCATCCTATATTGGCCGCCTTTACCGGGAAAAACAACTCGGGCACCGCGTCTGCCAGATCTATTGCGACAGCCGTGATTGGGATACGCACGGCTACCCGGAAGGATTCTTCGACAGTGTCTTCATCGACGGAGGCCACCAAACCGAGGTGGTGATCAGCGACACGCGGAAGGCTCTCCCGCTGCTCCGCCCCGGCGGTTTCATGCTTTGGCATGACTTCTGCCCTCACCCCGACATCATTGCTGGTTCTCCATCGGTTCAAGGTGTCACGGCAGCAATAGAAACCATGCGAGCGGAACTGACGGATCAGTTCGCCACCTTGGAATGGATCGACCCCAGCTTCATTCTGCTCGGCATCAAACGATGAAGCCCTACTACTTTGCCCAAGGATTCCTCCGGGTCGCCATTGTTGCGCCCGAATTGCGCGTGGCCGATGTCGGATTCAACATCAGCCAGATTCGCTCGGCCCTGCTGACAGCCGTGGGACAGGGCGCAAGCCTCACCCTCTTCCCCGAATTGTGCCTGACCGGCTACTCGTGCGGTGATCTCTTTACCCAATCACTTCTTCAGGTGCGGGTTCGCGAAGCTTTGCTTGAATTGGCCAGGATCACTGGGCAACGGAAAATCCACCTGGTCGTCGGTCTGCCCATGGCGGTGCATGGCCGGCTCTACAACTGTGCGGCCGTGCTTGGTGCCGGACGAGTCTTGGGCATGGTGCCCAAGCAATACCTCCCCACCACGGGCGAATACTACGAGGAGCGATGGTTCACCTCAGGCGTTGGGCTCTCACCCATGGAGGTCAATTTCGACGACTATACTGTGCCGTTCGCCACTAATCTCCTTTTTAAAGATGACAAAGCCGGGTGCACTTTCGGCATCGAGATCTGTGAAGATCTCTGGGCGGTGAATCCACCGAGTGGCGAACTCTGTTTGGCGGGCGCGAATCTTATCCTCAATCCATCTGCGAGCAATGAACTCATAGGCAAAGCCACTTATCGCCGCGAGCTAGTGCGACAGCAATCCGCCCGCTGCCTTGCCGCCTACGCCTATGCCTCGGCTGGTCCGGGTGAATCTTCTACGGATGTCGTGTTCTCGGGTCATTCTCTGATCGCAGAGAATGGGGTGCTCCTGGTCGAGTCTGAGCGTTTCAAATTTGATACTCAGATCAGTTGTGCCGACATCGATCTCGGCCGGCTCCAGCATGAGCGGTTGTGTAACAGCAGTTTCTCCGCGGCCACGTACGCCCGGGCAATCCAATCCGTGACCGTCTCCCTCTCCCATCGGTCTGGCAATAAGCAACAGCCATTGGGAGCGCTCCGGCCCAACCCCGCGTTGCCTTTCGTCCCTTCCGACCCAGCGATCCGCGCTGAGACCTGCCGGGAAATTTTCTCCATTCAGTCCACGGGACTCGCCAAGCGCCTTAAACATACCGGGGCAAAAACTGTCGTCCTGGGCATATCCGGTGGATTGGACTCCACTCTGGCCCTGCTGGTCACCGTCCATGCCTTCGATCTCTTGGGGCTCGATCGCAAAGGTATTCTGGCGCCCACCCTACCCGGGTTTGGCACCACCAAGAGAACCCGCAGCAATGCCGAAAAATTGGTAAACCAACTGGGGTGCACTTTGCGCATCATACCCATCCACGATGCAGTGAACCAGCATTTCATCGACATAGGCCACGACGAGAATGTCCATGATGTTACTTACGAAAATTCTCAGGCCCGCGAGCGCACCCAGATTTTGATGGATCTCGCCAATCAGGTGGGCGGTTTCGTCGTCGGCACCGGAGACCTTTCGGAGGCCGCCCTCGGCTGGTGCACGTTCAATGGCGACCACATGTCGATGTATCACGTAAACGCCAGCGTGCCCAAGACCTTGGTGCGCTATCTGATTGATTGGTGTGCCGAGGCTGAGTTTTCCGGCGCATCCGCCCAAATCCTGCACGACATCGCGGATACTCCTATCAGTCCCGAACTGCTGCCCATCAATACAGACGGGCGTCAAGACCAGCAGACCGAAGACGTAGTCGGTCCTTACGAACTACACGACTTCTTCCTCTACCACTGCGTGCGTCACGGCGCCCCTCCCGCCAAAATCGTATTCTTGGCGGAGCAGGCCTTCGAAGGAAAATATAATCAGGGAACGATTCTGAAATGGTTGGAAGTGTTCCTCTGCCGCTTCTTTGCCCAACAGTTCAAGCGCTCGGCTTTTCCAGACGGCCCGAAAGTCGGCTCGGTGTCACTCTCGCCCCGCGGCGACTGGCGCATGCCCAGCGATGCCTCCGCCGCCGCCTGGCTGGAGGATCTTGCTGCGCTCAAACAAGCTTTAGGACTGCGCCGGCATTAAAATCGCGGCTTGGCAGCATCACCCAAAACCCTTCCATATTATCTTTTCATGAAAGAAAACCTCATTGTTGTATGCGGCGCTGGTGGCTTTATCGGCGGGCACTTGGTTGCCGATCTGCTTAAGCAGGGTCATCTGCGTATCCGAGCCGTCGATCTGAAACCGCTTGATCGGTGGTATCAAAAGTTCGACGGAGTGGAAAATCTCTGCCTCGACTTGCAGGAGATAGATTGCTGCCGCCAAGCTCTGCGTGAAGCCGCATGGGTCTACAATCTCGCGGCCGACATGGGTGGCATGGGTTTCATTGAAAAAAACAAGGCCCTTTGCATGATGACTGTGCTGATTAACACCCATCTGCTCAAAGCTGCTCGAGAGCACGGCGTGAACCGTTTTTTCTACGCTTCATCCGCCTGCGTCTATGCCCACGACAAACAGACCGATCCCAACGTCACCGGCCTGCAGGAATCCGACGCCTACCCCGCCATGCCGGAAGACGGTTACGGTTGGGAAAAACTGTTCAGTGAACGCATGTGTCGACACTACACCGAGGACTTCGGTCTCATCACCCGGGTGGCCCGCTTCCACAATGTGTATGGGCCCCATGGCACCTTCGATGGTGGGCGGGAAAAGGCACCTGCAGCGATCTGCCGCAAAGTCATCTCTGCCTTGCAGAGTGGCAAGCATGAGATCGAAATCTGGGGCGACGGTCACCAGACCCGCAGCTTCATGTATATCGATGACTGTCTGCATGGGAGCCAGGCCATCATGCGCAGCGAGGAAATCAACTTTCCCATCAATCTCGGCAGCGAAGAAAAGGTCTCCATCAACCAGTTGGTCGACTTGGTCGAATCCATCGCCGGGGTGAAATTGCAGCGCCGCTACAACCTTTCCGCCCCCAAGGGAGTAAACGGACGCAATTCAGAGAATACCCTGATCCGGAAGATGCTGGGATGGGAACCTTCGATCTCACTGCGCACCGGCTTGGAGAAAACCTATGCTTGGATTCATGACCAAATGAAATCTGGTGCGTCCAAGGACTCCGTGGTGAACATCAGCTGATCCACTAACACGACTGGCGCATCATGGACTTGCGCCCGTAATAAATACCGGCCTGTCTCAGTTGCCCGTAATTATGGAATTCGCTTCTCCCCATCAATTTTTCACCAATGATGTCGTTCAACGCGGCTTATTACACGACTCATCTTTTGAACTGATTGATGTAGGTTGCAGTGGTGGAATTGCTGCGCTCTGGCGGATATTTGAGCCCCGTCTCAAAGCCCTGGGTATCGATCCCGTTTTGGACGAATGTGCCCGACTCAGTGCCCAGGAAGTCAACCCTGCGGTGCGTTATGTTCCGGCTTTCGTGGGGTTGCCAGATAACCATCCTTTCAGTCAGCAACAAAGAAACCGCCCACCCACCGAGTTGAATCCATGGGCCCGGCTATCATCGGCGGCCGCCACCGAAGCCCTCGCCCAACGGGTCAGCCAGGAAACCAAACTCCCGGTCCTGAATACCTGGCAGGCGGAGCGGTTGGCCGAGGTCAAAACATTCACCTTGGATGAATTGGCGGGGCGTGAAGGTTTTACCGATGTCGACTTCATCAAGATCGACATCGACGGACAGGATTTGGCAGCGCTGCTTTCCGGGGAGAAAGTGATCCGAGAAAGTCCCGTGCTGGGCATGGTGCTGGAAGTAAATTTTTACGGGGGCACCGGGGCGAACGAACACACCTTTCACAACACCGACCGTCTCATGCGTTCATGGGGGTTTGATCTTTTCGGCCTCACCACCCGCAAATACGCAGCCGGAGCCCTGCCCAATCGCTTCGAATGGGATTGCCCGGCCCAATCGATTTCCGGTCGCCCCTATCAGGGCGATGCCCTCTACCTCCGGGACGCCATCGGGCTCGAAGGGCAACCGGCACTACCGCCTGTGTCATCTGGAAAATTACTCAAACTCGCTTGCCTGTTTGAGAGCTTCAGCTTGCCCGATTTTGCCGCTGAACTGATCCTGAAACATGGCCCTATCATGGGACTTGATACGGATGTCTCGCTTGATTTACTCACCCGAAGTCTTCGCCACGATGAAGTGGGCTACCGGGAACACATGCGCCGCTTCCGGGAAAATCCGGCCCGTTTTTATCGCAATGGCACGATCTAACCACGGTGTTTTTACTCGCCCGCACTTCTTGGATGACTTTGGGTGCGGTATCCTTTCTCTGAGTTCATGATAAACACTGTCTCCGTCATCGGTCTCGGCAAACTTGGCGGTAGCATGGCTGCCGGTCTGGCTTCCCGCGGACTCAACGTTATAGGCGTCGATGTCAACCGCCAGGCGGTTGATGCCATCAATGCCGGAAGGGCCCCGGTCCAGGAAACCGGCCTGGATGAGATGATCGCGGCCAACCGGGAACGAATCCGGGCAACCTTGAGCACCGAGGAGGCCGTCTTGGGCAGCGATCTCAGTTTTGTCATCGTGCCCACGCCCAGTGACGAGCGCGGCGCCTTTACCCTGCAATATGCCCGCTATGCCTTCAAGGCCCTCGGGCAGGCCATGCACAAAAAGATGGGTTACCACGTGATCGTGCTCACGAGCACTGTCCTGCCCGGGGCTACCCGTCACGGTTTGCTCCCCATCCTTGAACATGAGTCCGGGAAAAAATGCGGCCCCGACTTTGGCTTGTGCTACAACCCCGAGTTCATCGCGCTCGGCAGTGTCATTCGCGATTTCCTCAATCCCGATTTTTATTTGCTCGGTGAGTCGGATTCCCGTGCCGGCGACCTGCTCGAGCAAGTCCACCACCGTGTCTCGCAGAACAATGCCCCGGTAAAACGGATGAGTCTGGAGAATGCGGAACTCGCAAAGATTGCCGTCAACAGCTACGTGACGATGAAGATTTCCTTCGCCAACATGCTCGCGGACTTTTGTGAACACATCCCCGGCGGCGATGTGGACGTAATCAGCGATGCCCTTGGCATGGACAAACGCATCGGCCGAAAATACCTCACCGGAGGATTCGGCTTTGGCGGCCCCTGCTTTCCGCGCGATAATGTCGCCCTCAACTTCATGGGCCGGCAACTGGACGTGAACAGCAGCCTGTTGGAGGCCAACGATGACTATAATCGTGGACTTTCAAAACGCTACGTGGACAAGCTTCAAACTCATCTGCCCAAGGGTGCAAATGTTGCCGTCCTCGGTTTGGCCTACAAACCTCTTTCGCATGTGATCGAAGAATCCCCCGGCATCTACCTTTGCCGCGCCCTGTCGGAAGCCGGGTATCGCGTCGTCGGCCATGACAATCTCGCCGCTCCCCATGCCGAGATGGAGTTGAAAATGAGTGCCCTGGTCACTGATTCACTGGACGAAGCCTTGAAGGATGCTGATGTCGTGCTCGTGGCTACCACGGATAAAAGCTATACCGAACTTACGGCCGAAGTGTTGCTGCATGGACGGGACAAGGTGACGGTCATAGATTTTTGGCGCTGCCTCAAGTCACTGGGTGAAGATCCTCGGATCACGTATGTGCCGATCGGTCTCTGTCGGGACGACGACGCAACGTCCGCCAAATTGAAACCACTTTGGATGTAACCAACTTTGACTGCCACAAAAGTCATGTCTGACTCGCGGTGCTCCATTGCAAGTCGCGCTCTGGATCAGGTAATTCGGTTGTGTGATGGTCCGACCCCGCAGGACCAATGGAAACGACATACGGCACTCCTCATCATGATGTGGAGCCTGTGCACAGTGCTTTTGATGCAGTTCCGGCCGGGCTATACTTTCCCCCCGTTCGAATTGCTCGATAGTTGGATTTATACCAGCTACATGTGGGATTGGAAAAATCAGATCGCGGACTTCGGCCCCACCTATTATGGCTCGCGCCTTTCGTGGTTCTTGCCGGGCATAGTTTTCCAAAGTATCCTGCCGGCCGCGACGGCCAATATTTGCTTCAAGCTGACGGTGTCCGCACTGCTGGCTTTGGGTTGCGGGGTGATTATCTACCGGGGCAAAGGTCTTGCCGCCGCCCTGCTCGCTGTCGGCCTCAGCGTTTTGTGCCCCCAGATCATCGTCGCCCTGCATTCTGATTATGTCGACACGGGGGTCATCATGTATGGGGTGTTGACCTTGGCTTGCATCACCCTAGCGAAGGATTCTAGGAAATGGCCGGGATGGATTTTTCTGGCCGGGCTATGTTTCACGGGCATGGCTATTTGCAATCTCAGCACTTTGACCGCTCCCGGGGTGGGCATTGCATTGTTTCATTTGGTCTGGCTGCGCTGGAGTTTCAAGCGGCAGGCCATCTGTGTCGGGTTATATCTCGCTGCGGCCGGGCTCTTGATCGTGGCGATCGATTTCATTTCCCGGCGAGCGGGTGCATCAACCCACTTCTTGAAGCCTCAGATTGATATGCTTTTTTACATGAACGGATTGAAGGATAGCAATCCGTGGTCGCCCAAGAACTGGGACTGGATCACCAGCGCGGTCTGGTTGGTGCTGCCGGTATGCAGCCTGCTTTGCGGTCTGTTTCGGTCCCTCGTGGCTCCTGCAACTGATGCCACGGCGCGACATCTGACCCTCGCACTCACTTGCGGTCTGGCCGCTTCACTCGGCACCGCCTTCATATTTGAGCTAAGGGGCATGGGGGTGTTGCTGCTGTATTACTATGTTACTTTCCATCTCTGTCTCGCCGTCCCTTTGCTTGTCCTTTCCTGCACCCCGGACAAGAGACCAAGGAAAGAAACCGCGCTTTGGACGGCAGGTGCACTGGTCGCGCTGCTGGCATTTATCCTGTGTGCCAACAGCCTCGCACACTCCAAGACCCTGTTCGGTCTATTTTCTTTCCTCAAAGCCCCTCAGCCGGTCCCTCTCATCCTGGCCGGATTGCTCATGACTGTTGCGGGCTTCGTGGCTCTGTTTGTGCATTTCACTGGCAAGCAGTTCATGCCCAAAATTCTGCGTGGAGAGTTTCTCCTGTTGGGCATTGTGGTATGTTCCCAATATGATGGATTCAACGGTCCCGAGATATCCGATCACCTGCGCGACCGTTACCGGGCGGTGCATGCCGCCTACCGCATCGTCGCCGAGCACTTCCCCCCTCGTTCGTTTCGCTATTGGATAGATGGCACCCAACGGGATGGCATTTCAGTAGCTTCCACCAAACTTTGGGGCTACCGGCTTTTTACACTCGAACTTTTCCCAGATTTTGAAAAACCCGATCTTTCCGGCAATACCATTATCCTGCTCGGCGCCCCCGGCAAGGGATCGGAGAATCTCACCAGACTTTATGAGGCACTCGCCCGCCGTGATTTTGAGCCGGTTGACCCACAAATTATGCCCGTGCCAGGCAAAGCGGGTGCCGGTTTTGACCTGATTAGTTTTACCATGCAGCTTCGGACCTATGATCCGGAAAGAAGCACCAACGAGAAGATTTTCAGCGAGGGTTTTGCCAGCTACACCAGCGCGGAACCGGATCCCTACACCAGCCACCTTGGCTTCGTGGCCGGCGGCACCCGCGCGGGTGACCTAATTACGAGCGAGTCTGGTTATCCCATCTTCCATCGCACACAACAGGACGACCATGCGGCAACTCACTTTGCCCCGTTGCCACCGGGCAAACCGGACGACGTCCGCGAATTTGCACTCGTGCTCGAAATGCCGGCAGACGGCGCCTGCACGGTCATGGTCCAGGACGAGCACTTCAACAACCTGAAAACGATTTTGCTCACCTCTGCCGGCCACAGTTGCCACAATTTTTTCATTCCTGCAGCGGTGAAGGAACTGCGCATCGTCTTGGCAAGCTATGACCAGCCCAACACTCCGCTGCCCACTAGGATGACGCTTTATCGGTTCAAACGCGAATCTGTCGCGGTCAGTCCATGAAGCCGCCTGCCTTCCCCTCATCCCCTCCAGCCGGCATCGGAAATTGGCACCCCGCGACTGATCAATTTGAGTGGCAGGAAGGTCTCTGGCGCACCAGAAATGCCACCGAGGTTTCGTATCCGGATTCAGGCAACGAAAGTTGCTTCCAAATCGAGGACACAAGCTACTGGTTTCGCCACCGCATGGCTTGCCTCTTGACCACCATCGAGCGTTTTCCCCCATGCGGTATGCTGCTCGATATTGGCGGGGGTAATGGCTACGTCGCCGCTGCCCTGCAAAACGCCGGCGTAGAATGCGCCTTGATTGAGCCGGGGAGCGGCGCCCGCAATGCGGTGCGGCGAGGCGTAAAACATGTGATTCAAGCGACCTTGGAAGACGCCCACTTTCAAACACAATCCTGGGCTGCTGCCGGGGCATTCGACGTCGTCGAACACATCGCAGATGACGTTGAATTTCTGCGCGCAATTCGACACCAACTGATACCCGGAGGTCGTTTCTATTGCACGGTCCCGGCATTTCCAACCTTATGGTCCCATGAGGATGTTCATGCCGGACATTTCAGGCGCTATACCCGGGCTGGACTCAGCCAGGTGCTAAATCAAGCCGGTTTCACTTTAGAATTCATGACCTATTTCTTTGTCTGGCTCACGGTCCCGGTTTGGTTTCTGCGCGCGTTGCCCTCACGGCTGAAGCTATCCAGCAGCAAGCCAGTCGGCACATCGGAGGCCGTGAAAAACGATCACCGTCTGCCCGCTCTGCTCTCCGGCCCGGTCGGCCGTCTGCATGCATGGGAACTAAACCGGATACGGACCGAACGACCGCTGCCCTTCGGCACCAGTTTGCTTTGCGTGGCCCGCGCCATAGACGCTTAATGTGACCATGACCTTTTCTACGGAAAATAGCACCCCTCTCCCCCCCGGCCTGTCCGTGGTCGTGCCGGTTTATAATAGCGCCGCCACCTTGCCGGAATTTGCGGCCCGACTCGGGCCGGTGTTGCAGGCGACCAGTTTGCCTTACGAACTTATCCTGGTCAATGACGGCAGTCGCGATGATAGCTGGCAAACAATCAGGCAGACGGCTGAGATCCACCCTTGGGTGCGCAGCATGTGCCTGATGCGAAACTACGGACAGCACAATGCCTTGCTCTGCGGCATTCGCCACGCGAATTATGATACCATCGTCACGCTTGATGACGATCTGCAACATCCTCCGGAGGAAATCCCCAAATTATTGGCGCGGTTTCACGAGGGCTTCGATGTGGTCTATGGCCCGCCTCAAAATGAAAAGCATGGTCTGTTGCGCGACATTGCCTCCCAGATCACCAAGGCCGGACTGCGTAGTGCAGTCGGGGCGGAAACTGCCCGGATGGTCTGCGCCTTCCGCGTTTTCCACACCCAGCTGCGTGACGCCTTCGCCGCCTACCACAGTCCCTACGTCAATATCGACGTGCTGCTGACTTGGGGAACCACCAATTTCGGGACCCTCGCCGTCCGACACGAGGCGCGGATGAAAGGAAAGTCCAATTACAACTTCACCCAACTTTTCCGCCACGCCATGAACATGATGACCGGGTTTTCCGTGCTGCCCCTGCAATTGGGTAGCATCATCGGATTTGCCTGCATGCTATTTGGGCTGGGGGTTCTTGCCTTTGTCCTGGGCCGTTATTTTCTGGTCGGCAGCAGCGTGGCTGGATTCCCTTTCCTTGCCTCAATCATCGCCATATTCTCAGGGGCGCAACTCCTGACCTTGGGGATAATCGGCGAATATCTGGCGCGGATGCATTTTCGCCTTATGGAAAAGCCTTCTTACACCTTAAAAATACAACCCTCTAACAACGAGAAAGAACCAAAACAGAAATGAAAGCGAAATTTACAGTCGATGAGATCCGCAATTTTTGGACCGAGCAAGCGGTGCTCCATAAAAAGGCTCCTGCTGCCTCTTGGTCCGATGTTCCGGTCATAGAGAAAGAAATCTCCGAAATTGGTTCACGACTGGCCGACGGCGACCGGGTTCTCGACGTCGGCTGTGCCAACGGCTATTCCACGGCCAGTTTCGCCAACCTGAAAAATATTAACATCCGAGGCGTGGATTACATCCCGGAGATGATCGATCAGGCCCGGGCACGATTGCAGGACTTCTCCCCTGCTTTGCCCAGCAGCATTGAGTTCGACGTCGGGGATATCACCAAGCTGGCCGAACCGGATGACAGTTATGACAAGGTAATCGTCACCCGGGTGGTGATCAATCTGCCGGATTGGGAAAAACAGTGCGTCGCCTTGCATGAATTGGAACGCGTCATTCGTCCCGGCGGATTACTACTGCTCTCCGAGGCAACACTGCAGGGCTGGACCAAACTCAACCAGTTTCGCGGTGAATGGGATCTGCCAACCATTCCCATGCCTCCGTTCAATCTCTATCTGGACGAGGACAAGGTCATCAGTGAGGTTGCGGGCAAACTTCGACTGGTCGAACTGGTCAATTTTGCCAGCAGTTACTATGTGGGCACCAGGGTGATCAAACCATTACTGGCCAAAGCCCTCAATGCGGGGCTCGACGTGACCAATCCACTGGCGGAATGGAACCGCTGGTTTGCCGCGATGCCTGCCGCCGGTGATTATGGCACGCAGAAGCTTTTTGTTTTCCAGAAAATATGACGGTTTATCGTGTTCCGTTTAATCATTCCTCGCTCCGTGGCAGCGAGTTGAAATATATTAATCAGGCAATCACCACGGGGCAGATTGCCGGGGACCAGACGTTTTCCAAAAAGTGCCAGGCGCTGCTTGAAAGCGCCCTGGGTGTGCACCGGGCGCTCGTCACTACATCGTGCACCCACGCCCTTGAAATGGCTGCCCTGCTGCTCGATTTGCAGCCCAACGACGAAGTGATTGTCCCATCCTTCACTTTCGTCTCCACCGCCAACGCCTTCGTGCTTCGCGGCGCCAAGCCCTTGTTTTGCGATATCCGTCCAGACACTATGAATTTGGACGAAACCAAACTGGTCAACCTCATCACTCCCCGCACCAGAGCCATTGTCCCGGTTCATTATGCCGGAGTGGCCTGTGAAATGGACGCCATCAATCGGATTGCCGCAGCCCATGGCATCACCGTGATAGAAGACAACGCGCATGGTCTGTTTGGGAAATACAAGGGCCGTTGGCTCGGCACCCTCGGCGCCATGGCGACCCAGAGTTTCCACGAAACCAAAAACATCACATGCGGGGAAGGCGGGGCCCTACTGATCAACGATCCCCTCTACGCTGCCCGGGCGGAGATCATTCGCGAGAAAGGCACCAACCGGACGAGTTTCTTTCGTGGTCAAGTGGACAAGTATTCATGGGTGGACATCGGCAGCAGCTACGTGATGAGTGATGTCTTGGCCGCCTTTCTCTATGCTCAGTTGGAGGCTCGGGACACAATCCAGGAAAGACGGCGGAATATCTGGTGTCGTTACCACGATGAACTCAAGGAGTGGGCCTCGGCCTATGGGGTTCGCCAGCCGATGGTGCCGGATCACTGCGATCAAGCTTGGCACATGTATTATCTGATCCTACCCACGCTCCCAGCTCGCACCGCATTTATCGAACACTTGAAAGCTCGCGGGATACTCGCCGTTTTCCATTACCTCCCGCTACATTTGTCGAGTTATGCCAGCCGGTGGGGTGGCCTGCCTGGAGACTGTCCGGTTACGGAGGATGTCAGCAATCGCCTAGTGCGCCTACCTTTTTTCAATTCAATGACCGAAGACCAGCAAAATGAGGTGATTACAGCTGCAAAAGAATATGTGGTTGATGGAGGCAAGAATCCAGCACAGTCCAGCTAATGGGAGACTTTACAACTTGTCTGCGCGAGGCCATGTCTTGCTGTTTTTATGGCGCATAGCACAAGATCCGCTCCCTACCTCACAGTCGTTGCCGCCTCACGCAACGACGATCATGGCGGGGATCCGTTGATCCGCACCCAGATTTTTATTAACTGTTTCGCACTGCAGTGTGAAAAATACCAGCTTACTGCGGAGTTGATTCTGGTGGACTGGAATCCCGTCCCTGGCCGACCCGGTCTGGCCGGGGTGCTGCAACTCCCCCCTGAAGCCACCTACTGTCAGGCCAAAGTGATTACTGTTCCTGGCGTTTTGCATGATCAGTTCAAATACGCCGAGAACCTCGGCTTCTTCCAGATGATCGCCAAGAATGTGGGTATCCGGCGGGCCCGTGGGCGCTTCATTCTGGCGACCAACATCGACATTATCTTCTCAGATGAATTGATGCGGCATATCGCCACCCAACAATTGGAGCCGAATAAATTGTTGCGGGTGGATCGTTACGACATCCACAAAGATCTCCCCTTCACCTATACCGTGGATCAAACGATGGACTACGCCTGGAAAAATCCGGTCCGTAGCAACCGCCGCCTTGGTCCGCGGTCTTTGGTTCAACATCTCTACGGTGAGGAAACGTTCAAACGCACGGTCCAACCTGGGCCGGAAGTCAACGATCTCGTGCCGGGTATCAGGGTCACCCAACTCGGTGAGTTTTGGGCGGTGCGCCCTTCGCGTGATATCATTATCGACG
>JAURFH010000113.1 GCA_030834415.1 Verrucomicrobiota bacterium | reverse complement strand
GCGTAGCGAACCCCGATGGTAGCCGTGGATTTTAATCCACGGTAAGCCATCCCCGATTCACCTCGTCACGTAGTGACGGCTGAACTTTATTGCTATACTCTTTAAAGTTATGCGCGGCTTCCAAAAAATCAGAATCACGGTTTTTAGCTTATTCTTGCTCTTCCACAGTTTTGGATACACCGCCGAACCGCGCACCGTCATCGTCTTTGGTGACTCCATCACCGCTGGTAGCGCGCTGCCGAAGGACCAGCAAAGCCATGCCTGGGTGGCGCTCATCCAGAAGCAAGCGGAGGGCAAGCTCAAGCTGGTGAATGAAGGGAAGGGCGGACGCCCGACGAATTCCGTGAAAGAATTCGAGGCCATGCTATTGAAACACCCACACGCGGACCAACTCGTCATCGCCCTCGGCACGAATGACTCACGCGACATCACGGACCAATGCATCCCCAAGGCCGTGAAAAATATCCGCGCGATGATCACCAAAGCCCGCGCGGCCTATGGCGAGAAACTGCCCATCCTCCTCGTCGGCCCGCCCAATATCAACAAGGCGGCCCTTGGTCCTACCAAACCCATCGCCAACGAGCGCGAAGGCAAACTGAAGGAACTTGGTGCCGCGTTTGAAAAACTGGCGAAAGAAGAGCAGTGCGATTTCGTCACCCTCTTCGGCGTCATTCCAGATAGCAGCCTGCTAAAAGACGGCGTCCACCCCGACCCTGCTGGCAATGAACCTATTGCCAAATCCATCCTCTCCAAGCTGATGATTGGGAAACCGTAAGGAGGTAGGGCCCGTCTGGCCTCAGCGGGCCGTGGTACGAAGCTATCGAAGGGCTCGATTAATCTGACGCTATTGCCCATGCACAACGTCATCCCGCGCTCCCACCAATTCATTTGTCCTCCTGCACCGCCTTTGCTATCTATTCTCCCATGTCCCGCATGTCACGTATCTTGAGTTGCGCCATTTTTCTGGCTTTGTCGCTGCTGGCCCGCTTGGAGGCCGCTTCCGCCAAGCCGCCCAACATCCTCTTCATCCTCACCGATGACCAGCGCTGGAATGCGATGGGTTGCGCAGGCAATCCTATCATCAAGACGCCGAATATGGATGGACTGGCCAAGGATGGCATCCGATTCCGTCAGGCTTTCGTCACCACGGCGATTTGCGCTGCCAGCCGTGCCTCGCTCTTCACCGGTCTTTATGAGCGCACGCACCGTTACACCTTCGGTACGCCGCCCATCCAGGACGCGCATACGGATATCAGCTACCCGGTCCAATTGAAGCAGGCGGGTTATCGCACGGGCTTTGTGGGCAAGTTCGGCGTGGGCGTGAACCAAGGTCGCACCGACGACATGTTCGATTATTTCCAGCCTTTGAACCGCTCGCCCTACATGAAGAAGATGCCGGACGGCTCGGAAAAGCATCTTACGGATATCGTCTTCGACAAGGCGGTGGAATTCCTTGGCACCGTGGACAAGGACAAGCCGTGGTGCCTTTCCTTGAACTTCAATGCTCCACATGCCGAGGACAATGATCCGCGCCAATACATCTGGCCCAAGACGGAAGATGGTCTCTACGACAACGTCACCATCCCCGAGGTGAAGACCATGGCTCCGGAATATTTCGAGGCGAACCCCGAGTTCTTGAAAACCTCCGAGAGCCGCGTGCGTTACCACTGGCGCTTCGATGAGACCGGCAAGTATCAGGACATGGTGAAGGGTTACTACCGCATGATCAGCGGGGTGGACCGCGTCATCGGTCAGGTGCGATCCGAACTCGCGAAACGCGGTATGGCGGAGAACACCGTCATCGTCTTCATGGCGGATAACGGCTACTTCCTCGGCGAACGCGGTTTCGCGGACAAGTGGTATCTCTATGAACACTCCGTGCGCGTGCCCATGATCATCGTGGACCCGAAGCTCCCATCTATCCGCCGCGGTGAAACCGTGGACCTCATGGCGCTGAATGTGGACATCGCCCCGACCATCCTGAGCTACGCGGGTGTGAAAGTGCCATCCTTGATGCAAGGTCACAGCCTCATCCCGCTCATTAATGGCAAAGCGCCGGCCGATTGGCGCACGGATTTCTTCTACGAACATCTCTTTGACCGGCACAACATCCCCAAGAGCGAAGGACTCCGCACGGAACGCTGGTCCTACATCCGTTGGTTCGAGCAGACGCCTGTGGTTGAAGAACTCTACGATCACCAGACCGATTACGAAGAGGTGAACAACCTCCTGAACGACCCCGCCTACGCCAAAGTGCTGGCCCAGATGCGTCAACGCACCGACCAACTTCGCGACAGCTACGGCGGCGTCTTCAAGCCCTGGCCCAAGCCGGAACCCAAGGCCAAAGCAAAAAAGGCCAAAGCGAAGGCGAAGGAGTAATAGCCCGTGGCGATGAGCCGCAACACAAAGCACGTCTGTCTGCTGATCGCCGCCACCATATCGGTTGCGCTAATTGTCCATGCGTTCGTGCTGCATCCGGTTCCCCAGCGCAAGCTAGAACGCCTCAATAAAAGCATGACTCAGGCGGAGGTGCTGGACTTATTGGGGAAACCTGCGCGTAAAGTCGGCCCCAGCAACGTCGTTTGGCTTTATAAAACACCCTTCAGACTGGGATACGTGCTGGTTTACTTCCAATCATCAGCAGGGGATTTCCACAGCTACGAATACGAGCAGTGAATCTCAGAGTGCCAGCGGCACGTAATGATGGTAGCCGTGGACGAAGTCCACGGTTCTCGCCGCCTCGGTCAACCGCGTCACCTATAGTGACGCTTGATGAGACGCTGTTGGTTCCCTCATTGCGTCACTACCTGACGCGCAATACTTCAACGCGGTGTTCCGTGGACTCTGTCCACGGCTACCATCAAGAGGCGCCTCGGGCACTACCACGCGAACAATCCTTCCCTCATTGGGTGTAAGGCTTGCGCTTGGTTCAGGGACCGTCTTAACTTGGGCTGCGAAATCTCCATGGCTATCGTGACCGCCAGCACCAAGCAACCGACCGGCATCCGGCACTGGGCCGTGACCGCTTGCGTTCTGTTGGTCTTGCTGGTCACCGGCTGTCGCAAACTGGAGCAACGGGCGGACCTCATCATCATGAACGGGGCCGAACCGGAATCACTCGACCCCGCCATCGTCACCGGTCAGCCGGATGGTCGCGTAGCGGGCGCGCTTTTTGAGGGGCTTACCCGTTTCAATCCCAAGAACGCCAAACCCATCCCCGGCATCGCCGAGCGTTGGGACATCTCGCCCGATGGCCAGACCTATACCTTTTACCTCCGCACCAACGCCCTCTGGTCCACCGGTGAACCCATCACCGCCGATGATGTGGTCTATTCTTGGCGTCGTGCTTTGGACCCCCTGACCGCCAGTGATTACGCCGGCCAGCTTTACTACGTGAAGAATGGGGAGGGCTTCAACACCGGCAAGACCAACAACGCTACCGGCAAGGTTTACACCAAGGAAGATGTCGGTGTGACTGCGCTTGATACGCATACGGTGAAGGTGGACCTGGAAGGCCCCACCCCTTTCTTCCTCGATCTCTGCGCCTTCCGCACGCTGGCTGTCGTCCCGCGTCAGTCCATCGAGAAACATGGTGATCGTTGGTTGATGGAACGCCCGCTGCCCACCAGCGGTCCTTATAATCTGGATTTCTGGCATATCCATGACCGTATCCGGATTCGCAAGAACCCGCTCTATTGGGATGCCAAGAACATCCAGAACGAGATCATCGACCTGCTGCCTGCCGAGTCGGCCACCACGGCGCTCAATCTCTACGAAACCGGTGAGGCGGACATCATCTGGGATAAAAACCTCATCCCGAGCGAATTGATGGATGTGCTCAAAGGCCGTGATTACGTCCATACTTACGATTACCTCGGCACCTACTTCATCCGTTTCAACGTGACCAAGCCGCCGTTCAATGACGTGCGCGTGCGCAAGGCGCTGGCCCTCGTCATCGACAAGGAGCGCTTGGTGAACAACATCACCAAGAGCGGAGAAAAGATCGCCAGTTGCCTCACCCCGCCTGGCATGGAGGGCTATACATCTCCGGATGGTTTGGGGCGCGATATCGAACTGGCCCGCAAGCTTCTGGCCGAAGCCGGTTTCCCAGATGGCAAAGGGTTCCCCACGTTCAACTATCTTTTCAACACCAGCGAGATGCACAAACAGATCGCCGTGGAGCTGCAGGCCATGTGGAAGAAGGAGCTGGGCATCACCATGGAATTGCGGCAGGTGGAGTGGAAGGTCTATCTCTCTGACCAGAGCAAGATGCAGTTTGACACCAGCCGGAGCAGCTGGATCGGGGATTACGTGGACCCGAATACCTTTCTGGACATGTTCATGAGCGGCAACGGCAACAACCGTACCGGCTGGGCCAATCCGCAATATGACGAACTTATCCGGCAGGCCAATCAGGAACGTGACCTGACGAAACGGGCCAAGATCCTGCACGATGCCGAGGTGTTGCTCATCCGTGAAGACCTGCCCATCGCGCCGCTGTTCTTTTATGTGGGGGTGAATATATTTGATCCCGCCAAGGTCGAGGGCGTGCATCAGAACTTGCTGGATGAGCATCCCATCTGGAACCTTCGCCGGAAGGATGGCCGCAGCACCAGCCGTCCTTCAGCGCAGAAGCTGGCCGCGTCGCCCTAGCCATGTATTACCTGAAACGCATCGCATTCCTGATACCGCTGCTGCTCATCATCAGCTTCCTGGCGTTCATGTTGGTGAGGATTGCCCCGGGTGGTCCATTCGACAAGGAGCGTGCCCCAGCTTCGCCCGAGATCGAGCGCAACCTGAAAGCCAAATACAACTTGGACAAACCCTTGCTCGAGCAATACTGGATTTATCTAAAGAACCTGATGAAGGGTGACTTTGGCCCGTCACTTAAATACCGCAACCACTCGGTGAACGACATCATCGCACAAGGTCTGCCGGTCTCGCTTACCTTGGGTATCATGGCCTTCTTGCTGGCGCAGGGTTTCGGTATCCCGCTCGGTTTCATCACGGCCGTGAAGAAAGGCGGCGTCTTGGATTACGGCGGCAGTTTCATCGCCTTGTTGGCCATCTGCATCCCGGGCTTTGTCGTAGGACCGCTGCTCGTGCTCATATTCGCCATCCATTTCGGGATGTTTCCGGTAGGCATGTGGGAGACGCCGTTGCACGCGGTGCTGCCTACGCTGGCGCTGGGTCTTTACTTCGGCGGCAAGGTCGCCCGCCTGATGCGTGAAGGGATGCTGGGCACATTGAATTCCGAATTCATCACCACCGCCCGGGCCAAGGGCCTCAGCGAGACGCAAGTGCTCGTGAAGCACGCCTTCCGTATCGCCGTGCTGCCGGTTGTCTCTTACAGTGGTCCCTTGTTGGCCGATCTGCTCGTCGGTTCATTCGTAGTGGAGAATATTTTCCGGGTGCCGGGCATCGGGGTGTTTCTCGTGAACAGCTCTTTGAACCGTGACTACACGATGGTGGTCGGGTTGGTGCTGCTGTATGCGGTGATGTTGCTGGTGCTGAATCTGGTGGTGGACTTTGCCTACAGCGTGCTGGACCGCCGGGTGAAAGTGGGATGATGGAAAACCTGAGCCCAAATCAACGTGCATGGCGGCGGTTCAAGCAGAACCGCCCGGCCGTAATCAGCATGTCTTTTCTGGCCGCGCTGTGTCTGCTGGTACTCATCTGGCCGCTCTTCAGCAAGCCTGCCCTGGCCAAGCTGCTGCCCGTGGGCATGACCCATTCTCCGGTAGAGCTTACCGACCAGCCTTTTGCCAAACCCGATATGACCTACTGGATGGGCACGGATGTGAACGGGCGCGACTTGCTCAGCCGCATCATGCACGGGGCTCGCATCTCCATCATGGTGGGTATCGTCGGCGCGTTGGTCAGTCTGATTATCGGTGTTTTGTGGGGTGCCATCGCCGGTTACTTGGGCGGCTGGTGGGATGGCTCGATGATGCGCTTCGTGGACATCCTTTATGCGCTACCCTCCATCGTCTTCGTCATCGTGCTGATAACCACCTTGGAAGAATTGGTGAAAGGGTGGTTCACCAATGCGTTCGGGGCTGACTTTGCGCAATACAGCCGGATGATCTTCCTCTTCGTCGGCATCGGTGCCGTATCGTGGCTGACCATGGCCCGTATTGTGCGCGGACAAGTGCTCTCGTTGAAGAACCGCCAGTTCGTGGATGCCAGCCGTTCGCTCGGGGCTGGCCCCGGCCGTATCCTGTTCCGTCACATCCTCCCAAATGTCCTCGGTATCATCATCGTTTACATCACGCTGACCGTGCCATCGGTTATCCTGTATGAATCCTTCTTGAGTTACTTGGGGTTGGGTATCCAGCCGCCGTTTGCGAGCTGGGGCTCCTTGATCGCGGAAGGGGCAGCCCAATTGAACCCGGTGCGTATCAATTGGTGGCTTATCGTTTTCCCGGCCATCACCTTGGTGAGTACCCTGATGGCGCTCAATTTCTTCGGAGACGGCTTGCGGGACGCTTTTGACCCGCGTGGCTAAGGGTGGATTTCCCTTGGCGGGCCGTCTTCTGGGGTGATTTACCCCGTAAACGTAGTATTTGGGATTTTTCCCCTTTTCTCCCGCCATTCCTTGGTGAATCATACCTTTCACCTTATGACCACACGTCGATTACTAGCCTGCGCCTTGGGCGTTGCTGCTCTCAGTCTGGGCTCGCAGGCCCAGAACCAGCCGGCGGCTGAACAAAAGCCGACTTCCGTCCCCACCGATTTCTTTGCCGTGCCTGAAGGCCTCGAAGTCACCGTTTGGGCCACTTCACCGATGCTCTTCAACCCCACCAACATGGACACCGATGAAGCGGGTCGCATCTGGGTGGCCGAGGGCGTGAATTACCGCAGCCATGCCGGCCGCCGTCCTGAGGGCGACCGCATCATGGTGCTGGAAGATACCGATGGCGATGGCAAGGCCGATAAGAGCCATGTCTTCGTGCAGGAAAAATTCCTCGAAGCCCCGCTCGGGGTCGCCGTGATGGGCAACAAGATCATCGTCTCCCAGACGCCGAGCATGATTGTTTACACGGACGTGAACAACAATCAGGTCTTCGACGAGGGCATCGACAAGCGCGAAGTGCTCCTCACCGGTTTCAATGGCCGCAACCACGATCACAGCTTGCACTCCGTCACTGCCGGTCCTGATGGCATGTGGTACTGGAACAGCGGCAACTGCGGCGCGGTCTTCACCGACAAGTCCGGCAAGACCTTCCGCATCGGCAGCCCTTACCGCCCGAACCTGCGCAAGGAAGACGTCACTTTCGATCCCACACAGATCGCCGGCAGCCAGAGCGATGACGGCAATGTTTGGATCGGTGGCTTCTCCGCCCGCATGAAGCCCGATGGCACCTACACGGAGATCATCGGTTTCAACTACCGCAACAGCTTCGAGCAGACCGTCAATTCGTTTGGCGATGTCTTCCAAAATGACAACGACGATCCCCCGGCTTGCCGTGTGAGCTACGTGTTGGAGTATGGCAATGCCGGTTTCGCCTCCCGCGACGGCAAGCGCTCCTGGCGCGCAGATATGCGTCCCGGCCAGACCATCCAGAAGGCCGAGTGGCGTCAGGATGATCCGGGCACCATGCCTGCGGGCGATGTCTATGGCGGTGGTTCACCTACCGGTGTCGGTTTCTACGAGAACGGTGCGCTCGGCAAGAAGTGGGAAGGCCTCCTGCTCGCCTGCGAAGCCGGTCGCAATGTTGTGTTTGGCTACATGCCCAAGCTCTCAGGCGCTGGTTTCCAATTGGATCGCTTCGATTTCCTGACCTCGAACAAGGAAAAGGAATTCGCCGGTTCGGACTTCCTCGGTGGTAACAACAGTGTGAACCACGAGATGAAGACGCTCTTCCGTCCCTCCGATGTGCTCGTGGGTGTGGATGGCGCGATCTATGTGTCTGACTGGTTCGATGCCCGCGTCGGTGGTCATGCGGATCTGGACACAACGACTTCTGGCACGATCTATCGTATCGCGCCAAAGGGTTTCAAACCGAAGATCCCGAAGTTCGACCTCAGCACCACGGCGGGCCAGATCGAGGCCCTCAAGAGCCCGGCGGTGAATGTGCGCAACCTCGGTTTCACCCGCTTGCAAGAGCAGGGTGACAAGGCCGTGGCCGCCGTCAGCAAGGTGCTGAATGACCGCAATGAATTCATCGCTGCGCGCGCCATCTGGCTGCTGGCTCAGATGGGTCCGAAGGGTGTCGCCAAGGTCGAGACCTTGTTGAAGGACAAGGATGAGAAGGTCCGCCTTGTCGCCTACCGCGCTTTGCGTCGTGGCGGTTACGATATCGTGACCCTCGCCAACCGCATGGTGAATGATGCTTCGCCTGCCGTGCGTCGCGAGGTTGCACTCTCTTTGCGTGACCAGCCATTGGGCGAGAAGAAAGACCTGTTGGTCCGTCTGGCTGAGCAATTCGACGGCAAGGACCGCACGTATCTTGAAGCCTTCGGAACGGCGGCTGACAATCAAGCCCCGGCCATCTACGCCGCTGTATCGCAGCAACTCGGGGCGGGCAAGTCCGCCACAGACTGGTCGGACAGCATGGGCTGGATCGCCTGGCGCTTGGGAGCTCCCAAGGCTGTGGCCGATATGAAAGCCCGCGCCTTGTCTGACAGCGTTTCTGCAGACCAGCGCAAGCGCATGATGGACGGCATCGCCTTCATCAAATCCAAGGAAGCCGCCATGGCCATGGTGGACTTGGCCAAGTCCGAGAGCTTCCCGCTCAAAGCGGAAGCCATGTGGTGGCTCTTCAACCGGATGGGCAATGACTGGAATGACTTCGGCCTGGCTGAAGTGCTGAAGAAGAGCGGCTTGTATGATCCGGATACAGTCCAGATCAGCGCAGTCGAGATGCCGCCGGCACCTACGACGCCATCCACCCTGCCGCCGATCAAGGACATCCTCGCCTTGAAGGGCGATGTGGCGCGCGGCAAGACTGCCGTGGTGGTTTGCTATACCTGCCACCGCATCGGTGATCAGGGCGTGGACTTCGGCCCTGACCTGACGCAGTTCGGCAAGCAACAGACACGCGAAGTGGTCCTGAACGCGATCATCAATCCTTCTGCGGAGATCTCGCACGGCTATGAAGGCAGCGAGCTGATCGCCAAAGATGGCACGGTCGTGGTGGGCATGGTCTTGGCCAATGGTGACCCGACCATCATCAAGTCCATGGCGGGCCAGACGCAGACCATCCCGCGCAAGAAGATCAAGAGCGTGAAGAAGATGGACCGTTCCCTCATGTTCAGTGCCGATATGCTCGGTCTGGATGCCCAGGCCTTGGCGGACATCGTGGCTTACATGCAGTCCAATGAACTGAAGTAAGCTGGCTAGCAAGACTTACGCAAACCGCGTCCGGATAACCGGGCGCGGTTTTTTGTTTGGTGAATGGTTACTGGAGGGGGCTGGTAAAATCTGTGACAACCCCAAGGAAAACCCTTTGAACGGCGTGGAACCGGTTGCTACTGTGCGCGCCATGCGAATTTTGACGGGTATCCAGCCTTCGGGCGCGCTGCACCTCGGGAATTATTTCGGGGCGATGCGGCCGGCCATCGAACTGCAAGAGCAGGGCGAGGCGTATTACTTCATCGCCAATTACCATTCGATGACCTCGCTGACGGACGCGGCCAAGCGTCGGCAGTACACGTTGGACGTCGCCTTGGACTTCATGGCTTGTGGTTTGGACCCGAAGAAGTGCGTTTTCTGGCGGCAATCAGATGTTCCGGAAGTGGCGGAGTTGGCGTGGTTGCTTTCCACCGTGACGCCGATGGGGTTGCTGGAGCGCTGCCATAGCTACAAGGACAAGGTGGCCAAGCTGGCGGATGGTGATGTGGGGGCGGTGAATCACGGCCTCTTCGCTTATCCGGTGTTGATGGCCGCAGATATTTTGTTGTTCGATTCCAATATCGTACCGGTCGGCAAGGACCAGAAGCAGCATCTCGAAGTGACGCGTGATATCGCCATCAAGTTCAACCATCAGTATGGCGATACTTTCGTGGTGCCTGAACCGCGCATCCGTGAGGAAGTGGCCCTTGTTCCCGGCTTGGATGGGCAGAAGATGAGCAAGAGCTACGGCAACACCATCGAGCTGTTCAGCGAAGAGAAGGCGACCAAGAAGCGCATCATGGGCATCGTGATGGACAGCCGCACCCCGCAGGAACCCAAGCCGGATGCCGATAAGAATATCGCCGTCCAGCTCCTCAAGCACGTTGCTCCGGCGGATGTCGCAAAAGATTTTGAAGACCGCTTGCGCGCGGGTGGTATGGGCTATGGAGATCTGAAGAAGGGTCTTTTCGAGCACTACTGGAATTACTTCGCCGAGGCCCGAGCCAAGCGTGCCGAACTGGCAGCCAATATGGATTACGTCGAGCAGGTGCTGCAGGAAGGCGCCGCGAAAGCCAAGGAAACTGCGGTCAAAGTGCTGGCCCGGGCGAAGCTGGCGTGCGGCTTGAATTGAGGCTAAACTTTTCCCGTCATATGAAGATCGCCAAAGACGCTCGCATCTATGTAGCCGGTCACCGAGGCCTGGCCGGCAGCGCCATCTGGCGTGAACTGGAGCGGCAGGGCTTCACCAATATCGTCGGGCGCACCCATGCCGAGCTGGATTTGTTGGATACGGCGGCCGTGACCCGCTTCTACGAAGAGCAGAAACCGGAGTATGTCTTCATCGCGGCGGCGCGCGTGGGTGGCATCAAGTTCAACAGTGAATACCCGGCCTGGTTTCTTTACGAGAACCTGCAGATCCAGAACAACCTGATCCACGGCGCTTATGTTGCCGGGGTCAAGAAACTGCTCTTCCTCGGCAGCTCCTGCATCTATCCCAAGCATGCACCCCAGCCGATGAAGGAAGAACATCTGCTGACGGGTCCGCTCGAGCCGACGAATGAGTGGTATGCCATCGCGAAGATCGCTGGCCTCAAGATGTGTGCGGCTTATCGACGTCAGTATGGCTGTGATTTCATCAGCGTCATGCCGACGAATCTGTACGGCCCGAATGACAATTACGATTTCGACAAATCCCACGTGCTACCGGCGCTCATCCGGCGCATGCATGAGGCGAAAGTGAACCAGGCGGAATCCGTCACTTGCTGGGGTTCAGGTTCACCGCTGCGCGAGTTCCTCTACTCGGATGATCTCGGTAATGCCTGTGTATTCCTGATGGAGAATTACTCGGAAGAGCAGTTCATCAACGTCGGGTCAGGCATCGAGATCACCATTAAGCAACTGACCGAACTGGTGGCCGAGGCGGTGGGGTATTCAGGAAAGATCGAATGGGACACCGCCAAGCCGGATGGCATGCCGCGCAAGTGGATGGATGGCAGCAAGCTCTTTGCCTTGGGCTGGAAACCGACCATTCAGATGGCAGAAGGGGTACCGCTGGCGTATCAGGATTACCTGAAAAAGTTCGGCGGCAAGTAAGCCTTACCCGAGCTTCGGCGGCAGGGTGACACTCCAGAGATTTTTCCCATTCACGTCCCAGTGAGTGACGGTCAGTTCCTCGGTCTTCCCATCAATCTTCATAGTGCCGAAGAATTGATATCCGTCTGAAGGTGGCCGGTTGCCTTTCATGACTTTGGGGATACCAAGGAAACGGGTCTCGGGACCGAACGTATTATCTGAGGCAGGCGGGCCGAACGTTCCGGCGTGCAAGGGGCCGGAGATGAATTCCCAGAACGGATCGAACTCCTGGAAAGTTGCTTTGTTCGGATCGTGATAGATGGAACTGCAATGGTGGACATCTGTGGTGATCCAGACCGTGTTGCGGATGCCCTTCTCCTTCATGAAGCGGAGCAGCTCTGCGATCTCCAGTTCGCGCCCGAGTGCGGGACCATCGCCATTGGCCACGGCTTCAAAGGCGTCCTTGCCATCACGGCACTGCAGGCTGATGGGCATGTCGGAGCAGATGATTTTCCAAGTGGCTTTTGAGGCGACGAGCGCACGCTTCAGTTCTTCCAATTGCTGGCGGCCCAAGAAAGCAGATTCATCATCCAGTTCCGTCTGCCGGTTCGCCGAGTTCGGGCCCCGATAAGTACGCATATCGAGGAAGAAGAGTTCCAACGAGGGGCCGTAGGGGATGTTGCGATAGATACGCTCGATCGGATTCGGCCGGATGGGCAGGCAATCAAAGAAAGCCCGACGGGCGCGAGCCGCCAACACCGAGGCGCTCTTTTCCGTGTAACGCTGGTCTGCCGTCATCAACTTGCCGGGATACCAGTTGTTCAGCACTTCATGATCGTCCCATTGGAAATAGATGGGCACCTCGCTGTTGAAGCGGCGGACATTTTCATCCAGCAGATTGTAGAAGTGATTGCCGCGAAAATCGGCGATACTCTCGGCCACCTTGCTTTTCGCCTCGGTCACCACGTTTTTCCAGATGGAGCCATCATCCAGCTTCATCTCGGCTTCGACGGGGTTATCCGCATAGATGGTGTCGCCGCTGTGGATGAAGAAATCGGGCTGGAGTTTGCGCGCGGCCTCATAGGTGCGCATACCGCCGCGGCTGGCATCGATACCGTAACCTTGCCCGGCGGTGTCACCTGACCACGCGAAGGTGATGTCGCGTTTCCCGGTCGGAGGCGTCTTGAACGAACCGGTGACGGGTTCGGAAATGACATTGGGATTGGCCAGGTCCTCAAAACCGAGGCGATAAAAGATTGTCTGTCCGGGAGGCAAGGCGCCGTAAGTCAGCTTGGCCGTGAAGTCAGTATCTTCCAGTGCGACGGGCCCACGGATGCGGCGGCTTTGCTCAAACTTCGGCGTTGTGCTCAGCTCCAGCAACATCGTGGATGGCCGATCACTGCGAGACCAGAACACACCCGTGCTGCCAATGATGTCGCCTGTCATCGCCCCGCCTTGGATCACCGGTCGATTCCCTTGGATAAATCCGGGTGCCTGTTGCGCGCGCAGGATGGCGGGCAGCAAACCAAGCGAGGCCCCTGAGAGTAATAGTTGCCGGCCAAAGTGGCGGCGGGAGAGCAGAGACGGATTACCGGTCGGTTTCACAGCCCCAACTTAGTATGCCTCCATCACGGAAGCGAGTCTGTTGCACGTGACAATCAAGTCACAGCTTACTTCAGGCGGAACAGCAGCTGTGTGCCCAAGGTATGGCCTTGCTCCCACTCCGCGTGCGTGCGGGTGGATTGCAGCAGATAGTAGATGCGGAATTGCGCGAGGTCGTTCAGTTTGAATGACAGCCCGAGCGGGGTCAGCCGGTTCTGGTTGAACTGATGGGAGTCGAGGTCCAGAAAAAATTCGTTATTCGCGTATAGGGAATGGAGTGGCCCCATGTGCTCCATGGGGAAAGTGAATTGAAATCGCCCGCGATATCGCTCCGTACCGTTGGCTGGGCCTTCGCGAAAACGTATCTCCATCCGGTTTCGCAAATCGAGGTTTACCCAGTCAGCCAGCTTCCAGTGAGGGTCGGCTTCAATCTCCAGACGATGATCCTTATCGAACCCATTGCCTTTACGGAACTCGAGGTGGGTGTAGGCCAGACCGAAACGCCAATGCTCATCCGCCTTCCAATAAACTTGGGGTGTCACCAGCCATTCCTTAAGGCTGGTGCTGTTATCCTGCCAGCGAGTCTCTCCGTGAAGTTGCACTTCCCAATCACCTTGCTCCCACAGGGATACACTGAGGCGGTGCTTGCTCAGGAAATCATCGCCTCCATACACAGAACTTCCTGGGACAGAGAGCAGCCCTAAAAGCAAAGTGACTATGGCGAGTTTCTTCCGCACTGATTCAAGAAAACTCATATCAGGCGGAGATGCCAATGGTCATTTGGCGAAAGGACACCATGAATTGCTTAGCGGCTGCCAATTCCGGTGCGGCCCAGTAGCATATCAATGGTCCGCTGGGTGGCCCCCTGGTTTTGATGGACGACGGCGAGGGCGTTGCGACCGAGTTCTTCCCGCTTCTCTGGATTTGCGAGGAGATCGGATAGAACTCGCTCCAACTCCGCCGCATCGGCGGCTTGCACCGCGCCTTTGGCGTTGAGGAAACCGCGCACGATGC
>JAURFH010000112.1 GCA_030834415.1 Verrucomicrobiota bacterium | reverse complement strand
ACCAAATCTTGCAGGATGTAGGTGTTATCAGCCGTCCAGTGAATCTCATTCGCCACTGCGGTGCCGGCGATTCCGGCCGCGGTGACATTAACTGTGGCAGCGTCGGCGGAGCTTCCGGCAAGGAAAACCGCACCAGCCAACACAGCTAAGGATGCGCTTTTGAAGTTTTTCATTCGTATTTCGGTTAAGTGTGTATAACGGACCCTGCGAATCTGACTTCTTAATGCGACGCTATCATGTCAGGTGTGTTACAATTTGGTGAAGCTCCCGGAAGCTTTTGGGACCGAAATCCGGTCCTGAAACCCTGCCAGACAAACACCTCTCATAGCCCTTCGGGCAAGGCAGAAGATTATTGCCGGATAGGGGCCGAAATCACCGTCACTGAGATCGGTGTTTTCGACTAGAAGCTGCAAGACAATGACAGACCAAATTGCATACCCTTGGTGTAGCTGGAATAGGGTCTGGTCTTGTCCGGTCCGAGATAACGTTCGTATGCTGGATCCAGCAGGTTCTTGGCACTGAAGCGAAGTTTCCAGTGATCATTCAGCGCCTGCGAGATGCTCAGGTCCAAACTATCCCCGGGACGTTCGTAAACGTCAGGTCCCAAGGGGTTGGCGATCGCCAACCGCTGGCCCGTCCGGTTATAGGAAAGGGTGATGGTGGTTTTGGTGCGGGGATTGTCGTAGGTGATATCCGCATTCAAGATATACGGCGACTGGTCATACATCGGCCGGGTTCCAGAGATGTTTGATTCCACACTTTGCTTGGCGATCTTTTCCGTCGGGGTCAGGGCCGTCTCGGAATAGATCCAGGCATAATTGACGCCCACCGTGAAATTCTTCAGGTCTTCCTTTAACATGCCCAAGTTCACCCGGGCTTCGGCTTCCCAACCCACCACCGTGGCACTGGGACGATTGGTGTAGCTGGATTCATCACCATCTAATCGGGTGTAGAACAGCTCGATCGGCTTGGCCAGTTCCTTGTAGAAGGCGCCGATGGAGAAGACATTGCCGGGGCTCGGAAACCACTCGGCCCGGAAGTCGTAGTTCTTGATGGCCGTCAATTGTAGATCAGGATTACCTACCAGAATCTCACCGCCAATGTAATCGAAGGTGGCCACATTGGCGATCTCACGGTAGGTCGGGCGCGCCACCGTCTCGCTGTAATGCACGCGGAGATTCACATTCGTGACGGGCGTGTAGATAAGGCCGAGCGCCGGCAGAAAATCATGTTGCAGGATGGAGGAAGAGGCCTGGGCGGCAAAGAAGGCACCGCCACTGCTCTCTACCGAGAGATCGGTGGTCTCGAAACGTCCGCCACCGATGAACTTCAGTTTGTTATGCACCGGCAGTTCGATCATTCCGTAACCCGCGGTCAACGTCTGAGCGCCCTGATAGAGGTTAGGCGTCTCCCGGCGGATATAGAAATTGCGGTGATTGCCACCGTCCAATTCCCGCTCCATCACATAGAGCAGATCCGCAAAGTCACCCCCGGAAGAGACCCAGGCGTCAAACGCGTTCTGGCTCAGATAGGCAAAACCCGTCTGCTTGAAGTCACGGCTGGAGAGTGAGGTGTTCATGCCGAACTTGATCTTGCCTTCCTCATCCGTCCAGTTCTCGAAGGGCAGGGTGCCGTCGACACGGTAGTTGATATTGTTCTCTTTCAGGTCACGCCAGAAACGACTGGGTTGCTGGGGATAGATGCTGTTGTCGAAGTAAGTGCCGGCCGGAGAATGCAAAGCCGAAATCACCCTCAGGTCCGGATCTTCCTGACTGGTGGTCGTGTAGGAGACATTCCAGTCGAGCTCAAAGTCCTCCAGACTGGCAAACGTATGCTTACCGCCGAACAGGAAGGAGCGGAGATTGCGCTCCGTATATTGCAGCGTGGTAGCCTCATACCGGGAAGTGAGATCGACATCGTTCAAACCTTCGATGCGATAGGCGGAATTCTCTCCGGTCTGTGTGTTCAGGAAAGTAAAGGACAATTCATTGGCATCACCCATCCGGTAGCCCATTCCCACAGCCGCTCCCCAAGAGACCTCATCCACGCCCTTGCTTTGGGTAGCTTTCACTTTTTGACGGAACACATCCACCCCGATGGGAGTGAAGCGCTCGTAGGTTCCGTTCTCGTAACCACTATACTTGCGATCATAGCTCAAGGTGGCGTAGTAACCCATCTCGCCTTCACCCACTTTGAACCGATCACCACCAGCATAGGAAAAGTTGTGATTCAGCGGAGCGGTATCCTTGGTTGGAGACATCTGTTTCAGATTAAAGGATCGCGTTTGCTGGATCAGCAACGCGCTATCCGCTGGATTGATATTGGCCGCCGTTCTGGTCGGGATACGCTCATTGTTCGCCAGACCATCGGGGATCGCGCGTGTGCCGTCATCCATGCCCAGCCAGTCCGTGGAGCCGCCGGGTGACGTCAATATCTCCTGGTTGCTCGACTGCGTGTTGTAGGACAGACCGGCGGAGAACTTGAAAAAGAATTTGTCCGGGATGGTCTTCGTCACGATGTTCACCGAACCACCAGTGAACCCACCCGGTTGATCCGGCGTGAAGGTCTTGTTCACTTCGATACGCTCGATCATCGACGACGGGAACAAGTCCAGCTGCGCCGATTTGCGATACGGATCTGCCGATGGAATCTCCATCGAGTTCAAGGTGGCGGAGGTGTAACGATCGCTCAGACCACGGATGACGGCGAACTTGCCATCGACGATGGAGGCACCTGTCACCTTGGTGAGCGCTTCAGCGGCATCACTGACGCCGAGCTTGGAAAGCATGTCGCTGCCGAGCGCATCCACCATCACCACGTCTTTCTGACGTTCGATCATGATGTTCACTCCTTGGTCCAGCACCGGCTCGGCCACGGCCTCGAAGGTTTCCATCTCGTAGAACTCGGGCTTCAACGCGTAATCCGCTGGCGTGCGTTGTCCGGCCACGACCCGCACATTGCTCATCGTCGCCTTGGAGTAGCCTGACCGGGAGAAAACCACGGCATAGGTGCCGGGAGGGACATTGGCCACAGCGTAGTTACCAGCCGCATCCGTGGTGGTGCCCAAGGTGGTGCCGCGCACCAGCACGGTCACGCCACCCAGCGGGCTGCCCTGCCACGTATCGACGACGCGACCAGCGATGGCCCCGGTATCGGCATCCTGCGCGGTCAGTGCCAGCGGGAAAAGCACCAGCAACAGAGCCAGAAAAAGCCGTTGCAGGCCGCCGCCAGACACAAAAAAGGCGTTGGTGTTCACTAGATATGGGTGTTCCACGGTCAGAGCCCTGATCCCCGCATTAAGCGCCGCTGGACTGGCGGAGCATGCGCTCCACGGCTTCCAGATAGCGCTGCACACTGTCACGCGGCTTGAGCTTCTGCGCTTTGCGCAACTCATCCACAGCCTGCGTGTATTTCTGCTGTTTGACCTTGACCTGGGCCTTCTTGACAAAGGCATCAGCCTCAAATCCACTGATGCGGCCAGCGAGATCGAAACGGAAGTCGGCTTTCTCAAATTCCTGGTTCTTCAGATAATGATCGCCGACCATCAGGAGCGCCTCGCCATCCAGCGGATCCTTCTCGATGACCTTCTCGAGGACTTCGACGGCCTTATCCGTATCACCTTTGGCAAAGGAAACCTTGGACGAGACTTTGAGCAGTTTCAGATCATCTTCGGAGGAAAGCTTGTCGCCATGGATGGTGCGGATTTTCCGCACCAGATTCTCCGCTTCATCAAAAGCACCGCGGCTTGCAAGAATGGTCGCCGCGCGCACCGTGCGTTCGGCTTTGCCGGGCTCTTCCTGATCGACACCTTGGAGATAAACTTCAAGCGCGAGGTCTTTCGCATCCTGGCTCATGTAGATGTCACCGAGGACCATGAGCTGGCGGAAGTCGATCTTGCCGAACTTGCGCAGGATCTCGTAGTTCACCGCGGCACTGGCGAAGTCTTCCTGTTGAGTGAAGATGCTGGCCTGGAGGGACCAGAGGCTCACATCGTTCGGATCTTTGGCGAGCATCTCGGCCACCATGCGGCTAGCTTCGGTGAATTTGCTCTGGCCGATCAGGCTCTTGATGAGACCCATCTTCCAGTCCTTGTGTTCCGGCATGAAGATCATCGCGTTGCGGTAAGCGCCCTCAGCCGGCAGGAAACGCTCCTCATTCATGTAGCAGTAACCCAAAAGGCCATAGAGCTGGCCATCCACCCCGCCGAGTTCCACGGACTTGGTGAACGGCTTGATGGCTTCAGCAAAATTACCCGAACGCACTTGCGCCATGCCCAGATTCTTCCAGGCGCGCAGGAAGGAGGGGAACTTCTCGATCGCCTTTTCCAGATGCGGGATGGCATTGGTGGTCTCCCCGTTCTGCAGCATGATGGTGCCGAGCGTGTAATCGAAGATGGGATTGGACTCTTCTGTAAGGTTCGTGGAGATCATGTAGGCGGCCTTGCTGAGGTCCTGCCCCATCACACTGGAAAGTTCGCGGTAGAAATTCACTTCGTTTGTCTTGGTCTGATCGAACTTCGGCTCCACATCCGCCTTAACCCCGTAACCACCGAGGAAGCTCTTCACGAACACCGGGTCTTTGAACGCACCGGCCAGCGGATTGTTCGAGTCCACCGGCTGCGCCTCGAATTTCATCGAGGGGATTTTGGTGATGGTATTAGTGACATTGACCGTCACCTCTTCCTTTTTAGACTTGCGCGCCGCGCTGGCTTCCGTCACCAGCCCGGTGAGGAGCAACAAGGCCAACAACCAGTTCATTTCAATCCGTTTCATGTTACAAAAAATTTTCGGTGTCAGGACGTCGCGATGGAGAAGCGGATCGGCTGACGGATATAGGTTTTCACCGGCGCACCTTCCTTGGTGCCGGGCTTGAACTTCCATTTACGCACGGCGTCGAGCGCCGGCTTTTCAAATTCAGGGCGGGAGGAATTTTCCACGCGGGGATCTTCCACGCGGCCCTGTTCATCCACCACGAAGAGCAACACCACCTGGCCTTCAACCTTGGCCTTGAGCAGATCACGCGGATGCATGGGGGCGATCTGCGCGATGGCCACCGGCTTCTGGTCAAGATCTTCCATGCTGAAGATCATCTCCTTCATGGCTTCCTGCGGGTTCTCCGTATTGGACATCAACATGCCCGCGAGAAATCCACCACCCCCCACGGCGACATCCGCGGTCAACTGATCAATGCTCATGGGCTGCGCTTCTGCGGGAGCCAGCTCCGGCGGGGGCGGCTCTTCGTCCTTCTCCGGCGGCGGAGGCGGTTCCGGTGGTGGCTGATTATCCGGCGGCGGTGCATCCACGGCACCCACCTTGGTCAGCTCCACCTTCTCCGCCCGGTTACCAGAGATCATCGTGGTGAAGGGCAGCAGCAGAAACAGGACAAAGGAAAGCCCCACCGCTCCGGCTATCGGCCAGAAGCGGCCACCGGTGACCGGCGGCGGTGTGTAGACTTTGCGCATGAGAAGTTACGACTAGGACTTGGACTTGGCGGAAGCGAGGCTGACGTTCTTGGCGCCGCCGAGTTTGCACTCATCGATCACCCGGACCAGCATGCCGGCCTGGGAAGCTCCATCTGCCTGGATGATGACCGGCATATCATCACGCGTGGTGAGACGGCTCACCAGCGGACGCACGCCCGCGATACCAATCTCCCGACCGCCATAGACGATCTGGTTCTTCGCCGTGATGGCGATGAGGATGCTGTTCTTCTCCAGTTGCTGGGCCGAAGCGGCCTGCGGCTTGTCCACATCCACACCCGTCTCCTCCACGAACACCGTGGTGACGATAAAGAAGATGAGCAAGATGAACACCATGTCGATGAGCGGGGAGATGTTGATCTCCGACAGCTCTTCGGTGTCTTGCAGATTGCGGCGAAACTTCATGTCGTGGCGGGGTTAAGTCCGGAACCACCATCCATCATCGGCTCGGTGACCGTCTGGGCGTCGTCATCGTCATCCGGCAACTCGGAGCGGTTCTTGAATTGCAAAACGGTGTAGCTCTCGAGGCTGGCGAGGAAACCTTCGTATTCATCGCGCTTGCGCTTCACCATGGCCGCCAGCACGAAACCGGGCAGGGCGATGAGCAAGCCCATCTCCGTGGTGATAAGCGCTTCGGAGATACCGGCGGAGATGGCATCGATCGTCTTGGTGCCACCGCCTTGGGAGATGGCCGAGAACGTGGCGAGCATACCGAGCACCGTGCCGAGCAGACCGAGCAAAGGCGCGACATTCACCATCACGTTGAGCACAGAGATCTGGCGGTTGATGACCGGGAGCTTGGAACCGATGATCTCGGAGAAACGATTGTGGATCTCGTCCTCGCTCTTCACTTCATCCTGCGTGTAGCGGATGATCTCGCCCACTTCGCCCTCTGACTTGGAGGGGTCGATCACCCAGGTGCGCCATTGCTTCTCCGAGAGACGGCGAAAACCGCGGCGGTTGAAATAGGTGAGCATGGATGCTCCGAGGCCGTAGATGTAAAGGCTGACGCCCAGCAGCGGGATCATAGTCCAGCCACCGGCCACCCAGATGTGGGTCACTTTTTGGACGAGTGCTTCCATAGGAATTAGCGGGTTAAGGGTTTTGGGTTTATTGGGCTTGGGAAGTTTCTTCGGCAGTGGCCGTGATCTTCTCGGGCACGCCGTTGATGAAGGCCACCGAGGTCTGCTCCATGTCGCTCATGATGGCTTTCACCTTGCGGGAGAGCACCGAGTGCGCGAGCAGCGCCGGGATGGCCACATACAGACCACACTCCGTGGTGATGAGCGCCTCGGAGATACCGCCGGAAAGGGTCTTCGGATCGCCGGTGCCGAACACGCTGATCATGTTGAACGTGGTGATCATACCGGTCACCGTACCGAGCAGACCGAGCAAAGGCGCCGTGGCTGCCGTCAAGGCGATGAAGGGCAGCATCTTCTCCAGCGTAGGCTTCACATTCAGCATGCGCTCATAAAGCACTTCCTCGATGAATTCCTTGGGCTCTTCCACATGCGTCACCGCGGTGACCAGCAATTCGCCCGAAGGTCCCTTGATCGTCTTGGCATGCTCCAGTGCACCCTTCAACTTACCAGCCGTGACACGGTCCAGGATGAGTTGCAAGTCACGCTTGGATGCCATCGGGATAGAGGACAGTTGGAACCACTTGAAGAGCGCCACCAAGATCGCCGCGACGGCTACGGCCACCATGGGATACATGACGAAGCCACCCTTCTTGATATGCTCCATGAAACCATCCTTTGTCGCCTCGATCTTCAAGGCATTACCGAGGGAGGCATCGAAAGGAAGTTTGCCGGCCCCGGTTTCCACGACGGACTTGATGCTCTGCGAGGACGCCGGATCCAGAGTCACGATGGCTGGCTCCAAAGATCCGACCTGACGCTCCACCAAGCCCGCGCTCTGTGCTGAGGCGAACAAGGCCACCGGACCAAACAAGGCCACTTTGCCTTTTTCCTTCGCCCCCGAGGCACCAAGCACACTGGCCTCAAACGTCTGACCGCCGGTCAACTGCTGCATGCGGTCGATGGCGTGATCCAAAAAGCCGAGCTGCAATTCCAAGCGCTGCTGGATGGCGAGATCGGGATTCTCCGAACGCTGACGGATGTCACGCGCCTGATCGGCATACACCTGCAATTCGCTGATGTGCAGACGGGACTCGAAGAGGCTGGAGAATTCCTGCATCAATCCGTTCAGGTAATCGAGCTCATCCTTCTTCTTTTTGACCTGATCTTTGAGAACGTTCAAGTCCACGAGATCGTTATCACGGGAGCGCTGGGCTTTCTCGTAATTCTTACGCTTGGTGAGCACGTCGTCTTCCGCCTTGCTCATCTGCTGGGCAAGAGGAATGCGCTCGGCCCCGACCTGCTTCTGCAAGGCGGAGAGGTCGGCGAGGGCTTTGTCCAGATCCGCCTTGGCGGAGGCAGACACGGCATTGAAGTCTTGCGCCGTGGCGTTCAGCGTGAGGCTGAGTCCAAGCAGACCGGAAAACAAAAGGGTGCGGAGTTTCATGGAAATTATTGGATCTTGACCGGCAGGCCGACGAAGGTGGCGGGCAGCGCGTTCTCATACATCGCGAGCACCTTGGTGATATCCGGCCCGAGCGCGGGCTCAGTGCTCCACTGCCAGCCTTCGGCAGAGGGAGTGCCGACACCGGCGAGCTTGCCTTCCTTGTCCACGTAGAAGGCCTGGGCCAGACCGAGGTAAATCGTGCGCACTTGGATCTCCGTGCCCGCGCTGTTCTTACGCAGCTCGCTGGTCACGGTGATGGCGCTGTTGAACTTGTCCGCTTCGGCCAGGATGGCCACCAGCACTTGCACGCGCTGACCGACCGACAGCTTGGTGTTGGCCGGGTCTTCCGGGATGCGCTTCACGAAATCACTGAGCTTCTCGGCAAGCGGTGCCGGGAATGTTTTGGCGAGCGTAAGCGTCTTCTGCTCCAGACCGACGACCAAAGTCTTCACCTTCTCGACGGCGGCCTTGAATTCCTCGTCCAGTTTCTTTTGGTCTGCGAATTCTTTGCGAGCGACTTCGTTGCCTGAGTCCACCTTGGCGATGAGCTCGTCCAAGTTCTTCGACTCCCGCTCGAACATCTTGATGGATTCGCCGAGCAATTCCTTCTCAGCGGCCCAATCAGCACGCAACTTGGAAGTCATCTGGCGGGTTTCCACCCATTTCTGCAGAGCCGTGCGGGTGTCCCCGATCTGCTCCTGAGCCAACCCGGTGCCAGCCAAAATCAGGCTGCTGGCCAAGGCCAAAAATATCGCGTTCCGTTTCATGTTAATCAGTCGAAGGACGTCACCAGACGCCGCTTCAGACTCGGAAACGCTAGGGGTGAACGATGGCGAAGAAATGACAGGAGCGTTACAATTAGGTTACGTGGGGCGCGACTACAGGGAACTACTTAGCTGCAAGGATTTACGTATGCTGATACCAACTAAAAACTTACACCTGAGCGGAAGGAGGCTTAAAAAAAGATGGCTTTCGCCAATATGTCAACCGAAGCAAGGTTAATACTGAGATACGTTATCGTTACAGAATCGTTTGATATGTGTAGCAATTAATTTCTCTCTTCGAGTGTTCCGATACCGCATGATGCAGACCCGATTTGACGAAACGGACAGATAGGGTAGGCTTTTGAACAATCGCTGCTCCCGCAGCGGTTCATTTTGGATAACATTAGCACAACCAGCCGGTCTTTCCGTAATCAGAAGAGCTATGCCCTTTGGCTGCGGCGGGTCGCGACTGGTGTCATCATCACCTGAGCCAGGCCCACGAAGGCATCGCCTTCATCCATGAATCCTTCTTCTCCTGATCCTGACCTTACCGCGCCCGCAGAACCGGCGGGCGAAAACACATCTCACGCCGGCAAAGCCGGGCTGGGCGCGCTAATGATTGGCGCGCTCGGGGTGGTTTATGGCGATATCGGCACCAGCCCGCTCTACGCACTGCGCGAATGTTTCGGCGGGCCACATGCGGTGGCTCCCACGCAAGAGAATGTCTTGGGTGTGCTTTCCTTGATCCTCTGGTCACTCATTGTACTGGTCTCTATCAAGTATCTCGCACTGGTGATGCGGGCGGATAACCAAGGTGAAGGCGGCATCCTCGCCTTGCTCTCGCTGGCGGTGCCGCGCGCCACGGTGAGGACCAAGACACTGGCCACGCTTTCTGTGATCGGTCTGTTTGGCGCGTGCCTGCTGTATGGCGACGGCATGCTGACACCGGCCATCTCGGTGCTGAGCGCCGTGGAGGGTCTCAATGTCACCACACATATCTTCGAACCCTACGTCATCCCAATCACGGTGCTGATCTTGTTCGGTCTGTTTTCTTTTCAACACCATGGGACTGGCGGAGTAGGGCGCGTGTTCGGGCCGATCACCTTAGTGTGGTTCGCCGTGCTGGGCCTGCTGGGTATCAAAGGCATCATCATGGCCCCGGAAATCTTGGAGGCGGTGAACCCCCTGTTTGGTCTGGATTTCATGTGGAACAACGGCTGGTTGGCGTTTCCCGTGTTGGGTGCAGTGTTCCTGGTGGTGACAGGTGGTGAGGCTTTATACGCGGATATGGGGCACTTCGGCATCAAGCCCATCCGCTATGCGTGGTTCACGCTGGTGTTGCCCGCGCTCATCTTGAATTACTTCGGCCAGGGCGCGCTGCTGTTCAGCAATCCGGATGCAGCGGTGAATCCTTTTTACCTGCTCGCGCCGAGCTGGTCGCTTTATCCGCTGGTGATCCTGGCCACGATGGCCACCGTCATCGCTTCGCAGGCGCTTATCTCCGGCGTGTTCTCCATCACCATGCAGGCCATGCAACTCGGCTACCTGCCGCGTATGGCGGTGCGTCACACCTCCTCCAGTGAGCGCGGCCAGATCTATCTGCCGCAGATGAACTGGTGGCTGATGTTGAGCTGCATGGGGCTCGTGATCGGCTTCGGCAGCTCCAGCAATCTGGCAGCTGCTTACGGTATCGCGGTGACGACCACGATGGTGGTGACCACCGTGCTGCTATATCGCGTGGCCCAAAAGCGCTGGGACTGGAGTAAACGCCGCGCGGCCTTTGTCTGTGGTTCCTTCCTGATCTTGGAACTTTGTTTCCTGGGAGCCAACTCATTGAAGATCCCGGAGGGCGGGTGGTTTCCGTTGGTGGCGGGGGCCTTGATCTTCGTCATCATGACCACCTGGCAAAAAGGGCGCCGCCATGTGCAGGCGGAACTGGAGACGCGGCTGCTGCCCATCGAATTCTTTCTGCAAAGCCTCGATATCGAAAAGCCGCTCCGCGTTCCGGGCACGGCGGTCTTTATGTCCGGCAACCCGCATGGCACCCCGCTGGCGTTGTTGCATAACATCAAGCACAACCGCGTGCTGCATGAACGGGTGATTCTGCTCACCATGAGCACCACCGATGAACCGCATGTGTCAGCGGAAAATCGCGTGACCGTGGAAGAATTACGCGAAGGCATCTACCGCGTGGTGGCCCATTTCGGTTTCATGCAAGAGCCGCTGGTGGCGGAGATCATCGCCGCACTGCATGGCAAGGGACTGGATATCGATCCGGAAAAAGCCACGTTCTTTTTGAGCCAGCTGAACATCATGCCGACGGGCAAATCCACGATGCAACGCTGGCGGAAGAAGCTGTATTCTTTCCTCTCCCGCAATGCCCAACCGGCGAACATGTTCTTCGGCCTGCCGGCCAATCGCGTGGTGGAACTGGGGATGCACCTGGAGGTATAGTCCGGCTAGAGGCCGAGGCGTTGCTTCACCTCTTCCGCTTTCAGGCCACACACTTTCACCGCCTTATGACGGGCCGTGGCGCCACGCGTGAGTTGCACTTGGTTACGCGGCAACCCCAAGGCTTCGGCGAGAAATCGTACGAGTGCTTCATTGGCCGCTGAGTCCACCGGCGGAGCGGTGACTTTGATCCGCAATTCCGCACCATGGACACCAACGACCTCATTCTTGTTCGCGCGCGGCTGGGCCTTGATGAACAGCATCACCCCATCCGGCTCTTCGCGATAATAAGTTGTCGGCGCACTCACCGGCTTGAGGATGAGTGACAGCGATGCGGCTGTCGATTCCCAGCTTTAGCGATGAGCTTCCAAAACAAAAGCTCTTCCGTTAGGTTCGCAGCATGAACCGCAGGGAATTTCTGCACCGGACGCTGCTCGGCTCAGCCACTTCGGCGACCGTTTTCACCTCCGGTTGCGTCTCATCCGCCAGCGGTTCTAGTGCTTCCTCACAGCATTCTTTCAGCTTGGAAGAAAAGACCCTCGCTCAACTGCAGCAGCTGATGCATTCAGAAAAGCATTCGGCAGTGGAGTTGGTCACGCTTTACCTGGATCGCATCAAGACCCTGGACCAACAGGGGCCAAAGCTAAAAGCGGTGCTGGAGCTAAACCCGGACGCACTCGCCATCGCCACCAGTCTGGATGCGGAGCGGAAAAGCAAAGGCGCACGCGGACCGCTGCATGGGATTCCCATCCTCATCAAAGACAATATTGATACGCATGACCGGATGCACACCTCCGCTGGTTCGCTCGCGCTGGCGGATTCCATCGCACCGCGCGATGCATTTCTTGTGGAGCGGTTGCGCAAGGCTGGTGCGGTCATTCTGGGCAAGACCAACCTGAGCGAGTGGGCGAATTTCCGGGGTGACCGGTCCATCAGTGGTTGGAGCGGGCGAGGCGGGCAAACGCGTAATCCGTATGTCATCACGCACAGTCCGTCAGGTTCCAGTTCCGGATCGGCCGTCGCCGTTTCTGCGAACATGTGTGCCGCCGCAGTGGGAACTGAGACCAACGGCTCGATCGTCTCCCCTTCATCTTACTGCGGTGTCGTTGGGTTGAAACCCACGGTGGGATTGGTCAGCCGGTCGGGCATCATCCCCATCGCGGCGACATTTGATACCGCAGGGCCAATGACCCGCACAGTGGCTGATACCGCCGCCATGCTTAGTGTGATGGCCGGACCTGATGAGGGTGATCCCGCAACCCAAGTCGCTGAAGCCGAGTTTCACGCAGACTACACAAAATTTTTAAATACGGCGGATTTGCTCAAGGTGCGTTGCGGAATCGTGCGGGGCATGTTCCCGGGGCATCCATTGGTGCGCCCGGTGTTTGAGCAGGTCATCAACAAGATGCGCGAAGGCGGGTTCAATCTGACAGACAATGTATCGCTGCCAAATCTGGCAGGACTGGGCGCCAGCCGCTATGACCTGATGTTGTATGAATTCAAAGCGGGGCTGAATGCATACTTCACATCGCTTGGCTCACATGCGCCGGTGAAATCCATCGATGAGTTGATCGCCTTCAATGAACGTGAAAAGGAACGGGAGATGCCCTACTTCGGTCAGGAAGACCTGATCGCCGCGGCGGCCAAAGGGCCTTTGACAGAGGAGGGTTACTTAAAGGCGAAGCAAATCGTGACCGAGTATGCGCAAGTGCTGAGGAACTTCATGGACGAGCAGAAGCTGGATGTGCTGGTGGCCCCAACCGCGGGACCTGCTGGCGCGTTGGATTACATCCATGGCGATCGCGGACTCGGCGGCAGCTCCACGCCTGCCGCCACGGCAGGCTTTCCGCATATCACAGTGCCCTGCGGGACTGTGCTGGGATTGCCGGTGGGCTTCTCCTTCTTTGGCCGGGCTTGGAGCGAACCGACGCTCATCGCAGTGGCCCATCGTTTTGAGCAACTGATGAAGGCCCGCACCGTGCCGAAGTTTCTGCCTTATCTTGACGTGCAGTAAGAACACCCGTTGCGCTGGTCATCGCCCTGTGGCACAACAACCGCTCCAGACGGCATGAGCGGCAAATTCAATTTCGACCTGCGGAGCGATGACTGGCAGCGCAAGCTGCCGGAGAAGCTCATCATCGGCCGGTCCGATCTGGAGACGGACGAGAACATCGTGCTGAAGTTACTCGCCTATGTGTTGCTTTTTCGTGAACGGCTGCAGATCAGTCCGCAACTGCACAACGAGAACATCCCGTTCATCCCTGGAGTAGTGCAGCTCGATTACCAGCTCAATCCCGCGCTCTGGGTTGAGTGTAATGATTGCACCGTGCAGAAGCTCGACAAGCTGGCGGTGAAAGTGCACGACGCGGAGATCTGGGTGATGAACCGCACTCAGGAAGTGATGGCCCAGCTCATCCGGCAGATGACTAATGCCAAGGTGCGACGCGACCGCTACCACTTGGTCGCCTTTGATGAGGAGATGTTCACCGAGATGGTGCGGCTCCTGCATACCCGCAACGAATTCTATCTGCTGCAAGCAGACTTCGAACCGCCAACGCTGCAATTCGATTTCAACGGCCTGTGGTTCGATGTGCCGTTCTACTATGAGAAGTTTTAAGCTTTTCTGGAACCGAATGGCTCATTGAACGATGGGGGCCATGACCTGCCGGTTCATGTTGAGGATGGCGCGATTATTCTCGAGGGCCTTGCTGCGGAAGGCCTGAAACTTCTCCAGCTCCGCGGCACTCAAGAAGCCGCTGGCGCGCCCGGCGGCACGCTCATAGATGCTGTCCAACACCTGCAAGCTCAACTGCTCCTGTTCCGTGGAGGCGATGTTGCGGAAATTAAGCATGGGCACAGTCTGG
>JAURFH010000111.1 GCA_030834415.1 Verrucomicrobiota bacterium | reverse complement strand
TTCCAAAGCCTTCAGGGGCAGTCATGAAATGAAAAATGAAATGCAGACAGAGCATCAGACCTTGCCGGCAGCGATACGGGCTTGGGTGTCCCGGAAAGTGGCGTAAAAGATGTCTGACTCACCAACCACTTTCTGCACGACCTGACCAAGGTTGGCGATGTCCACCACATTCATCACCGCCTGCACGCTCTGTTGATAGGCCTGCATGGGATGCAAGGTCTGGAAATTGGCCCCGAGCAGGATGAAAGTGGAATGACGGCGACGCCCCATGGGCATCCACTGGATGTTGCGCAAGGTGGTATTCTCTTCCGGCGTGTCGGCACAGAAGCATTCCTCGATGATGACCACATGATACTGCAACTGCGGATAGCGCGCGATGAACTCCGCCTCGTTGGTGACGTGGTGCACCTTGTACCCCAGCTCCGCCAGCATGCCCTGACAAATGGCAATCAACTCCGGGGAAGTGAGACAGAGCAAGGCTGGTTTGTCGTCCGGTCCGATGAATTCAAAATCCATGCTGGTGCGTGTTTAGGTCTTTAGCTTGAGTTTCATCATCGAGGGCGCCGGGGACTCGCTGCCGCCCGGTTTGGTATCTGCACCCTTCTGCATCTGCAGATTGCTGATGTTGGTGGTAAGCTCACCGCGCTTCTTCTTGACGTTGTCGATACCGCGGGTGACCGGGCCCTTCTTCGTGCAATAGAGCAAAGCGGTTTCCTCAGTGATGAGGCCCTGTTCAAACAGGTCGATGACCGCCTGATCGAAAGAGCGCCAACCGAAGGTCTGGCTCGCCTCGATGATTTCGTAGAAGGTCTTGCCTTCACTTTCACCGTAAGTGATGGAGTCCTTGGTGCGCATGTTGTTACCCATGATCTCCAACAAGGCGACACGACCGCCGCCGACTTTCGGAGCGAGACGCTGACTGACTACCCAGCGCAAGGTATCTGCCAGACGCAACCGGATCTGCTCCTGCTCGTCCGTCTCGAACATACCCAAGATACGGTTGATGGTCTGACCGGCATCAATCGTATGCAGCGTGCTCACGACCAAGTGACCGGTTTCTGCAGCGCTGAGACCGATCTCGACGGTCTCGCGGTCACGCATTTCACCGACCAGAATCACTTTGGGCGCCTGACGCAGAGCGGCACGCAGGCCGCTGGAAAACTTGTCGAAGTCGGTGCCCATCTCGCGCTGGTTGAAGGTCGCCTTCTTCTGGGGATGCACGAATTCGACGGGATCCTCCAACGTGATGATGTGGATGGATTTCGATTCGTTGATCTCGTTGAGCAGGGCCGCCAACGTGGTGGACTTACCAGAACCGGTCGCACCGGTGACCAACACGAGGCCGGTCTTTTCCTTCGCCACCTGATGGAAGATATCCGGTAGCTTGAGCTGCTCCAGCGTCGGGATGACGGTGTTCAACCGGCGCAAAACGATGGAGTAGTTGCCGCGCTGCGAGAAGATGTTAACACGGAAACGAGCTTTGCCTTGCAGGTAATAAGAGGAGTCGCAAGAACCCGTGCGGAGCATGTCCTCAGTCAGACGGCGGCTGCCGTTGATGAGGTTCATGGCGATCATCTCCGTCTGGTAAGGCGTGAGTTTTTCCACCGGCGGCTGGATAGCCACGCCGACCAATTGGCCGGATGACTCCACTTGCAACGGTTTCTCCACCGTGATGTTCAGATCCGACACATCGTTGTGTGAATCGAGCATCGTGCCCAAGATGTAATCTAGTTCGGTTACGCGCATAACCTGCTTATACGGTGTCTGTCTTAACGGCTCAAACGGGCTCCGAAGCCCGGACTACATGGAATCGTCATCCGCTGGCGGGTTCGCCAGGAAGGGACGGAATTTCTTCTTGTCGAGGCACTTGTCGTAAGCCTCTTCCGGCGAGATACGTTTCATCTTCAGATGATCCATGATAGCGTCATCCAAAGGCTGGTTGCCCAGCTTCTTACCGACCTGAATCATACCGGGGATCTGGTGCGTCTTGGCTTCACGGATAAGGTTCGCGATAGCGGTGGTGACCACCAAAATTTCCAGAGCAGCCACGCGGCCTTTCTTGTCGATGCGCTTAAACAAGTTCTGGGCGACCACGCCCTTGAGCGCCTCGGAGAGAGTCGCACGGGTCTTGTTCTGTTGATCGGCCGGGAATACGTCGATGATACGATCAATCGTCTTGGCAGCACTTTGTGTGTGCAGCGTACCGAAGACCAAGTGACCCGTGGCGGCGGCTGTGAGCGCCAGTTCGATCGTTTCCAAGTCACGCATCTCACCGACCAGAATGATATCGGGGTCTTCACGCAGGGCGCCTTTCAGCGCTGAGGCGAATGACCGGGTGTGGATACCCACCTCACGATGGTTCACGAGGCTGGCTTTGCTCTCGTGCACGAATTCGATGGGATCCTCCACCGTCAGGATGTGATCCTTACGGTTCTTGTTACAATAATCGACGATGGCAGCCAGCGTGGTGGATTTGCCGGAGCCGGTCGGACCGGTGACCAGCACCATGCCCTTGTGCAACATGCCGAACTTCTTCAGCACCGGCGGCAAGGGGGCATCGAACTTCTCGAAATCTTCGAACGACAGCACCGTGCTCGGAATGGCACGAAAAACGGCGGAGACACCATTCTTCTGATTGAAGAAGTTCGCACGAAAACGGGAAACTCCGGGGATTTCATAGCCGAAATCGACGTCGCCGGTTTCTTCGTAGACTTTGATCTTATATTCCGGCGCGATCTCGTAGAGCATCGCTTTGAGCGAGTCGCTCTCCAGCGGGGGATAGTCTACGCGATTCAATTCGCCGTTGATACGCAGCATCGGGGGATTACCGGATGCCAAGTGCAAGTCCGAGGCCTTTTGCTCGAACATGAGGTTGAAGAAGGCGTCAATCTTAGCCATAAGTTCCTCTGTCTAGGGGTGAATCCTAAGCGAAGGTTCACCCAGTGTGCAAGCAATTGAATCAATTAGCCGACATCATCCGGAGCGAGATAAAAGCGAGTGGGCCCCTCTCTTTCCGCCGCTTCATGGAGCTGGCTCTCTACCATCCCGAGCACGGCTACTACGAAAAACAGGTTCTCAACCAGACGGGAAGACAGGGAGATTTTTACACCAGCGTGAGTGTGGGACCGGTTTTCGGTGAATTACTGGCGTATTTCATCGCTTCGCAGATCCGGGAATTGAGCCGCCCGCTGACGATTGTCGAAGCCGGTGCGCATAATGGCCAACTTGCGGATGACATCTTAAGGGCGCTCCAAAACCTTGCACCGGAATTACTAGCACATCTGAACTACCAGATTCTTGACCCCTCCCCTGTTCGCCGTGCCGCGCAAGCGGAGCGTTTGGAGGCATTTTCCGGTAAAGTGACTTGGGCAAACGCCATCGAGGACCTGCCCGCTCAATCTATTCACGGCGTCATCCTCTCCAATGAGTTGCTGGATGCCTTCCCGGTCCATCGCGTCGGCTGGTCAGCCCCCGACCAAGCATGGTTTGAATGGCTCGTGGATTGGCGGGAGGAAGCCCCGTACTGGTATCGCACAGAGCCCAAAGTCATGCTGACGGCTTTGCGAGCTCATCTCCCCACACTCAATGCCGAACTATCGGGATTGTTGCCCGATGGATTCACTACAGAGATCTGCCCAGCCGCAACGCAATGGTGGTTACAAGCCGCAAGCAAACTGAAAGTCGGATGCCTGCTGACCTTGGATTACGGGTTGGAAGGTTTGGATTTTCTTTCCCCTGAGCGATTTCAAGGCACTTTGCGCGCCTATCAGAACCACCGGCTAGTAGATAACCCGCTCGCCAATCCCGGCGAGCAAGACCTGACGGCGCACGTAAATTTCACGGCCATCCGCGATGCAGGGGAAAAAGCTGGCCTTAAAACCATCCATGATGAGGCGCAAGCGCGCTTTTTGACCCGCATCTTGGCGAATGAAAGTCGATCCTCTCGTCCCGATTTCAATTGGTCCCCGGCGCAGATACGTCAATTTCAAACACTGACGCATCCGGAACACTTGGGACGGAGTTTTCGGGTGTTAGGCCAACAAAGGTAAGTCATCAATCGGCGGTGTCTTTCATCGCAAAGACTTGCTCCACAGCTTGCAGGGCTTCCTGCTCGTCGTCGCCTGTGACTTCAATGACCAAACAGGACCCCATGACCGCGCAAAGACCGATCACGCTAACAATACTGCGCAGATTGGCCACCTGACCATGATAACGGATGCTGATGGAGGAACTAAAGGTTTGCGCCAGACGGACCAATTTGGTGGCCGCGCGCAAGTGCAACCCTTTCTTCCACGGCACGATGACATGACGTGTGGTCATATGGTCCTTGGACAAGCAGAACCGAGAATGCGTTCACGTGGCCGGGACGAATTTCTGAAAGACCAGTGCCGCTACGAATAACAGAAGGAAAACAAGGGTCATCACAGGAGAACCGCCCGCCAAGGCCAGCAAATCCACGAGTACAATCCCCGCAAGGAGGCCTGAGACTGTCCGGCCAATATTTCGTTCCTTGGCCCAGAAAGTGGCCCGTAAACACCATAGCACCCAGCCGATGAGCAGGGCTGAAAACCACCAAGCGGCCAAGCGATAACCGGGGCCATTGATGATATAGGCCAGCACCACCGGTGTGGCCATAAATAAGCTCGGCCAAAAACGCAAAATACCCAAGTAACTCTCTTGTTTGGCGATATAACTCAGGCCGACAATATAGCACGCCAACACCACTGCACTCCAAACAGCCAGCCCGTTGATCCCGAAATCACCCGCAGCCGCAGCGGCGAGGAAAAGGAACAGGCGACAAAACGCCATCGGCACCGGGGAGAACACCGTGAACTTATGCACGACGTCATAAAGCAAAATGCATAACCCGAGCAACAGGCCCATTATCGCCACCGTTTTGCCTAATAGCAGAAAGAGAACCTGCCCACCGATGAGCAACCCAAAGCCTAAACCGAAAACGGAGCGCAGCGAGATAGCTCCGCTGGGGATGGGCCGTTCCTGCCGGTGTTGCCGGTCAAACTCCGCATCGCAGGCATCATTCAAGAACATGCCGCCCACGTAAAAAAGCGTGGCTCCCAGGCATAACAACCACAGGGCTCGTAATTCGCCGCCACCTCCCAGAAGCCAGCCTGCGGCACAGTTGGACCACACGGTCGGCAAGTTGGACACGCGTCCCAAAATGAGAAGCGTGCGCCAAAGCGGCGGCGGCGGTGCAGTGTTCACAACGGATTCCATGCGGAGCGCGCTTAAGAAAGCAGCAACGTGGTAAAATGCAACCCGGAGCCACGGATTTTTACACGCCTAAACCCGAAGACGAAGGCGATACGCCAACCGGGGAACCGCATCCTGCCCACCTGACTACCCGTAAATTGACCTGATACAAAATTCTCATGATGAGGATAAGTTTTGGAGTTGCGCGAGCAAGACCGGTAGCTAAAATTTCCAGCGTGAACATCCTCCCCCAGATAGCATATGTCCGGGATACCGCGGGCGCAGGCATTTCTGATGGAGGAGGAAACGACACGGTGGCGGTGATCATGCTGCTTTTGCTGGCGGTGATCACTACGGTGGGGATCAGCTTTGTGCTGCTCGCGCGTTACCATGTGCGGAAGCGGCAGGAAGATGAAGCCAGGCTGGAACGTTTTCTGCGGTTGAACGGAGGCAACAATACTTCTCATGGCGGCACTCGCTCCATCTATGGTTTGCCGAAACGCTGGGTGGCCATCCGCAGCACCAACCAACAAGCCGTGCGGGAAGCCTTTGGCCTGCATAACGCCCGCAGTTGCACCTGGGAAGAAGGACTGGCCGAAGCAAGCCAGCGCACGTTGTTCATCTCGCCCCCGGTAGGTTCTTGGATTCTGGTGATGGGCACCTGTTTGCCTGATCCGCATGAGGATGTAGACCGTGCTTTCCGTTTTCTGTTAGACCTCAGCCAAAAGCTTGGTCATGTGCAATTTTTCCAGGCTGACCGGGTGCTGTATCATCATGCCTGGGTGCGGGCAGAAGATGGCCGCATCCTGCGGGCTTACGCATGGGCCGGCGAAACTTTATGGAATCAAGGCAGCCTCTCCATCGCGGAGACGGAACTGGGATTGCGTTGCCTTGATTATGAGGACATGAGCGGGATGGATTCCTTCCCGCCAGCAGCATTCATCCAGACCAATACCGACAAGGTCGTGGCGCTGGCCGCCCATTGGAGTATCGATCCCATGACGGTCGATCAAAATGCCCTCCGATTGGGACAAGGGCTGGCCGGAGAAGTGTCTTCCGCATCGTCCTAAAATTTATTAGTTTGTTGTTCCGGGCCCACAACCGCCCGCTACCCACCAGCCGGTCTGGCGGGGATGAGACAGCCAAACCAAAACCCCAAACGCAGGGAATCTATGTCACTTGAATTTGCACTCCAGAAGTATCCAAGGGAACTGACGCTAAAAAACGGGCAGAAGTGCAAGCTGCGTCCGCTGAAAAAGGAGGACGAGAAGGCATTCCATGAGTTTTTCCTCGCGGTGCCGCAAGAAGAACGGCTCTTCATCAAGCATCATGTGACCGAACCGGAGGTGATCCGGCAATGGTGTCAGAACATCGACTACTACAAGCACCTGCCTCTGCTCGCCTTCGTAGGTGACCAGATCGTGGGTGATGCGAGCCTTCATCAGGCCCAGGGCGGATGGAAACGTCACATCGGCCGGGTGAGCGTACTGGTGCATCCCAAGTTTCGAGGCATCGGCATCGCGCGTGCACTCATCAACGACTTGGTGGATATCTCCAGCATGGTCGGGTTGGAAAAAGTGGAGGCAGAATTCATCGGCGAACAGGAAGCTGCCGTCCACACCTTCCGTCTGCTGGGTTTCAGCGACCTCCTGAAATTGCCGGACTACGTGAAAGACATGCAGGCCATCTCGCACGATTACATCTTGATGGGGCTCGATCTGACCACGGATGAGGAATACGCCGGGATGGGCTAAGAGAGAATCACCGGGCTAAAACGCTGCTATGAATCGTTGGAGCGGTATCCGTTCCAACGATTCATTGTTTAACTCCCGCTACTTCACCCGCTCGATCTTGATCTGTTTGAGGTCGGAGATGCCGAGTTCGAGCAGTTGGGCATTGCTGTAAACTTCCAGCTTCTCTTTCTTGGAAGGGATCTTGGCCAACTCGCGCTGCAGCTCCAGCTCCTGCACACTCAAGGCATCCAAAGCCACAGGGTCGCGACTGAAACGGAGTTCGTTCAGCACCGCCGAGTAATGCAATAAGGTGCGCGACTCCCCTTGATACTGACAGAGCAATGCATCCGTGATGGCCAGCGCCAGCCGGTCAGCGAGCTCCGGCATGTTGTAGATCTCCGGCACAGCCACCGCCATGCGCACCGCCTCGTTCTCGAAACGGATGATGTTATCCATACTGCCCATAGCCAGGCTGTAAAGATGACCGGAGACCCCCACCGTATTGTGATTCAGCAACGGGGCGATGCTGATGATCTTGGTGATGCGTTTGCTGACCAGCTTGGACATGAAGGATTTGCGGCCCACATCGTCCCCTTTCTTCTCGAATTCGAAGTCACCAAAGACCGGCTTGCCAATGACGGAAGATTCATAAAACGCCTTTTCATCCCAACCAGCAGAGGCGCTGCCCTCCAGTCGCACCCCATACCGGCTGGCCAACTCGGAGAAACCGGCGATCTTCAAGTCCACCAGATTACGGTCCCAGATGATGATGTTCTGCGACGGGACGCCAGCAGCTTTCAGCCCCTCGATGACACCGGCCACGACTTCCTTGCGCGTGCCGCTGTAACGGCCCGGGCTGGTAAACACTTTGATACCGATGATGTCTTGGGTTGAAACGAGGCTGAGCCAGGCCGCGGCTTCATCCGTCTTGCCAGTGATACCTAAGATGCCATCGCGCACCAGCTTGCGGATAACCGAAGGCTGGGGGTTGAAGGATTCCAAGGTACCTTCCGTAGAAGCGATGACCACCCGGGATTCCATGGGAGGGGTTTTCGGCGGTGCAACGGCTGCTGGAGGAGGCTCGACCGCATTGGCCAGCCCGGCAAGAAAGAGGCACATAGCCCCGTAGAGCCACCCGGTAAGGAGCCTGAAACCCTTAAATATATGTGCGTTTCTTGACACTAACACCTGCGAATGTTAACAGCTTGACCTGATGCTGACCACTCTAAAGACGGTCGCAAACTCCTGCTATTCAGCGCTGTTCCTGATTTTGCTAGTAGGCGTGACTGCCTGCACACCCAAAGGGCCAAAAGCGCTGATGGAGGGCGAACGCCTGCTCCATGAAGGCAAACCGGCCGAGGCGTTGGTGCAATTGCAGCTCGCCACCGAGCTCTTGCCCCAGAATGCCCAAGCTTGGAACCATCTCGGCTTGGCTTATCACCAGACCGGCAAACTGGAAGACGCCGCCCAAGCCTATAACCAAGCGCTTAAGCTGGATCGCAACCTGGTAGCCGTGCGTTACAACCTCGGCACCTTGATGTTGGACCACGGGGACGCCGCCCGGGCCTTGAACGAGTTCAAGACTTTCAATTTGCTGAATCCGGAATCAGTGGAAGGCCACCTCCAGCAGGGCACAGCTCATTTGCGGTTGCAGCAATGGAATGAGGCTGAGGCGGCATTCTCCAAGGTCCAGCAACTCAGCAAGAACCATCCAGAAGCACTGAACGGACTGGGTCTGGTGCTCATCCAACGCCAACGCTTGCGAGATGCCGTGACTTATTTTAATGCCGCTTTGCAGCAAGACCCTAATTTTGCTCCGGCCCATCTGAACTTGGCGGTGATCTATCACCAACACCTTACGAACTATCCACTGGCACTGAACCAATATCGGGCATACCTCGCCAGCCAGCCGACGCCTGCAGATGCGGCCGCCGTCAGCACGGTGGTAAAGCAATTGGAAGCGCTCGTCCCCGGTGCCGCCCAAGCATCATCGAGCAGCCGCCCGGTCAGTATCGCAGCGGTGGCCGCAGCGGCTCGCAATACTCCGGCAGCAACGACAACCGCCACACCGGAGCCAGCTCCAGCAGTGACCGAAGCTCCGAAACCGTCGCCGGTCACGGTGGCCAGCACGCCGACCAAGCCAGTCGTGGAACCGCCTACAGTCACGCTACCTCCCCCGCCGACAGTCAAGCCAGAGGCACCCAAGAAGATGGCGAAGGCCGAGCCGGTTCGCACCGAGCCCAAAGCGGTGGCCGTCAAACCCGCTCCGACCCCGCCACCAGTAGCACCACCACCAACCGTCAAGCCGCCTGCCCCGGTGGTGAAATCCACCCCGCCGCCGGCCACAGCGATTCCGGTCACACCAGTAGAAACAGCTACCGCGACCCCAGAAACGGCTCCCGCGGAGCCGGCTGAAATCGAAGAGAAACCGGGCTTCTTCCAACGGATGAATCCGCTAAATTTTTTCCGCAGCAAACCCAAACCGCCAACGCCGCTCTCTGTCTCTGAGTCGCAAACCAAAGTTCCGGCCCCAACCAAGCAGGTAACCAAAGCAACTCCACCTCCAGAACCGGCTCCAGCGGCCTTGCCCGCAACGACTCCGGCTCCCGTCGTGGTGGCTCCAGCTGTCATCAAACCGCCCCCGATTCCCCGCTATACTTATTTGAAGCCCGGACCTTTTGGCGAAGGTGACCGAAAAGCGGCCCAAGTGTCTTTCGATCAGGCCATAGCTGCCCAGAAGGTTCGCAACTGGAAAGAGGCTATTGCTGGTTATCGCCGTGCGGCAACGGCTGACCCGTCTTATTTTGAGGCTTATTACAATCTGGGCTGTACAGCCTACGAGGCAAAAGACATCCGGATGGCCTTGGTGGCGTATGAACATGCGCTGGCAGTGCAGCCGCAGTCTTTTGATGCCCGTTATAACTTCGCCCTTACGCTGCAACAGGCCGGGTATCCCCAAGACGCCGCTGACGAGTACCAACAGCTTACCAAAGACTTTCCGGAACGCGCCCAACCGCACCTGATGCTGGCCAGCCTGTTATCCAGCCGTTTGCGGGACAAGGAGGGCGCACGCATGCATTATCAAAAGGTGCTGGAGCTGGAGCCTAACCATCCCCAAGCAACGGAAATCCGTTATTGGTTCCGTGCAAATCAATAATGCCAACCGGCACAGGCATTGCTACACTATTTGGGGTGGCATAATTGAGACTGGTAAAGGCCTCGTATGTCAGTATTTTGATGCGGTCAGATTTTGGTGACTGATTTATGGACATGTCAGCATTCAACGTAACTTGGTTTGACGCCGTGGTGGTAATCATGGTGGGCGCGGGCCTGTTCGTGGGCAAGAAGCGCGGCATGTCCAACGAGTTGCTGGACGTTTTCTGCTGGCTGATGATGGTAGTGGTTTCGGCTCTTTACTATAAGCCGCTGGCGGAATTACTTTCCCGACTCGCTTCCCTGAGCCTGTTCCACTCCAGCATTATCTGCTATCTGGCCATCGCCATCTTCATCAGGATCATCTTCGGCTATATCAAACGGGCGGTCGGGGAAAAGCTGGTAGGCAGCGACCTGTTCGGGCGGGCGGAGTTTTATCTGGGAGCGCTGGCGGGGGCGCTACGCTTCTTCTGCATGGTGGTGATGTTTGTAGCCATCATGAATGCCAAGTTTGTGACCAAGACCATGGTCACCGCGCAACTCAAGGCGCAGGAAGCTGAACTGGGCAGCGCCTTCTTCCCGACCTTTAGCAAGGTGCAAGGTGATGTATTGTTTGATTCTACCTGTGGTCAATTTTTCCGCGACAAGATGGAAGCGCAGTTGATCGAACCGGTCAATCCGGCCTATTCCGCTGCCCCCAAGAAAAGCTCTGTGACCAAGATGGGCGAGAAACCGCCCTGGGAAACAGGCGGCGATAAAACCAAGTAGCGTCCATGGCCGTCATCCCTCCCGCTCTGCTGGAGCAGATACGCGCTGCCAGTGACATTGTCGAGGTCATCGGCAGTTACATCCCCCTGAAACGAGCCGGTGCGAATTTCACCGCGCTCTGCCCTTTCCACAAAGAGAAGTCCCCGAGCTTCAACGTCAGTCCAACGCGACAGGGCTTTCATTGCTTTGGTTGTCACAAGGGTGGTGACGTCTTCAAGTTCGTCCAGGAATACGAGAACCTCACTTTCATGGAGGCGGTGAGACGCCTCGCCGAGCGCGCCAAAATCCCACTGGATGTCATGGATGGACCCGGGGCTGCGGCCACGCGCGGGATGAAGGAGGCGCTCTTCGATCTCCACGAACAGATCACCAAGCGTTGGCAGCAGGCCCTCGCGAATGATGCCGCCGGACAGATCGCACGGGACTACCTCGCCAAACGGCAGATGCATCCCGATGCCTTGCAGGTCTTCCGCATCGGTTACTCGCCGGACAAATGGGATGACACGGTGAACTTCGCCAAGTCCAAGGGCTTCACTGACGAAGTGCTGGAGCAATCCGGCCTCGTCATCAAGCGCGACCAGGGCGATGGCTATTACGACCGTTTTCGCGGGCGCCTCATGTTCCCCATCTGCGATGAGCAGGGGCGCGTGATCGGTTTCAGCGGGCGCGTGCTTTCAGGCGATGAGAAGACCGCGAAGTATGTGAACTCGCCCGAGACGTTGCTCTTCCACAAGAGCAAGATCTTCTTCGGGCTCGACAAGTCCAAGCGCGCCATTCTGGATGCTGGCTACGCCATCATCTGCGAGGGTCAGGTGGATATGATCCAGTGCTTCATGGCGGGTGTGAAGAACATCGTCGCCCCGCAAGGCACGGCTTTCACCGCCGATCACGCGCGCATCCTGAAGCGTTACGTGAATGACATCGTGCTGTGCTTCGATTCCGATAACGCCGGGCAGAATGCTGCCGTGCGCGCGTTGGATCATTTGCTCGCCGCCGAACTCTCCGTGCGGGTGGCTGTGGTGCCGGCACCGCATGACCCGGACAGCTTCATCCGCGAGCACGGTGCCGATGCCTACCGCGAGCTCATCGAGAAATCGCCGAGCTTCTTCGATTTCTATCTCGAACGGCTCTGCCAGCAGAACGACGCCTCCACGGAGCAAGGCCAACTCGCCATCCTTCGCGCGATGGCCGAGGCCGTGCAAAAGGCGAATAACGCGGTGGTCACGGATCGTTACGCGCAGAAGACGGCGTTCCGTCTAGGCGTCTCCGTGGAGGCCGTGCGCAAGGAATTCTCACGCAAAGGTCGCTCCGCACCGCCGCCGCGCGAATACGATGACGAACCGCCCACGGACGAAGTCCTGCTGGAGCGCCCTTCGCAACAGGAGATGTGGCTGCTCAAGCTGCTGCTCATCGTGGAGGGGGATGGCCGCGGCTGGATTCCCCATATGCGCCCCGAGTGGATCATGAACCCCTCGCTGCGCCACTTGGCCGAGGATATCCGCCAGCTCGAGCTGGAGCAGCGTTGGGAGAACCCCACGGCTTTCATGACCTCGCTCGAAAACGCTTTCGAGCAATCCCTCGTCACGGAGGCGATGATGGAGCGGCGCGCCATTCCGGACGCCACCACGCAGCTGCACGATTACCTCCTCAAGCTGCGCAATAATTACCTGGACCGCCAGATGACTGCGGCCAATCGCCGCCTCGTCCATCCCGATACCACACCGGACGAGCAGGTCAACCTCATGCAACTGCAACAACGCCTCCGCGCCGCCAAGAAACTCCCGCTCGAAGAACCACTCGAGTAGGAAATGACACGAATCTCACGAATTAGCACGAATAGCTGAATCCATTTCCCATTAGTGTAAATTTGTGTAATTCGTGTCTTATCAATACACTCCTCCTATGCTCGAAACGGATTTGATCCCGGCGGTTGAAAAGGATTCCAAGAAACTCCTCGTGGTGCTCCATGGGTTGGGCGACAGCATGGAGGGCTATCGCTGGCTGCCCGGCATGCTCCGTCTTCCCTGGCTCAATTACCTCCTCGTCAACGCGCCGGACGCCTACTACGGCGGCTACTCCTGGTATGACTTCACCGGCGATGAACGCGTGGGTGTGGGCAGCAGCTACCAGCTCCTCGCCACGCTCCTCGACTCCATGCGCGCCGCCGGTTATCCGAGCGAGGACACCGGGTTTTTCGGCTTCTCCCAAGGCTGTCTCATGACCCTCGAGACCGGCTGCCGCTACCCGCATCGCCTCGGCCCGCTCGTCGGCATCAGCGGCTACGTGGATGATCCCGACACCCTCATTAAGGAACTCTCCCCCGTCGCGCGCGAACAGCGATTCCTCATCACCCACGGCAGCTACGATTCCCTGCTGCCCATCGCCCGCACCCGTGGCCAGCTCCACACCCTGCAACAAGCCGGCCTCCACTTCGACTGGGCCGAATACCCGAAAGACCACACCATCCTCCCCGAGGGCGAACTCCCCTTCATCCGCGAATTTTTGGTGAAGGGCTTTGGGAAGGGGTATCGCGAAGTAGATGGTCAATAGTCGATGGTAGATGGTGGCACAGCGACTAGCAGTCCATCCACTATCCACCATCATCTTTCAACACTCCCTTTAACTTCGCCACCAACTTCTCCAGTTCGCGGTCATCTCGGGCGGCGCGCGGCAAGGTATGCTCCCACACCCGCACCACACGCCAACCGGCCTTTCGCAACCTCCGCGTCACCAGCCGATCCCGCGCCCGGTTCTTCGCCAGCTTCTCGCGCCAAAACGCTTTGTTCGAAGCCGGCTTCGTCCCGTGCCACGGACAAACGTGCCAGAAACACCCATCCACGAACAACGCCACCCGCTCCCGCCGCCACACAAAATCCGGACGCACTCGAAAAGGACGAGACTTGAGATTTAAAAGGCAGGCTTTGTTTCTTCCTTCTACATTCTTAATTCTTAATTCCAGCTGCCTTCTCCACCCCGTGATTCCCGCCCCGCGCAACACCGCCACCATCGCCCCCTCCGTGTCCTTGTTCCCCCCGCGACCGTATCCGCGACATCACCTCGCTCCGTTTCGCTTTCGTGAAGATATCGGCCATGCGACTACGATAGCGGACCTTTGCCATCCAGAAAACTCCTTAACCACAGATGGACACAGATAAACATAGATGCCACCTCACCCTCACCCGGGAGGGACGGCGTGTCGCCGTCCGTTGCTGGGGAACGCGCCTACGCTCCGCAATTTGCGTTCTTCATTGCGCGCACGTTGACACAAAGAGTTTGGGCAAAGGGGCACCTTTGCCCTACCAGATCACGGTAGGGCGGAGCTGCCGCTCCGCCGTTGCCTCAATGAAAACGCCCGCCATCTTCCGTCACAACGGAGCCATCG
>JAURFH010000110.1:700-14261 GCA_030834415.1 Verrucomicrobiota bacterium | reverse complement strand
GACCTCTTGGGCGTGATACCTCATCAACCGATCCTGTCCCGCCCCACCCTCGAGTTGATCCACGAGGAGTTGAAAACCGAGATGCTGAATGATTCAAAGCAGCTGACGAATCTAGTGGATTCGGTAGTGGTCGGTGCGATGGGCGTGCAGAACGCCGTGAAACATTTCAACTGCGGCACCCTGCTCATCGTGCCGGGAGACCGGGAAGACATCATCCTCGCTGCTGCCACCGCGCTCTCAGCCGAAAAATGCAGCAAGCCCTGCCTCGCCGGCATCGTTCTCACGGATGATATCCGCCCCAGCGGTCCGATCGCAAAAATCTTGAAGGATGCTTCCTTCCCGATCCTGCTGGCCAAACGCGACAGCTATACGGTGGCCTCCACAGTGCATGATCTGACGGTGAAAACACGCGCCACAGATACCGGCAAAATCAGTGTCATCCGCGACATGATCGCCAAGCACGTGGATCTGAAACACATCCTTTCCTGTCTCTAAGATTATGGCTCTTCCTTTTGAACTGAACCCGGTCCTCAAAGATTTGCCCGTCTATGTGCCGGGGAGACCCATCGAAGAAGTCGCCCGCGAGATCGGCATGCCGGCGGATGACATCATCAAGATCGCATCCAATGAGAATCCCTTGGGGCCTTCGCCTAGAGCCATCGAGGCGCTACAAAATATTCTGCCGAAGCTGAACCTGTATCCGGATGGGAACGCTTTTTATCTCCGCAAGAAACTTGCGGATATCCATGATCTGGCACCGAACAACCTCGTCTTCGGCAATGGCTCGAACGAGATCATCGAGTTCGTAGGCCATGCCCTAATGCGGCCCGGTGTGGACGTCATCGTCTCGCAATATTCCTTCGCCATCTATCCCATCATGGCGAAGCTGTTCGGGGCGAATGTCATCACGGTGCCAGCCAAAGATTACGGTCATGACCTGAAAGCGATGGTGGCGGCCATCACCCCAAACACCCGTGTGATGTTTGTGGCCACCCCGAATAACCCTACTGGCACGCTCTCTTCCAAGGGCGATCTGGCCGAGTTGGTGAATCAGGTGCCACCGCATGTGATGCTGGTGATCGATGAGGCGTATATCGAATTCCTCAAAGATCCGGTGGACTTTCTGCCCCTTATCCGGCGCGGTGATTTCCCGAACATTCTATTGATGCGGACCTTTTCCAAGATCTTCGGCTTGGCCGGGCTGCGGGTGGGTTATGGCATCGGGCATCCTGAAGTCATCGCGGCCTTGGAGAAAATCCGGCAGCCATTCAACCTGAATCTGCCGGCACAAATCGGGGCGATGGCCGCACTGGATGACCTCGACCACGTGATGAAGACACGGGCACTGAATCAAGCCGGTCTGGATTTCTACGAACTCGCCTTCCGCAAGCTTGGTCTGGAATTCATCCCCAGCGCGGCAAATTTCATCTTGGTCAAAGTGGGTGATGGGCAGAAAGCATTTCAGGGATTGCAGCAACGCGGTGTCATCACGCGCCCGATGGGTGGATATGGACTGCCCGAATGGCTGCGCATATCCGTCGGAACTGGGGCCGAGAATGAGCGGTGTATTAAGGTGCTGACTCAGGTCTTGGGGAAATAGGGGAAATAGATTCTGCCCGCCCTCCACTCACCTCAAGGTCTGTGCCGGGGTAACTCTGCCTTAAAGTCGCCGAGGCTTGGCCAATAGGTGCGGGCATTGAGATCCACTTCCGCCACAGTCACCGTCCCCCACTCTTTCGCTTGGGCGATGACTTCTCCGACATGGTCATACACACCCGTGATCATCCAATTGCGTGACGCATCTTCGTAGGTGCTGCTGACCAGATAGACATGGTTTTCACAGGCGCGGGCAGACGCCAACCGGGGATTGCAACCCCACACAGGCCAGGCGATGACTTCAGCACCACGATTGGTCAATTCCCGTGCCACTTCAGGAAAGAAGCCGTCATAGCAGACCATCATACCCAGTTTACCGAAGCGCGTTTCGAAGACAGGATAGTCCTTACCAGGTTGCACGCCTCCCTCGATCTCGCTGCGGGGCAGTGCGACCTTCCGATATTTGCCCGCCACTTTGCCATCCGGTGCGATCAACACCGCGACATTGTATATGAGATTAGCCTCCCGCTCGATCAACCCGGCGACGATGTAGAGATTGTGCTGGCGCGCCACGGAACCGAAATACTTGGTAGAAGGCCCAGGAATCGCCTCGGCACAATCCGCATACGTTTTGCCCAAGCCGTAATAAGTCAGAGTCTCCGGCAACACGAGGAGATCCGCCTTTTGAGCTGCCGCATCCGCTATGAGCGGAGCAAACTGCTGACAATTCTCAGCCGGCGTTTTCCCTCCTTTTGGGCGATGATGCACCGTGGCCAACCGCACTAAGCGCTGCTCAGGTTTGGGGACTGGCAGAAAACTCACTTGCGACCAAGTCACACGCGCATTTGGAACCGCCCAACGGAGATGCAACTCCAGCTCCGCCGTAGTCGCTTTCGGAGGCGCCTGATAAGTATCGGCCAGCTCAGTCCAGCCTTTGGAATCCGTTCTACCAGTGGAAGGATGTTCAGGTTCCGCCCGGGCAGACAATCCTCTAAGGAAATTAGTCACCACTCCCTCGGTCCTGATCACCGGCTTACCGGAGGCATCACGCCAGATCACTCGAGCCACCACACCGCGACGTTCAATTTCAACCTTCTCTGCCTGATACCAGGCACTGAAGCGATAGTATTTGCCCGCCTCAACCGGAACCACTTTGGATAGATGACCGGAAAGCCCATCACGGTTATCCGCGGCAATCGTCATACTAGCCTGACCTTCGCGGCCGCCAGTTTTAGATGAACTGAAAAGCGGTTTGATCTCATCGCGTGGAGCTGATGCCATCCACCCCGAACCGGCCAATTCGCCAGCCCTGCCAATGCAAGTCACCAGTAATAGAGCACTCACCAAGAACAGGCGTGATACCAAGGGCTTCATGACCAATATACTTCGCCATATCGGCACTATTCACAAGCAAGTAATGCCGTCAGTTCACAACGTAAGAACCGTTGCACATTGACCGCCAAAATGACGTTGCTACCGTGGGCAAAATCTGAGTCAACCACTCATGGTGACACTCCACTTCCAGACATAGATATCATGACAATCATCGACAATGTATTCGAAGATGTGCCGACGCCGAGTGGCCCGATGCGGACACATCTATTCCGGCCAGCAGCTCCGGGCCGCTATCCCGGCATCTTGCTCTATTCGGAAATCTTCCAAGTGACTGGCCCCATTCGGCGCACTGCAGCCCTGCTGGCCGGGCATGGGTTCGTGGTGGCGGTGCCTGAGATCTATCATGAATTTGAACCCGCTGGAAAGGTGCTCGCCTATGATCAGGCAGGGGCAGATCGCGGAAACGAATTTAAAACCACCAAGCCGCTTGCGAATTATGACTCTGATGCCCGGAGCGCACTAGATACCCTGAAAGCGAACCCAGATTGCACGGGTGATCTTGGGGTGATGGGTATCTGCATCGGGGGCCATCTCTCATTCCGCGCCGCGTTCAATCAGGACGTGAAGGCCGCTGTTTGTTTCTACGCCACTGATATCCACAAACGGCGTCTGGGCCTCGGCATGAAGGATGACACACTGGACCGCATGAAAGAAGTGCGTGGAGAACTGATGATGATCTGGGGTCGGCAAGACCCGCATGTGTCCGATGAAGGGCGTGCGCTCATCTATCAATCCATGGTCAAGGCGGGCATCCATTTCACCTGGCATGAATTTAACGCGCAACATGCTTTCTTGCGCGACGAAGGTCATCGTTATGACCCGGCACTCGCTCTTACCTGCTATCAGATGGTCATAAACCTCTTTAAGCGAAAGCTTGGCGAAGGCAATCAACAACCAACTGCATAAGCTGGCAGGACCGAAACGAAGCACTACAGCGAGCTAAGTCTGTTATTGCTGTTCTAAGAAAAAAGAAAGGCCCGGACCTAAGTCCGGGCCTTCTGTGCATTCACTTAACCAAGATTAGACGGCGGCCTCGCCCTTCTCATCCGTGCGGATGCGGACGATGTCATCGATGGGGAGGACGAACACCTTGCCATCACCGATCTTGCCGGTCTTCGCGGCCTTCACGATGGCTTCCACTGCCTGGGCGATCAAAGTGTCAGCGAGAACGATCTCGACTTTGATCTTGGGCAGGAACTCCACCGTGTATTCAGAACCACGATAGATTTCCGTGTGCCCCTTTTGGCGACCGAAGCCTTTGACTTCGGTGACGGTCATACCCTGAACGCCGATGGCAGAGAGCGCTTCCTTCACTTCGTCCAGCTTGAAGGGTTTGATGATTGCTTCGATTTTCTTCATGACTTTGTCCTTTCAGATTACTTCTGATTGTTCATCACGAAGTTCGGGTAAGCCTCATTGCCGTGCTCACCGATATCGAGACCCTCTTGCTCTTCCTCAGCCGACACCCGGATACCCATGGCACCCTTAAGGATGAACCAGACCACGAAGGAGATGGCGAAGGTGAAGACACCCACGGCGACCACGCCCTTCAGCTGGACCATGAATTGGGCCATACCGCCCGTGACATCGAAAGCAGCCACAGCGTTGGAGACCTTGTTGTTAGCCAGCAGGCCCAAGGCCAAGGTGCCCCAGATACCGTTCACCAAGTGAACGGAGAGCGCACCGACCGGATCATCGATCTTGATCTTATCGAAGAAGAGCACCGAGAGCACCACCAGCACACCAGCGACAGCACCGATGAGGATGGAACCAGGGATCGTCACAAACGCGCAAGGAGCGGTGATAGCCACCAAACCAGCCAAGCAACCGTTCAAGATCATCGTCAGGTCAGGTTTGCCCAACAGGATCCAGGCAGTAAGCATCGAGGTGATGATACCAGCGACAGCGGCGGAGTTGGTTGTCACGAACACGTGCGCCACGGCGGAACCGTCACCCATACCCATGGTGGAACCAGGGTTGAAACCGAACCAGCCGAGCCAGAGGATGAACACACCCAACGTGGAGAGCGCGAGGCTGTGACCGGGGAAAGGATGCACCTTGCCGTCCGGAGTGAACTTGCCTTTGCGAGCACCCAACACGATGACACCAGCCAGAGCGGCCCAGCCACCCACAGAGTGTACCACCGTGGAACCGGCGAAGTCATAAAAAGCCAACGCACCTTCAGCCGTCGGCGCCCCCAACCAGCCACCACCCCAGATCCAGTGACCGGTGATGGGATACATGATCGCGACCAGCACGAAACTGAAAATCACGAAAGGACCGAACTTGATACGCTCAGCCACGGCACCAGAGACGATGGTGGCCGCAGTGCCAGCGAACACGAGCTGGAAGAAGAACTTTGCCAGCAGCGGAACACCCGACCAGTTGATAGAAGCGTAGTCGCCCACATAGGCATCTCCCGTCATCGGGCTATTATCAGCTCCGCCCAAGAAGAACATGCCCTTGCTGCCCATGAAACCGGTGCCCTCACCGAACATGATGCCCCATCCAATCACATAGAAGGACAGCGAGGCGCAGGCGAACACCACGAAGTTCTTCGCCAGAATGTTCACCGTGTTCTTGCTTTGGCACATGCCGGACTCAACGCAAGCGAATCCGGTGTTCATGAAAAACACCAACGCACCCGCCAGCAAAACCCACAGCGTATCGACTGCCACACGGGTACTGCTGGCCGAGGCCGTCAGTGCCGCCATCGGGTCAGCCGGGGCCTTTTCAGCCGCAGCCGCCACCGTTTCAGTTACGGCAGCAGCGGCATCCGCGGGCGGAGCATCGGCAGCCATACTTAGCCACGGGACAAGCCCGAGCGCGATTGTACATAGAACCAGTTTCAGTTTCTTCATAGTTTTGGGGTGTCTCGTTTGTCGGCAATGGCCACTGGCACTTACCATCTGGCCAAATTACTTTTAGATGTGGGCACACTTCACCTGCGCTCCGTTTTGGACAGGATTTTATAAAAAACTCACCTAGGACAGTGAGGTACAGTTAATCGACTGGCTGACCGCGGAAGAAGCGGCGGTGAATGGTAGTCACAGGTTTCGGAGCCTCTTTGGGCTCCGGAGCAACAACTGCCGGAGCCGGTGCTGCCGCAGGCTGCACCACTTCAACCGGCCCCAACTTGATCGGCTTGGCATGTTCGATCTGACCTGTCAACTGTGACAAGGCAAGATTGCTGGCCATCTTCAATGCCGGATAATTGACCGTCTCCGTCGCCAAGATACTCAGGAAACCATGAGCGGCCCGACGGATATAGAGCCAGTAACCATCAAATTTCAACAACAAGTCATCGAACTGGCTGACTTGCAGATCAAAGGTGCTGTAGATGCTCAAAAGTCGGCGACCAACTTCCGAGAAAATCTCATCGGCGAAAATGGCCGGCATCTGGCGGCAGACCAGATCACCGTTCGTGTTCATCACAAAACTGCCTTCCACACCGTGAATATCCTTAAGGGCGGCAAGGATTTTTTCCATGATGGTTTATGCGAGTTTTTTGGTGATTTGAGCGAAATTAGCACGGGTCGTAGTCACGAAACAGGCAGCAGATTTCTCATTCAGAATGCAGATGCCTTTATTCTGACGACCATGAAGATCAACTTCACGAAGGTTCTCTGCTCCCAAGCTTTAGCCGATCAGGCGCAAGAGCTCGATGTTGAAAGCGAAAGCGGCTTGCAGGTTCTCCGCGTCGTCTGACTTGGCCTCCAGCAGACTGCCATCCTCGCTGAACTGGACTCCGGCGATCACTTCCGGGTCCGCCAACACTTCAAGTACAGGATCTCTTTGCATAAATTGAGCCTTGTCTAACTGGATGACTTCACCAGCCTGATTGCCATCCACAATGCTATTGACGGTCGATTCATCACTTCGGGACGCTGCCTCCAAGAGCAGTCCCTGCCAATGGCGTGTAATAGTTTCTTCAGCGGGACGCATTCCATCTTGAATGCTGAAGTTGCCATTCTTCCATTGCAACATCTCGAAAACCGCATCCTCTCCCTGGACACTGCCTACTTGGGCGTGCACGACTTGCCCGCCCGCAAAATAAATCACACCTTCTTTGTCATGAGCTGACACCTTGACCGAGCGTGTGGCCAAGGTAAGGCACTCCATTTGGATAAGGTCCTGCAAGGTTGCCCCCAACATTACTCCTTCGAACCCTCTTGGAGCGCTCAGTGCATTACTTATCATAAAAAATCTTAAGTTGTTATGGCTGCCACGCTATTACTCACAGCGGGCTTAAGATCCCCTATGAGTCTGCATTACAAAAGCAGCCATAATTTACATAGCACTGTACGTGCCAGCCTGTCCCAGAATTAAGAAACTCCTTAATTACTCAGAAGAACTAGCCGTTTTTCATAAAACTACCCACGGTGATATTGTCTTTTTTTGCTCAATATGAACGCTTTCATCAGTTATATCTTAACCTTAAAAACTGACTTTTTTATACAGCACATAAACTGATTAAGCCTGAAGCTTTTCACCCCATGAGAGCATCCGCATCAACTTGTACCATGATTAGAAAATCCTTATGCGCCAGCCTTTCTATTTTTCAAAAACAGAAAAACGGGAGCCGGTGCAGGCTCCCGTTTGTGTAAGCGGCTGTGCTAGCTTTAAGACCTAGACGGCCTTGTCACCCTTTTCGTCCGTGCGTATACGCACGGCTTCTTCCACTGGCAGAACGAAGACCTTGCCGTCACCGATCTTGCCGGTCTTGGCCGTCTTCACGATGATCGCGACGGCGTTCTCCACAACGCTGTCGGCCACCACGATTTCCAGTTTGATTTTGGGCAGGAAATCCACCGTGTATTCAGAACCACGATAGATTTCGGTATGGCCTTTCTGGCGTCCGAAACCTTTGACTTCGGTAACGGTCATGCCTTCGATGCCGATGTCAGCGAGGGCGTCTTTGACCTCTTCAAGTTTGAAGGGTTTGATGATTGCTTCGATTTTTTTCATGCTTTTTATCCTTCATTAAGCGGACTATTTCTCAGCGGCTGCCTGGAAATCAGGGTAAGCATGGGCACCATGCTCGCTGACATCCAAACCTTCGATTTCCTCTTCCGCGCTCACACGCAGACCCATGACCATCTTCAGGATGAAGAACAGGGCAAAGGCGAAGATGAACGTGAACAAACCGATGGAGACGATACCCTTCAGCTGGGAAACAACCTGAGCCATGCCAGCAAGATTGCCGAACAGGCCGACAGCGAGCGTGCCCCAGATACCGCACACCAAATGAACGGAGATGGCACCGACCGGATCATCAATCTTGATCTTGTCGAAGAACAACACGGAGATCACCACGATGATGCCCGCGATACCGCCGATGATGACGGAGCTCATGGCCGACATCTGATCGGCACCAGCTGTGATACCCACGAGGCCGGCCAAGATGCCGTTCAGGGCCATGGACAGATCAGGCTTCTTGAGGAGCACAAAGGAGGTCAGGGCTGAAGTCACCCCACCCGCAGCAGCAGCCAAGCAGGTCGTGACGAGCACGAGGGAAGTCAGGCCTGGGTTGGCCGAAAGCACCGAGCCGCCATTGAAACCGAACCAGCCGAGCCAGAGGAGGAACACACCGATTGTGGCGAGAGGCATGCTGTGACCGAGCACCGGACGGACTTTGCCGTCAGCGCTGTATTTGCCGATACGAGGTCCGAGGAGCATCACACCGGCGAGCGCACCCCAACCACCGACCGAGTGCACCAGCGTAGAACCGGCGAAGTCATAGAACGGAGTTTCCAGCGCGTTCAACCAGCCACCGCCCCACTTCCACATACCGGTGATCGGGTAGGAGATCGCCACGAAGATCGTGGAGAACACCATGAAGGTGCCCAGCTTGACGCGCTCGGCAACTGCACCAGAGACGATGGTCGCAGCGGTAGCGGCGAACATGCCTTGGAACAGAAAGTCGGTCCAGTATGTGTATCCGGCATTGTAGGTATCAGTCAGGTTGGCGATGTCGTCACTGACCGAGACACCGAAGCCTGAGAAGCCAAACCATTTGCCGGCATAGTCACCACCCGGATACATCAAGTTGAAGCCGATGATCGCATAGGTCAGCAGACCGATGCAGGGAATCAACGTGTTCTTGAACAGGATGTTCACTGTGTTCTTGGAGCGGGTCAGACCCGTTTCCACCGTGGCAAAACCCAGATGCATGATGAACACCAGGGCGGTCGACAACATCATCCACAGGTTGTTTGTGGTGAAGATGGCGTAGCCAGGTGAACCAGCAAAAGCTTCCAAGTCTTTGTAAGCAGGTGCAGCCGCAGCGGCATCAGCCACAGTGGCGGCAGCTGCAGCAACCGCTTCAGCAGCAGGAGCTGCCGGCGTGGCCGCATCTTGAGCCCAAGTGGCGACCAACGGGGTCGCCAGCAGGGCGGCGGTCAAAAGGTATTTCCAGAATCGTTTCATAAGCTTGCTCTATTTTTCTTTCGTTAGGTTTTTTGTTTTTTGGGTTATGTGTTTCTTTTTAACTGTACTTACTAAATCCAACCAAGGGTCATACCGGTGGGGGAAAGTTCACTGGGCGGAGGGCGAGCCCATAACGATTCAGAGGGGTTAATAAGACTTGAAAACAAGGAAGCTTCCAAAGCGGTCGGCACAATCAAGCGCCCATTACTGTTGGCATCCAAACCCATCAGCAACACATAATGCCACAAGACTATCAGATCCGGGGCGATATCAGCCCGCACACCATCATCTTCCCGGGTTTGATGCAGTAGTGCCGGAATGCATTGCGCGAGCAGGTTTTCCCAATTGCTAGCCGCCTGATGTAGGTAAGGCAGCGTGTAGGCCAGCAAAAGAAGCCCCGCAAAGAAACTGACTACAATTTTGAACTGCAATCGAAGCACAATTCCTTAGCAAGCACCTTGCCAACACGAAAATTTATTCAAAACAAATTACGCAAGTTTCTAAACCATAGTAATTTATGACTATTTTTTAGTTTCCGAAAAAACTCAGCGTTCAATCTGACTGCGGTAATTGAGCCGAGGTGTCTCTTTTTATACAGACTAGGAATCAATTCGCTCAATTTCATCTGACTCATGAACGGATTGCATAAATCGACGGCTTTTCGGTAGAAATGCTGCAAGGAATTCATCTGTAAAAAATCGCTGGAATTCGCACCAAACCATCTTGCAACTAAGTCTCAATTACTGAAATATTGACTTGTTGTGAGTAACAAGTCGCCCATGACGATTTCGGTGGAAGGCAATTGCGCCAGCCCCAAGCTTTGTCCTTTGAACAAGGTCAAGGCCGGGTCCTGTGTGCGCATCAAGCAACTTTGCGCCTCCCAAGAAGTCATGAGCCGCCTCCGGGAAATGGGTTTCTGCGAGGAGCAAAAAGTCACCTTGCTCAGCCACCAATCCAATCTCATCTGCCAGGTCTGCAATGCCCGATTGGGTATCAGCACCAAGCTGGCTGAGGGTATCTTGGTGGAACCGGTTACCGCCTGACATGTCAGCCGTATCTCAGCCTCTCTCATCCCTCACCGTCGGGGCCAAAGGTGTCATCACCACTATCCAAGTAGCACCGGAAAGCCGGGGCCGCTTGATGGAGATGGGCTTGCTAACGGGAACTCAAGTGGAAGTAGTCAGATATGCTCCCATGGGAGACCCGATCGAGATCAAAGTTCGCGGTTACCATCTTACTCTTAGAAAACACGAAGCTGAATTGATTCTGGTCCGTCTTGCCTGACGTCCGGACGTAACGATCGCCATGTCAGTCAACGTCAACAAGCAAGCTGCCGCCCCAGTCTATCTCGCCCTCACCGGCAATCCTAATTGCGGCAAGACCACACTCTTCAATGCACTCACCGGCCTGCGCGCCAAGGTCGGTAATTACGCCGGCGTCACCGTAGAACGCAAAGAAGGCAAGCTACGACATATCCCGGATGGAATGGATGTCACCATTCTCGATCTGCCGGGAACCTACAGCCTGAGCCCGAAATCATTGGATGAGCAGGTTTCCCGTGATGTCCTCTTTCACCGTTTACCAGATGTCCCCGCCCCAGCACTTGTGGTAGTGGTGGTGGATGCCTCCAATCTTGAGCGCAACCTCTATTACGCCACCCAAGTCATCGAGCTCGGTTACCCGGCCATCGTCGCCCTGAATATGGTGGATGTGGCCAAGGAGAATGGTCACGAAGTCGATGCGGAAAAATTAGCCCAGCGGTTAGGCATCCCGGTCATCCCCATGGTGGCCAGTGCCGGTGAAGGCCTCGATGCCTTGCGGGAGGCCATCGTGCAGATTGTTAAGGCTGGCTGCGTGCGTCCTCGCCCGGTCCGCTTCAGCATCCTGCCCAAGCCGCTGGAGCATGAGCTGGCTGAACTCGCCGTCGAGATCGAAGACCGCATCAAGGACCGTCACACCGCCGCTACCGCTGAGGCGCTGCTGCTGCTAACGGATGAAAAGGTCGCTACAGAGAGCCTTCATCTGCCGAAGGAGATCAGCGAACGCATCACCGCCGCACGCAAAAGATTGGATGCCGAAAACGTGGACTGGCGCGGTGGACCGATCGAAGCACGCTATGCCACCGTAGGCAGCATCCACACCGAAGTCACCACGGAGACGATGCTCTACAAGGAGACTTTCAGTGACAAGGCCGACCGCATCATCACGCATAAGTTTTGGGGCCTGCTGATTTTTATCGGCATCATGGGGCTCATCTTTCAGAGCATCTTCACTTTCGCCAGCATCCCGATGGATCTGCTGGATGGCGGTGTCACCTGGGTAAGCGATCAGGTAAAAGCGACGATGGCACCCGGTGATTTGCAGAGCCTGATGTGCGACGGCATCATCGCCGGCGTAGGTGCTGTAGTGGTTTTCTTGCCACAGATCTGCATGCTCTTTCTTTTCATCGGCCTGCTGGAAGATAGCGGCTATATGGCGCGTGCCGCGTTCTTGATGGACCGCTTGATGAGCAAGGTCGGCTTGCATGGCAAGAGCTTCATCCCCATGCTCAGCTCGTACGCATGCGCCATTCCCGGCATCATGGCCACGCGTACCATCGAGAATCCCAAAGACCGACTGGCCACCATCCTCATCGCACCGTTGATGAGCTGTTCGGCGCGCTTGCCGGTTTACACATTGCTCATCGCCGCGTGCATCCCCGATAAAAAAATCTTCGGCATCTTCAAGCTGCAAGGATTCACCATGCTGGGCATGTACCTTTTGGGAACTGTCTCCGCTTTTGCGATGGCATGGCTGTTGAAGCGGACCTTGCTCAAAGGAGAGCCACCCCTGCTCATCATGGAGTTGCCACCCTACAAGCGGCCCGTCTTCAGCGTGACCGTGCGGCATGTCTGGGACCGCTCCAAAATGTTCCTCGCCCGCGCCGGCACCGTGATCTTGGGCATCTCCATCCTGCTGTGGTTTCTCTCCACCTACCCGCGCAATGCTGAGCGCGCCGCGCAGTTTGAGGCCGAGCGCAGCGCCGTCGCCACGATGAATTTCCCGGGTATTCTGGATGAAGCCGAAATCACCTTGGCCCGTGAAGCCAAGGTGGCCGAGATCGATGAAACCGAAAAAGGTGAGAACCTGCGCTACAGTTTTGCTGGCCGCTTGGGGCACTTCATCGAACCCGCCATCAAACCGCTGGGGATGGATTGGAAAATCGGTATCGGCCTTGTGGCCTCCTTTGCCGCGCGTGAAGTTTTCGTCAGCACCATGTCCACCGTTTATAACGTGGAGACGGACGACTCGGAAGAAGGCACACAAAAGCTGGCCGATATCTTGAAAGCACAAACCCGTGATGATGGAACCGTGCTCTACACAACCCTGCTCGGCCTTACCCTGATGGTCTTCTACGTTTACGCGCTGCAATGCATCAGCACCGTTGCCGTGGTCTATCGCGAAACGGGCGGCTGGAAGTGGGCGATTTTCCAACTCGTTTACATGGGCGTGCTGGCGTGGGGCGCCTCCTTCGTCGTCTATCAAGGCGGGCGGCTGCTGGGATATCACTAAGCCTGCCGATATCCTTTAAGGATTGCCAACCGTCCAGGCGATCAATCCGCTCAGGAGCAACAAACGCACAATCGCAACGAACACTCCTTTGGACCGAAATTGGTAGCTCCCACCACAGTCGTGGCAAATCCGCGTGCCACGCACAAAAATAGCCCGTCGTAGGAGATCCAACACACCGATCAGCAAGGTTCTGCCCAAATGGGGATGCCCCGGCACAGAACACGGCGCGCCCGAGGTATTGTAGCAGCCGCATGAGGGACATTTTTTGGTGCATAGCCATATCGGAAACTAATAGTATGCATACCATAGGCAGCAGCCGTTTTACGGATGAACCTCAAGAACAAGGACTCACGGCCTGGAGCCAACGGTTTCGGGGGCCAAATAACCTGAAATATTTTCCGCAGCCTGCTTGACCACATGAGGGTTGATGCCTATAAAACCCTCCTCCGGTTTAACCCCGCCTTCGCGGAAAGACCGGTGAAGCTTTCGCGGAGAGATGGCTGAGTGGTCGAAAGCGGCGGTTTGCTAAACCGTTGTACGGTCAAAAGCCGTACCGGGGGTTCGAATCCCCCTCTCTCCGCCACTTCTT
>JAURFH010000110.1:0-693 GCA_030834415.1 Verrucomicrobiota bacterium | reverse complement strand
CGAAAGCGGCGGTTTGCTAAACCGTTGTACGGTCAAAAGCCGTACCGGGGGTTCGAATCCCCCTCTCTCCGCCACTTCTTTCTAAGGCGTTTTCCCTCAAGAAGTTGCAGTAAAAACACGATTTTTCATACCGCCAAAATCATATGCAGACTATATGCAAACGGCCTTTTAAGGCAGGTTTGCTCAAGAAGGCTCAATGATGCTCAAGCCTTTCCTTACCTGCTCTGCTTGGTTTATTCATACGCCATGCTCATCATCATACCCACATGGGGTGTTTTCTTCTTAGGCTCCGGCATCGTCGGGCATCTGCGCGGCTATCCTCTGGCGGGGTGGGTGCTGGGCTTTCTGCTTGGTCCTTTTGGACTGCTCATCATGGCACTAAGCGACAACAAAAAGACTGCTCCAGACGCAAAAGAGCAAGAGGCGGGAAACAAAATCGCTAGAGCTAAGGCATACCAAGAACAAGCCGCGCTTCGGTCCGGCCTAGTCAAATGCCAGTGCGGTGAATTGATACCCTCGAAAGAATCTTGCCCCTTGTGCGGTGCTGGCCCGGCCTAGGCTCCCTGTCTATCGGTCCAGAGCGTTGCGGCTTGTCCTATGCGATTCTAGGCGGCATGGCGAGGACAGTTTCGCCTTGGTCAAGAGTCTGACTTGCCCCGCTTCGGCATAGGCTGGTCGTCCTTAACCCAACTG
>JAURFH010000010.1 GCA_030834415.1 Verrucomicrobiota bacterium | reverse complement strand
GTATTCTGGAAGTCATGATGCGTTGGCAGGCCGTGGCCTTCACCGTGGCGATGCTGGTCGGTGCGGCGGTGTTTGATTCCATCCTCATGCAGACCATCACTGGCATGATGGGCATGGAAGGGGAGATATCCAAATCCCTCACCATGCGGCTGCCAGTCATGCTCACGTTGGGGTCCTCGTTGGTCGTATTCGTCGCCTGTCTGAACCTGCGCGAAGCGAAGCTCGTCACGCATCAGGAAACGGCCGAGACCAGCGGCACCCTAGACCTTATGCGACAGGCGGGCGGCTGGATCTTGCGTTCACCTGCCGTGCTGGCGTTGCTCCTCGTCGGCCTTTTGCATGACAGTTTCACCCGCGTGTTCCTTACCGTGGGTTCGGAATACTATCGCCTGATCAAGCTGCCGGAATTTTCCTTCGGCGTTATCGGGTCCGTCTTCGCCGCGATGGGGTTTGTGCTGCCCATCCTCTCGCGCAAGCTGGCGGAGAATAAGGCGCAGGGTTTCAATTTCACTGTCGTCGCCATCTTGAATGCCTTGGGCTTGCTCGGCCTTGGTCTGGCGTGGCCTTACTTCGGTCTCATGTTCCCGCTCCTCATGCGGGTGGGCATGGGTTTCATGAATTTCTTCATGTCGCATTACCTCAATCAGTTGGTGGATTCCCGGCATCGCGCCACGGTCCTGAGCTTTCGCGGACTTACTTTTAATCTGGGCTATGGCGTGATGTTGCTGGTCTATGCCGGTATCTACCAGTTCCATGGCCAGCGTGCTCCCGGACAGGATGATGTGGCGTTCCAAAATACTTTGGCGACCTTGCCGGTTCTCTTTCTGATCGCCGGTCTTGGTGTCTGGATCGCCGTACGCAAGCTCGGACGGAAGGTGCAGTAATCTCCCCTGTCTGGGTTGACGGATTCGCATTTCAGGGTAGCATAAATATTGGTTCCACTGCGCTTGGCCATCAGCCGTATTCGGCCCTGCGCGAACCTTTTCCTGACTCATGCGAAAAATCATTTTCAGCGCTGTTGTTCTGTTGGCGACCATCGCCGTTTTCGCCGTGTCCTCCCATTTCAAGACGGTGGGTGATCTGGAAGCGCGAATTAAACAGCTTGAAGAGAAGGTTGCGACCGCCCAATCCCAGAGTGAGTCTGCCCTTGCTGCGAGTAAGTCGGCCCGGCGCAACAGCAGTGCAGCCGTGAATCAAGTCGGCTTGGGCAACCCTGCCTCGGATGGACGGCTGACGGATGTGGAAGCTGAAGTGGTCAAGTTGAAGCAAGCCACCGAATACCTCATGGAACGCGGCCAATTACCGCTCGATGCCCGCAAGGCGGAGGAGATGTTGGCCAAGCTCAAGGATGGCAGCCTGCCGGACAGTGAACGGCTCAGTGCCTTTCGTCTGCTGCGCAAGGATCACTTGCTCAACGAGGAGGGTGTCGCGAGTGTATTGGCCTGGTTGCACGGCAGTTCGAAAGCGAATACCCGCCGGGAGATCCTGCGCTCAATGGAGAACTTGACCAACGGGATAATGAAACAGCCAATGATGGACCTCGCGGTCAACGACCCCAACAACACGATGCGGGAACAGGCCATCGAAAACTTGCGGGTTTTTGTTTCGGATCCGGTGGTGGAGCAGATGCTGTGGGCGCAACTCGCCGTGGAGACTGACCCACGGGTAAGGCAGGAGATATTAAACAGTCTCAGCCGGGGACCAGTCACTACCGAAAGGGCGCTGGCGTTGCAAAGCCGGGCGATGAACCCCGCTGCCTCCATGGAGGAACGGTTGCTCGCCATGAACACGCTCCGTCGCTCGGATACGGATATCCAGCAGATCGTCTCTTCCTTTGCCACCATGGCCCAAGGCACCCAGGATCCGAAATTGAAGGCGCAGATATTCGGAGCCTTCGATGGCATGTCCGATCCTACGCTGAAGGTTCCTTTGGTCTACGGCCTCCAAGATGCCGATGCTCGTGTGCGTGAACGGGCGGCCGATGCCTTGAGCGGCTATACCTCCGATCCAGCGGTCCAGCAGTGGCTGCGTTATGTCGTAGAGAATGACCCGGATTCACGGGTCCGTCGTGAAGCTCAACAGGCACTGGAGCAACAGCGGTCTCGGCCCCCTTTTGAAGGTCGCAGTCGTTAGGATAGGTGGTGCGGCCTCGCTATTCCTGAATTGCCAGCCGCCGGATTCCGTCTATAAGAGCAGGCGAACCATACATATATGAAATCACTGCTCACTCTCGTCGCCGTTTCGGCGATCGCGCTTTCGATTTCCGCAGCGGATGCGGAAAAAGGCTTCAAAAAAATCTTTAACGGCAAGGACCTGACCGGCTGGACCGGTAATATGGACCTCTGGTCTGTGCAGGACGGGACTATCACCGGTAAGACCCCGGCTGACCCGGCCGATCCCAAGAAATCAGTCCTCAAGCACAACACCTTCCTCATCAATACCAATATCACGGTGGCCGATTTCGAATTGCGCCTGTCCTACAAGATTGTGCAGGGCAACTCCGGCATCCAATACCGCAGCAAGGTACTTTCGCAGGGTGACTTCGGCCCGATTGTGGGCGGGTATCAGGCGGATTTCGAGGCGGGCAAAACTTACAGCGGCATCCTCTATGAGGAAAAGGGGCGTGGCATCCTCGCGCTGCGTGGCCAGAAGACCACCATCAATCCCGAGGTGGAAGTGGAGCAGAAGGGCAAGAAGGCCAAGAAAGCAGATGTCAAAGTGACTGGTGAAGTCGGCAAATCCGATGATATCCAGGCCGCCATCAAGAATGAGGATTGGAATGATTACGTGATCATCGCCAAGGGCAATCACCTCCAGCATTTCATCAACGGCAAACAGACCATCGATGTGACGGACGAAGACGCTGTGAAGGGCGCCAAGGAAGGCATCCTCGCTTTGCAGATCCATGTCGGTCCGCCGATGACCGTCCAGTTCAAGGACGTCCGCATCAAGACGCTGAAGTAAGCTTTCCGCAAATCATCAAGGGGGCGTTTCGCATAGAGACGCTCCCTTTTTCTTTTTTGGTAGCGCAGACTGGCAGTCTGCTGTGTCGCAGATTGTTAATCTGCGAATTGTAAAAATTAGCGTTAATTTGCCGACTATCAGTCAGCGACACAGCAGCTTACCAACCTGGGCTACAGATGTTCGCCACCCACCACATCAGTGGGCGCGAGTTCTAGCTTGAAGGGCTCTAGTGGCATCGGTTCGTCGTGATCCATGTAGGTCGCGCAGATGCGGAAGAATTCGTCCTTCGTCGTTGCGCGACGGACGTCATGCAGGAACTTGCCGCTCGGCTCCAGTCCGATGCCGAGGAAGTTCATATACTTCTTCATCTTTTGCACCTGCGCGTTCTCGCGGATGTTCTCTTCCGGGGTCATCGCCCAGAGACCACGCACGTAATCCAACACGTCACGTCCAGTGGGAATAAAGATCGGCTCACCGCACCGGTGCTGGCGGAACTGCTCGAAGAGCCACGGATTCCGGATGGCGCCGCGTCCGATCATCAAGCCCTTGGCGCCCGTTTGCTTCAAAACATCTTCGGCCTTCGCAGGCGAGTAGACATTGCCGTTGGCGATGACCGGACAGCTCATCGCTGCGACCGCTTGCGCGATGTATTCGTAATGCACCTCCGAGCGATACATTTCCTTCACCGTGCGTCCATGCACCGTGAGCATGTCGATGGAATGCTTCGCAAAGATCGGCAGCAACTCATCGAACACCGCCGGGCTGTCGAATCCGATGCGCGTCTTCACCGTGAACTTCACCGATACCGCATCGCGCAATGCGCCGAGGATGCTGTCCACACGCTGAGGCTCGCGCAACAAGCCGCCGCCCGCGCACTTGCGATACACCACCGGAGCAGGGCAGCCCAGGTTCAGGTCGATCGCCACGACATCATACTTCTCCAAGTGCTTCGCGACCCGCACCAGTGAGGGGATGTCATTCCCGATCATCTGCGCCACGGCGGGCTTGCCCGTCTTGTTATTGATGAGCGCGTCGAGGATCCATTTCTCGGGTTTGCCGGTCGGCTGCACGCGGAAGTATTCCGTGAAATAGACATCCGGCCCGCCGTAACGATGCATCAAGTCCCAGAACGGCCGGTCCGTCACGTCTTGCATGGGTGCGAGCACCAGCATCGGCTCGGGGTCTTGCAGCAGGGCGTTGAACTGTTCGTGCACGGTCATGTCGGTTGGGAAAATTGCGGGTGCTGCTTCAAACGCTCCCAATTCGCCTCGCTCAGATGCGTCTGGCGGTACGTGCCATCCATGATGGGCTCGGCACTGCGCGAACGTTGCACCCGGCCCAGCCAGCGTTCGCCGAGCGGTTCATTGATGAGTTCCAAGCTGTTCGCCGCTATAGTCGTCTCTTCTTTCTCACCGGTGGCATGCCCCGCACCTACATAAAATCCAGCGAGCAATAACGTGACGCGCAACAGCGTGCTGCGCGAATACGTCGGTAGCGCGCAAGCCCGTGCTGCATCGAGAAATGTGTAAAGTTTTTCAAATACCGGCAACGTCCACATGGCGGTGTTCGTGGCGGGAGAAAAGGCGTCGTAGAGGATGGCGTGCGGCGCGGGTAATTGTGCGCGAAGACCGGCATCAATATCGGCTTGCGCAAGCAGGGTGGGGAAGTCCGCCACCTGCACCGTCCAGTTTACTTCCACCTCACCGAGACTGAAATTAACCGCGTGCTCCTTCAGCAACGCCTCCAACTGCGATTCAAAACCGAGCGGGTACGCCAGCTCTGCTGCGTGCTGCCGTGCAAAAGCCAGCGGCTCTAGCGTGTGGTCAAAGCTCACGATCCGGAGCTTTCCTTTCAATTCAGCCAGTGACCGCAGGACCGTCAGCACATTCGCCGCTGAGCCCAGCCCCACATCCCACACCACGAATTCTTCCGTGCATGCCGCGAAGCGTTCCGGCAGGCGCAGTTGCTTCACGTAGAGCGCCTCTGCCTCCGCCACCGGGCCGATGACCGGATGGAACGTTTCGTCATGGGCGCGCGAGTAAACACTCCGCACGCCATTGGCGAGCGTCACCAGCTCATAGTTGTCGGTCGTTTCGGTCATGTCACAGTTTTCAAACCGGTCGGCGATTGAAGCGGATTGGATGCCTCTGCGCAACCTGCTTCCTGCACCTGCATACGCGCGGGCGCTTTAATCTGGCAGACCGTTTTCCTCCTTATTTATCTCTGCCGGAATGGGTTAACCTGCCACTACCTCGCCTTTTCCATTCCACGGCTCGATTATCTTCAGCTTCTTCCCGGAGAGCATCCGGTAACAATCCGGCAGATCGAAAGTTTTCAATACACCCGGCACCATGCAGGAAAGCGGCCACTTGTAATCCTCCGTCTCGGCGACATCCGCGAAGGACGTCAGCGCATGCTTGAAGGTCACCTGGTTCACCTCATCCGCCATCACTGCCGCGAAGGTCGCCGGAATCGTACCCCAACCCTTTGCCACCAGATGGATGCCCTCATGCCCTGTGCCTCGCAACCAGTCGATTACCCGTAGCAGATCCCACGTCTTCTGGGCCATGTAGGAATCATCCAGCATGATTGCATGGATCGCGTAGAAGTAATCACTGCCGTAGGGATTCAGGAAAGAGTTCGCATCGCACGTATCTGGTTGAGATTCCCCGATACCGCGCACGTCGCAGGCATACACCGCCGCATCCTTTTCCGCTTCCATGATCTCTTTGATTAATCCTTCATCGCGCAACTCTGCGTCCGCCGAATGATGCGACACGTACAGCACCGCGCGCTTCTTGTCCTTGGGCGGACGCGAATACAGCGGCTCATCAGAGAGCCGTGTCACCAGTGCCTGGATGCCCGGCTCCGTCTCCACCGCGTAGGTGATTGCGTGCTTCGTCGGATACTGCCGCCCGTTTTGCGGACGCAAGATGCGATAATCCGGATACGAACTCTGCCGCCGTATCTTCAAGACATTCGTCAGCGCCTGCCGTAACGCATTCCCGTTCAAGGGCGCCCGGTCCTTCCGTAGCTTCTCCGACATCTCCTTCGTGAAGGACATCATCGTGCGCGATTTCAATTCCGCCACCTGGCCATTCGGCGTGCACCACAGCGTCTCATCCTTCTCGATCGTCAGCGCTGGTTCCTTCTCTGCGTCCGATACCTGCGTCATCGCATTGAAGAACTTGTACATCTCCTCCCGGTTCTCTTGTGAGTAGCCATGATACGTCGGCCCCGCGAACATCGCGATATTGTTCGGATACCCCAGCAGATCATACAACTTCTGCAAGCGCCTGTAAGCCTCCTCCGTCCCGCGCACGTCGAAGAAATCCTTTTCCTTCGCCAAGATGATCACTGGACGCGGCGCCATCGCGGCGATGAAATCTTCGTGATCCAATCCCAGAGCCAAAGCACGCGGCGGGCATTGTTCCGTATCGGCTGGCAATTCATTCTCCAAGTTACGGCGGAAACTTGTCACGAAACACGACGGGGCCGCCATCGTCCAGCGCGCCTCCACGCCGCACAGCCAGGTCGTCATCGTGCCGCCGCCGGAGTTACCCGTCACCCCCACGATCTGAGGGTTTACCTCTTTGCGCGTCAGCAAGTAATCCAGCGCCCGGATGCCATCCCATGCCCGCCAGCTCCCGAAAAACTCACCCACCAGGAACTGCTGATTCCCACCCAGTAGATGCTCTTTCACCCCCGCACCCACGGACGACTTCAGCTTGTCCGTGGTGTATTGGAAACGCTCACCCTGGCCGATGGGATCATAGATGAACACCACATAACCCTGCCGCGCCAATCCTTGCGCGAAGCTCTGATACGCCTCCGCCGCCTTGCCGTTCGTCGAGTGACCGCAAGTGCCCACGATGCCCGGCATCTGACCTTGTCGCCCTTTGGGGATATACAGATTCCCCGTCACCAGAAATCCCGGTCGGCTCTCGAAGATCACGTTCTCGATCGTGTAAGTATCCCGCTCGATCGTCTTCGTCGTGCGCGCCTTCAGCGGGGTCTTTTCCGGCCACGGACCGAAACACTGTTGGATCTTTTCCCTAACCCCCGCGACATACTTTTGCGCGTCCTCCGCGCTGGCCATCTCCTGTCGGCGCGCCCTTACCGTCTGCTCCAGGCGCCGCACCCGGTTCACATAATACTCCTGCACCATCCGTGGGAAACGGTTCAGCGGAGCCATTCCGTCGGCTGCTTTGGCCGCCTCTGCTGCGTGCGCCGATGAACTGCCCGGCAATTCACCCATGGCCAGCCCCAAGAGGCCCAACCCGGTGGCCTGCAACATTTCCCGACGATTCCAAACCAGTGACGGATGCGGTAAAGGATTCATGATAGCAACGCCCTCACCATTACCCCGCTTCCGTCCCCGACGAAAGCCAATTTGGCGACTGCTTCCTTGGAGTGCTGCGGCTTGACGCAGCTTTGTCCCCAAGGCGGCTCGACGCCTCGCATCTTTCGTGCTTTGGACTTCACACCTCGTCCCAAACTTTTCCCCGACCAGGCTCCCTTTTCTCCTCATAATCCCTAACAGTCCCATATCCATAAGTCCTCGCCCTCCCTTCACAGACACAACTCCTCCATCATAATTTTCCATGTGAGGGGTTTCAGGGAGTCCATGTTTCTTCATTCTAACTTCACCATTCTGCATTCTCCTGCTTCTCCTTTACCGGCAACCAGTTGCCAGCACTGATAATGATGCCACAAAACCGCAATTCCGCCATCGGATTTCCTTAAAACTTATTCACCAAACCCAACCGGTTTGCCCTGAGCAACATCCAAAAAAGATCACTCACGTAACTCGCATTTTATCGGTCCTGTTTGTCCCCTGAGAACTGTTCAGATGAACTTTTCACCTCGATCAAATCCCCCTCACTCTTTTCCCTCTGCCCGCCCCCTGTTCCAATATCTCATTCCCCGATTGTATATCACATCACCGCTCTTTCGCGAACCACCACCTCGGCTATCGGCCATCTGCTCCCGCCGCCTCTCAGTCAAAAAACGCCACCATCTACCTCTTGCCATAATCCCCCTGATGAGCGTAATTTTCCTTTAAGAGTGAACCCTAACCACACAGCCAAAAGTGCAGCCAGACAGGATCAAGTTGTCATTTGGTCTATTATCCGTCTGGTGCCGCTTTGCTAACAAATCTTGAAAGCTGCGCTTCTAAGCCTGCTCTGTTTGCTGACTCCGCTCGCTGGCTGCGTCACGCGCCCTGCAAGGGCTCAAAACATCGAAGGGTTTTACTCGTTGTCCCCAAAACATCTTCTTGCCGGCAGATATTACGCTGGCCATTCGATTACTTTGGGCGACGGCACCTTCTCCTACGAAATTTTTACAGATGTTTTGGACGATCCTCGACTGAAGGATAACCCACGAACTGGTACCTTCACACTGAACGGCTGCCTTATTGAACTTCAATTCCGGGATGGTACCAAGTTCCACCAGATTCTTACTCCGCGTAATGGCCGCTATTTGATGTGGTCGCCCAAAGAGTATGAGGAGTACCTGCGGACTGGACGCGTATCTGTCTTTGTGCTTTACCAGCAACTACCCAAATGAGGGCGACCACTGACCATGCGCTGCTGAGAACCAGGCTTGAGCGTCGCGGTTGCAACCTAAGCGTCCGGTTGGCCTTGTTGCTTAGCATTATCATTTAAGCCGCATTGTCTATCGCATGAATACAGACTCACAGATCGTCGCAGGTGGCGGTTGGGTCACCCGGCAAACCACCGGCAGGCCCCGCGCGCGCTTCTTCGGTTTCCTGTCATTGATTTGGCTCGGCGTCTCCGTTTGCGCCTCATTTCCTTTTTTGGACGGCTGGCCGGAGTCTTTTGGCGAGCTGGAATGGCTTTGCGGCATACTGCTTCTTCCGCAGCCCGTGTTTATCGTGCTGGCCTTGGTCTTCTGGCTGACTGAACAACCCCGCACCGGTGAAGAGCAACATCATAATCCTGATTACGATAGCAGTAAGCTGTATTGAGCATGATTTTGCCGCCGAATTGTAAAACCAACCATAACCGATCAGCCCATGCCGCGAGCCACGCACAGATTTCCCTTCGAGTTGCTGGTGTTGCAGTTCGCCACCGACTTTGCCTGTCGATTTTCTTCCCCGAATTCCAAACAAACTTTTTTGCTGACCTTTGATGGACAAGGAAACGTCACTTCGTTGAGCTTTAATGAGCCTCCCTTGGGTTGGTCTGCGCTGCTGGATGAGTTGAGGGTCAAATCAAACTCTGCGCCGGCCAGCTACTTTTTCTACGACCCTTTTGATGCGCCCGAATATACCTGCATCTCTTGGTTTTCGATCCAGCAATCAGTCATGGAGCGGCTCATGGCACACAGCTTTACTGCCGCTGATTTCAACCCTTTGAGCACCACCAGTGAAGGTTCTGAACTGCCTGCGCCGGGATGTTTTCCCGAGACGTGGAGTGTGATATTTTGAAAACCCTTCTTCCAAGCCAAAGCGTTGATGTCTTAAGTGGGTTGTATGCCTGAGTTATCATGCCACGCGCCCAAGCCATACTCTCGGTCCTGTGTGTCGCCTTGGTTGGGTCAGTGTGCGCGATACGTTGTGGTCCGATGCACACGGTTCCACCTCAGAAGATTCATCTCGATACCACGGTGCCTGGTGACTACGCGATCCGGATCACTGCCCGCGAGGAGCAACCCGACATTCCCGTTCCACCTGACGGGCGTATTACTTTTGAGGTGCCCATCGGTTCGCGCTACTGCACGCCCTACTTGTTCAACGTCCTAAAAGTGTGCTGGTCCACTCCCGTAGAAAAGCGCCGGGTGATTGCGGTGGTGAGGGGACAGAAAGTGCTTCGCCGACTCTCAGCCAGTGATATTTCCAAGCTGGAGACGGATCCCGATGGGTTTCAGATATTGAAGCTAAAACGGTGACAGTGAGGTAGTGGATGTTGTTGACCGTAATTCCGTCTGCTACTGTGCTTCAGTTGATTTCAGTGAACTAATTTTGGGCTGTTATCTGTGCCTTTCCCCTTGGCGGTTGGCCTGATGCACACTATCCCTTAGTCATCAATTGCAGCCCGTATTGGATCAACTGATTTGAAAACCACATTCACCTTCCTCACCGCGCTACTTCTCGCCGTTACCGGTGCCGTTCCTGCCGCGTCGTCTTCCACACCGGCATTGGAGAAACAGATGGACCAAGCATGGCAGATCACCTGGGGTCGTTTCTTCCAAAATGATGTCCACACCTTCATGGATTACCTGAGCAGCTATGAGCCGGGCAAGGAACTCGCCCATCTGCCCACGGCGGAGGAAGTGAAGCGGCAATATCCCAATCCCTGCGGTTACAGCACGGGTATGGAAGATGGCATGATCCTCGGTGGGGCCATGCTCAGCCTCCTCAGCGATCGCTATGCTGTCACTAAGGAGAAAGACCTGCGCGAACGCGCCGCCGAGGTCTTCAGCGGCATGCGTCTCAGCGTTACCGTGCATGGCGTTCGTGGCTTCGTCGCCCGCAACGTCTGCCCGGAAGATCAGAAAAGCACGTACATCAATTCCTCGCGCGATCAATACACCCACTTCGTCCACGGCTTGTGGAAATACTATCACAGCCCCCTTGCCTCCAACTCGGCCAAAGCCGAGATCCGCACCATCCTCTCCGCCGTCGCCGATCGCATGATCGAGTTCGTCATTCCCGAGAACGACTACGACTTCTGCCGGGCTGATGGCAAAAGGTGTCCGCTGGGCATCTGCCGCATGTGGAATGTGCAGGCCCATGAAGCCGCGCGCCTCCCCATGATCTACGCTGCGGCATGGGATGTGACCCGTGATGAACGTTATCGGAAGCAGTGGCGTTAATACGTGGCCGATGCCGTGGCGCAATCCGCGAACCCCGTCGAGACCAAGCCCGCTTACGCGCTTCTACAGATGCAAAGCTCTTTGGAACTTCTCTATGAACTGGAGCCGGATAAAGAATTGAAAGAGGCCATCCTCAAAACCATGAAACACGTCAGCTCCCTCGGTGAAAAGCGGCTGATGTCCACCATGAAGAACATCGCGAAAAAGAGCCCTGAGGAGATGCGCATGCTCGGTCCCGATTGGCGGCATGTGAAGGTCTGGAAAGATCAGAAAGGTTATCCGAACCCACAGTGGGGTCCATATCGCGAGATCTGGCATCTCACCCGTGAAGCCGGGGAATCCGCCCTCATCCCGCTGATGGTGGATCACCCCTCCATCACCGAGGCGCACAAGCAGGGATTGCGCGACGCGATCCTGCAGACGGATTACCTGCACAACTCCAGTTGCGGTATCATCTACCACCTCGCCGCCTATTGGAAAGCCCGTCGTCACCACCTCTTGTGACGAACGTTTGCCGGGTGAGCCCACAGGCTTGGTTCTTACCATTGCCTGTGTAGCCAGTTTCGCCTACAAACAAGGTGATGTCCCCGAAAACTCAGCGGCTTTTACCACTTGCCATTGCCGTTTGGCTCGTCCTGCTGGTATCGACCGTATGCGGTCAGCTATCCGCTGCGGAAGCCTCCCTCACCAACGCCATCGCCCAAGCCCGCGCGATCATCCTAAAGGAACTCGCTCCCAAAGCTCCCGGTGTCTCCGTGGCTGTGTCTATCGACGGCAAGCTCGTCTGGTCCGAAGGCTTTGGTTACATGGACCTTGCGGCGAAAAAGCCGGTCACCAACACCACCAAGTTCCGCATCGGCAGTATTTCCAAATCCCTCACCTCCGTCGGGCTCGCCTTGCTTGTGGAACGTGGGCAGATCGATCTCGATGCCCCTGTGCAGAAGTACGTTCCCAGCTTCCCAGACAAAGGCGCGCCCATCACCACTCGCCAACTCGCCGGACATCTCGGCGGCATCCGTCATTACCTTGGTCGCGAGTCCTTTCGCAACCAGCCCTTCCCCAACGTCCTCTCCGGGCTCGCCATCTTTCAGAATGATCCCCTCGTCGCACCACCCGGCACGAAATACAGCTACTCCTCCTACGGCTGGACGCTCATCAGCGCCGTCATGGAATCCGCCTCCCAAGATGACTTCCTCCCCTACATGGAGAAGAACGTGATTAAGCCGCTTAGGATGACGCACACCCGCGCCGATCAAAAAGGCGTCATCGATCCTGATTGCACCAAGTTTTACGCCAACGATCTGCTTGGCAAATACACCCTCGCGCCTGAGGTGGACCAAAGCTACAAGTGGGCCGGTGGCGGCTATCTCTCCACCCCTGAGGACCTCACCCGCTTCGGTAATGCGCTGCTTAAACCGGGCTTCCTGAAAGCCAACTCGCTCAAGCTGCTCTTCACCTCCCAGAAAACTCCTGATGGTAAGACGACAGGCTATGGAGTTGGCTGGTTCGTTGGTCAGGATGCGGAAGGCCACCGCATCATGATGCACACCGGTGGCTCCGTCGGCGGCAAATCCGTCCTCTTGCTCCACCCGGAAACCAAGACTGTCCTCGCCTTGGTAAGCAACCATTCGACGCCCACTCTTCCGAAGAAAGATCGCGAAGCCATTGTCGAACTCTTCGCCCCGTTCTATACCGTTCCGGCAGCATCAAATAAATAGTCGTAACTATCATTATATGAGGGGCGTCTCTAATTCCATTGACGCCGCCTGGCGGCACTGGCTAGCGTCTCGCGAAACTAATCCCATGCTGGCCTACGCGTTCACGATATTTACTGGGGCGTTCCTCCTGTTTCAGGTCCAGCCGTTGATTGGTAAGTATATCCTCCCTTGGTTCGGCGGTGGTCCTGGGGTTTGGAGCGCCTGCATGCTGTTCTTCCAGTTGCTCCTGCTCGGTGGGTATGCCTACGCCCACTTCATCGGGCGGCTTCCCATCCGCAAGCAAGTCACCGTCCACGGAGTGCTATTAGTCCTGTCATTGGTACTCTTGCCCATCATCCCCTCGGACCGCTGGCGGCCGGAGGGTGGGGCGGATCCCACTCTGGGTATCATCCAGCTGCTCGCCATGACTGTGGGCTTGCCGTACTTCGTGCTCTCCACGACCGGTCCGCTGATGCAGCGCTGGTTCAGCCTCACGCATCCCGGCACCTCGCCGTATCGGCTCTATGCGCTTTCGAATGCCGGTTCGCTCATCGCGCTGGTCTCGTATCCGTTCATCGTTGAGCCCGCCGTTACCCGGGTGACACAGGCGCATCTTTGGTCCGTCGGTTTGGTCATCTTCGCGGCTGGCTGTGGTTGGTGCGCGTGGCGGCTGCGCAAGCTTTCCGATGCCGGTGTTGTCGCTGAAGAACAAAAGCTGGAGGCCGGGAAGGTAGAGACCATCAGTCCGTTTCGCCGCTTGCTCTGGCTGTTGCTGCCAGCCTGTGCCTCTGCCAGCCTGCTCGCCACCACGAACAAACTCTGCCAGGACGTCGCGGTGATCCCCTTCCTCTGGGTGCTGCCTTTGTGCCTCTACCTGCTCACCTTCATCATCGCCTTTGACAATCCCCGCTGGTATCTGCGCCGCGTCTTCGGAGTCTTGATGCTGCTCAGTGGTGTCGTGCTGATGCTGGCCATGCTGGAACCCGAGGTGCCCGCGCGGTTGCGATCCATCACGTTTATCGCCAATTTTTTTGCCGCACTGAAAGAACTCTCCATGAAGCAGGAGACCGCGCTCTATTGCAGTGCTTTGTTCTTCAGTTGCATGGCCAGTCACGGAGAACTCTACCGCCTGCGCCCGAGTCCCAAGCACCTTACCGCTTTCTTCCTGATGATCTCGGCGGGTGGTGCGGTGGGTGGTATCTTTGTGGCGCTGCTCGCCCCGCTGCTCTTCACTCATTACTACGAATTCCATCTCACCATCGTGGCGGCCCCGCTTATCTTTCTGCTGGCGGTCTGGCATGATCGCCATCGCTACCAAAAGCGGGTTCTCTTTGATTTCAGCCTGGGAACCGGCTTGGGATTGATCTTTTTCACCTCCGCCGGGCTGGTGGCCGAGATCCGGAATGACCTGCAATCCGCCTCGCACACCCAGCGCAATTTCTACGGCGCCCTGACCGTTTTCGATTACTACAAGGAAGAGCCCAATCACCATTACCGTTTGCTGCAACACGGCAAGATCACCCATGGCCTGCAATTCACCGAGGAACTCGCCTCCAAGTGGGCCACCTCCTATTACAGCGAGAAGTCTGGTATCGGGCTCGCACTCCTGCATTTCCCGCGAGAGCAAAACCGGCGCGTGGGCCTGGTGGGCCTCGGCACCGGTTCCATGTCCGTCTATGGACGTCCCGGTGATTACCTCCGCATCTATGAGATCAACCCCATCGTGGTCGAGTTCGCCACGAATTATTTCACGTATCTGAATGATTCAGAATTCAACATCGAGATCGCGTTGGGTGATGCCCGCCTCTCCATGGAAAAGGAACTGGAACGCGGCGACTACAAGGAGGAGAGCCAGAAGCTGGACATCATCGCCCTCGATGCTTTCAGCAGCGATGCCATCCCGGTGCATCTGCTCACCAAGGAAGCCTTTGATATCTACCGCCAGTTGCTCAAGCCGGACGGGGTGATTGTGGTCCACGTTTCAAACCGTTATCTGGACTTGCGTCCGGTCGTGCTCAAGCTGGCGGAGAACATGGGCTGGAATACCGTCACCGTGGATGACGATCCGGATGAAGATGACGAGCGCATGGATAAGTGGTGGTACTATGCTTCCACTTGGATACTTGTCAGCCAGAACCATGCTTTGCTGAATAAAAGGCCGATTCAGAACGCGGCTTATGACTATGACGACGCCGAAATCATGAAGACGGAAAGCACCCGCCTCTGGACAGATGATTACAGCGCGCTTTTCGAAGTGATCTACTGAGGTCCGGTCACTTGGTGGCCGTCTTGGAGACTTCCTCTGCGGGAGCTTCGGGCATCTTCTCCAATGGGTAGAGGTCCAGCCGTCGGAAGAAGATTTCTGCCCCGTTGGATTGCAGGTAAATTTTGCCGCGATTAGGCAGGAGATCGGTGGCTTCCATGGCTTGCTTGCCATTCACCAGCACGCGTAGTTTGTCGCCTACGGCGAAGACCTCCATCGTGTTCCATTCTCCGGCAGCGAGTTCTTTCGCCGCGGGCGATTTGTTGATCTCGGTCCAAGTGCGGGAAAAACTATTGGTGCCTATCTTGCACTTGGCGCCTCCATGGATGACCAGATTGCCGGAACGATTCGTTGCCAGCTGACATTCGAAACCACGCATCCACTCCTTGTCTTCACCAGTGCCGTGGATGAATAAACCGCTGCTGCCGATTCTCTTGGTGCTGGCCACGTTCATTTGCCCCCATTTGTATTCCGCAATCAGATGGAAATCCGAATGCTCTTTGCGTGTGGCCAAATACCCGGTCCGCTCTCCGGTGATGCGAAGAATCCCGTCGTTTAGCGTGAAGATACCTTTGGGATCGATGAACACGCCGGCACCTTCGATCCACGTATAGAAGTTCTCCATCCCGCCATCGCCCAGAAGCTTGATGGAGCCATCATTCTCAGGCGCTGGCTCTTTATTCTCCGTCGGCTCACTCGCAGGTTCGGCCGCTTTTGTCTCTACCGTTGCCGGAGTGGTCTCTGTTTTGGCTGGCGTGGTCTGTGCCTTTGCTGCTCCAAGGATGAGTAGATAACCGCTGGCTAGCAATACCGCGATCATGACCCTCATGAAGCGGGTTTGTTTGAAGAAATTGATGTCTCGTGCAGCGCTGGCCATGTGCCGGACCTTCCACCGCTGGCCCCGCTTTGGCAATGCCGTTTTTACGGCAGTTGATAAACGGCATTCCCGCGCTTGCCCTCATCCAGAATTGGCGTAGCGTTCCACCATGCGCTACCTGATCTGTCTTTTGGCTTTTGCCACTTTGATTTCGCCTGTCTGCGCCCAGGAAAAAGCATCCGCTGAACTTCAACGCTACGAGCAACGTCATCGCATGGTTCCCGGTGGCACCGGACGCTATTACATGGACCGCGAGATCGCCCATGTCGTCTCCGGCAACGAGACGGTAAAATGGCTGGAGCGTCCGGATCGCGAACAGGAAGAAGACACCAGCAAGATGATCCAACTGCTGGCGCTCAAACCGGGTGAGAAGGCGGCGGATATCGGTGCTGGTACCGGATATATATCACGTCGTCTAGCGGAAGCAGTCGGCCCCAAAGGCACCGTCTATGCCCAAGAGCTTCAGCAAGAGATGCTCGATATCATCCGGGCCAACATGCAGAAGCAGAATTACACCAACGTGGTTTACACATTGGGTAACGAGCAAGACCCCAAGCTGCCCGCCAGTACGCTAGACCTCATCGTGATGGTGGATGTCTATCACGAGTTCACCTATCCCTATGAGATGACGGTGAACATGGTGAAGGCCTTGAAGCCCGGTGGCCGGCTCGTCTGGGTGGAGTTCAAGGCGGAGGATAAATCAGTCCCCATCTATGAAGCGCACAAGATGTCCGTAGCGCAGGTAAAGAAAGAGGCACTGGTGCATCCCGAGTTAGAATGGACAAGCACTCATTCGGAGCTGCCCTGGCAGCACGTCATCACCTTCACGAAAAAGAAAACTCCCGCAAAGAAATAGCCGGGCAGATTTCTTAGAGGGCGGCGATCCGATCCCAAAGCGGCTTGAGATCCTCATCCACGATCGCCATCGCCTTGATATTGCGCACATCGCCAGCAGCATCCATCGCCCGTTGCAACCAAGACCAAGCTTCATCCAGCCGATCCATTTGCGCCGCATAACACGCGAGGTTGTAGGGGATGATCTTCTCGCCGGGGAAAAGGTCGGCGGCGGGTCGCAAGATGTGCCACGCTTTTTCCAGTCCACCATCAGGTGAGCGACGCAAACTGTAAGCCCGATGCACCCACCCGAAGGAATCTTTCGGCGCGATCTCGATCAAGCGTTCCGCGACCGCAAGTGATTCCGGCCATTCGTTCAGCTCCGCGTGCAATTGCCAGAGCAGTTCCAGCACCTCAGGCTGGTCACGCCCCGCCGGAGTCAGCGAGTGCAACTCATTTACCGCCTCCCGTGAATTGCCCAGCATGGACCAGCCGATGGCTGCATCGAACAAGAAATTGTCCGGATGCTCGAACCGCGGTTTGTTCTGTTTTTTGACGGCCATCTGCTGTCGTAAAAATGCTGCTACTCTAGCGGGAAAGCAAGCCGCAGAAAGGGCTGCACTGAGCGCAAAAAAGGCCGCATCCAACGATGCGGCCTTTTGGAAATTGCGATTCTTAGTTGCCTAGAACTCCGGTTCGATCGGCGGACGCACGCGGTATTTCTTGGCGAGACCCAAGGTCGTGCTCAGCGGCTTCATACCCGCAGTGCAGGTCGGATCGGATAGTGATGCCGCCGCCGCACAAACGCCGTGGAAGAGGCATTCCTTCAGATCCAGATTTTCGTGCAAGCCGTAGAGGACGCCAGCGCAGAAGGCATCACCGGCTCCGGCGGTTCCGGCGATATACTTCTCGGGCAACTTGAGCGAGGGTTGCCAGAAATCTTTGCCATCCCGGGTGCGGGCGAAGCCGCCTTCCGGGAAATGGATCACCACGACTTCCCGCACGCCCAGCTGGAGCAGGGCACCGGCCGAGTGCCGCAGGGAAACCGTATCCAGTGAACCATCATCCTTACGGATCTTGAAGCCAGTGGTCTTGCCCGCTTCGATCTCGTTCAGGATGCAGTAGTCCGTGTATTTCAAGGCCGGGGTGACGATCTTGGTGAAGCGGTCACTGTCCTCGCTCACCACATCCACGCTGGTCTTGAGTCCGGCCTCTTGTGCGGCGGCGAGCAGGGCAGCTGCCCGGGTGCCATACTTCTTGTCCGGCGCATCCATCGCATCCAGCAAGAGCAGATAGCCGAGATGGAAAATCTTCGCTTTGGTCTTGGAGAAATCCAGATCCTTGCCATCCCACAGGGCATTCGCACCCCGGTTATGAAAGAATGTGCGGCGCCGACCGTTCAACTCCGTCATCACATCGGTATAGGAAGTGGTGGAGTTGGGCGCAGCCTTCAGAAACTTGGTATCAATCTTGTGCTTTTTGCAGTGCTCCAAGATTTGCGCACCCAAGGCATCTTTGCCCACCAGACCGGCGGCCTGCAGCGGGAATTTGGCCCCGAGCAGGGCGATATCCAGCAGGACGTTGTACGGCGCGCCGCCTGTGCCTTCGTATTGGCTGTGGATATTGGCGAGCTGCTCCCGCTGGGGGTAAACGTCAATGAGTTTGACCTGGTCGATGATCCAATTGCCGCCGGCGAGAATGCCCTTCCGGTTCGACGACACCGCTTTCTTAGCTTTCATGATGAGATAGCCCCGGGCCGTTGTTGCCGTTCAGGGTAAACGTGAGAGTATCGGGGACTTGCGGAAAATGAAACCCAAAACTGAGGAAAGCAGGGGATTGCGACCAGCAAACCGCTTTGAAAACCCCTGTTTTACGCATTGGGTTCCGGGTATTGACCCCGCCTAGATGATGTAGTCCGAGATGGGTTGGTCGGTCCCTTGCAGATGCTTCACACGATCGCAGAGATGGGCCACGGTCACGCCCTCCAAAATCTTAACAATCGCCTCGCGCACTTCTTTCATCACGCTCCGGATGCCGCATTTGCTCTCATCCGGGCAGGTGCAGGGGGTATAGAACTTCTCACTCACGCAGCCGACCGGAGCTAGCGGCCCCTCCAAGTGTCGGATTACGGTGGCGAGCGTCACCTGTTCTGGAGCCAGTCGCAGCCGATAGCCACCCGCGACACCGCGCTTGCTCTCCACGATACCCAGCGTCCGCAGGTCATTCAGGATCTGCTCGAGGAAACGCTTGGGGATATTCTGCCGCTCCGAGATGACCTGGATCGGGAGCACGGTCTCCCCATAGTTCAGCCCTAGGACCACCAAGGCCCGCAGGGCATACTCCCCTCGTAGTGACAGTTTCATATCTCAATATAATCAAAACCCTATCAATTTTATCAAGTTTTGTTTAAATTGAATTGTAGTATGTTGCAATTCAGTTATTTATGCATAAATAAATAACTCTATTGACTTTATGTAGATTAACCGGTTTAGTGTGCCCGCAATGAAGCTGAACGGACAAACAAATCATGGAGCAGGCCCAGCGGCCTTGGACCGAAGCTTTTCGCTGAACGGGTCCCGCATGATGAGTCCGTCTGCACGGCGTTCCGTAGCCAAGCTGATTGCGCCCTTGGATGAGTTGACGCGCAAATCCTCCAGCCTCTTGGATATCAACGGTCCGTTGCTGGCTAGTGGGGCAGGGGTTGCGCCAGTGCTACCGGGCTATCTGCATCTTGGTCCGCAAGGCGGCGATGCCCCGATCCGTATCGGCATCTTTGCGGGCATTCATGGAGATGAACCGGCAGGTGCTTATGCCGCAGTGAAGTTGCTGCAATTGCTGGAGCAGAATCCGCAACTCGCCCAAGGCTATTGCCTGATGGTTTATCCGGTGTGCAACCCTTTCGGCTTCGAGCAAGAAGTGCGTGAGTCGCGCAATGGTAATGACCTGAACCGCGAGTTCTGGCAGGGCAGTACCGAACCAGAAGTGCAGTGGCTGGAGAATGAATTGCGGACCCGCAATTTCCATGGGCTCATCTCGCTGCACTCGGATGATACGAGCCACGGCCTCTATGGTTTTGCCGGTGGCGCCACGCTGACCAAGCATCTGCTGGAGCCGGCTTTGCGCGCGGCAGAAGAGTATCTGCCCCGTAACCATGATGGCATCATCGACGGTTTTCGCGCCAAGTCAGGCATCATCAAGGAAGGGTATCCCGGCATTTTGAGCGCGCCGATTGGCCAGAAGACCAAACCGTTTGAAGTCATCTTCGAGACGCCGCAAAACACGCCGCAATATCTGCAGGAGAATGTGCATTTGGCCGCCATGCTCTCGGTGCTGGCGGAGTATCGCCGCTTCATCTCCTACGGTGCCAACCTCTGATTTCAGGAGCCACCGGTAGAACCAATTTCCCCGATCCAACTTAACGAACCAACACTGTGGAAAGGCTTTTACTTTGCGCGCTGGTCGGCTTGATCGCGCAGACGATTGATGGTGCCTTGGGCATGGCCTACGGCATCAGTTGCAATACCTTTCTGCTCAGCATCGGCATCCTTCCGGCGATGGCGGCGGCGAGTGTGAAAGCCTCGGAAGTTTTTACGACAGGCATTTCTGGCGCGGCGCACATCAAGTTGGGAAACGTGGACAAGAAGCTGTTCTATCGCTTGGTGTTTCCCGGTGTCTTGGGGGGCATCTTGGGCGCGTATGTGCTCACGAATATCGATGGCGAGAAAATCAAGCCCTACATCGCAGCTTACCTGCTCATCATGGGAATCGTCATCATCAAGAAGGCGTTTCGCCGTCCGGTGCACAAGGAAGAGAAACATCACCATGTCTCAGCTTTGGGATTCTTTGGCGCATTCTTGGACGCTATCGGTGGTGGTGGATGGGGGCCGATTGTCACCTCGACCTTGCTCGCAGGTGGTCGTGAGCCTCGCACGGCTATCGGTTCTGTGAATACCGCCGAATTCTTTGTCACTATCGCGCAGGCGGCGACTTTCTTCGCGTTCCTCAAACTCGAGCATCACTTGGTGATCTTGGGCTTGATCTTAGGCGGTGTAGCGGCCGCACCCTTGGCTGCTTATATGGTGAAACATATTCCAGCCAAGAAGCTTATGATCACGGTCGGCATCCTCATCATCCTGCTGAGCATGCGGACGATGTACATGAGTTTTAACTAAAGGCCATTACTACCTGGTTTTCTCACCGCTGTTCTCGCCTGGATATAGGGTCTTTCAGATTTGGAAAATAATGAGGTTGGCACGCTTTACGCTAATCTCATAAGTGTGTCTCCTTGGCGATAGCCCCCGGTGACGGCGCCCGCCGTGCCGGGGGCACTTCTCTTAAAAAGCAAAAGTGCTGGGAGAAAGTATTGTGAAAATACTCGTGCGACAGGAAATCACCGAGCAGTTCCTCGGTGGACTGGGCAAATGGGTGCCGGATGAAGGGGAGGCGATGACCTTCCCCAACCGCACCAGCGCGCTTCTATTCTGCATCCGCAACTACCTTTCCGGCGTCCAAGTGGTCGTCCACCATGATGATGGACACTGGGAACGGTCCTGAGCCCGATGTGATCGGGCGTTACTGTTGGTTGACAGTCGTCCTTTACGGGGGGAACTTAGTCCGGTGGTCTGCGTGTGCTACGGCATTCGTGGGTCGCGAGTAGCATTATCTCATGGGCAGCAAGTCAACCATCTTCATCGTCGTATTGTTGGTCGCCGGTATGGGCACGCTCCTGCTGCGTCAGCAAAAGTTTGAATCCGCCTGGCAGACGGAACGCGCAGCTATGGAGCAACGTCTTGCGGCTCAGCAGCAACAACAGGAGGCAGCGCATACTGCCCAGAAAGCTGCCGCGGCAGAACAGACCGCCAAATTGAAGGAGCAACTTGCCGCTGCCACGAATGAACTCGCCACAGCCCAACTGAAGGTGGAGGCCTATGAAGCCAAGCGGGCCTTGGAAGCCCAAGCGCTAGCCGCTGAAGCCAAGAAAACTGCAGATCTTAACCAGCTGAAATCTGAAGTGCCTGCCCCGGTTGTCACTACCAGCCTCAATCCGGCGGGCAAAGAGCAGAAGACTTATACTTTTCCTAAACTGATGGCTCCCGGTGGCAATCCGCTGGCTACGGATGCCGAGTTCCGCTCGCAGTTCGGCCGTCGCTTCGTCTTCCGTTCCGGCAATGGCCGTCCGTTGGCATATGATGTGGATGAACTTCATCCCGGCATCCTGCTGCATCTCGGTTTGAATCGCGATTCGGCCTTGGCTGCGCAGACCGAGATCGACCGGCAGGTGCAACTAGCCGAACAAAATTATCGCGCCCAACAAGCTGCCAAAGCGGAAGCAGAGAAGAAGGCGGCGACCCAGCGCGCCAAGCTCGCGGTGGAATACGCCAAGATCGCGGAAGAACGTCGCAAAGCCCAAGTGGAGGAAAATCTGCAGCTGCAAGCAGCCGAGACCGAACGCTTGAAAGCCGAGGCTTCCATGCGTGCTGCCGATGCCGCTGTGCAAGAAGCCTTGCGGCCGTTCTATCCAGATTACTTCATCCAGCAGGTGATCACCCCGCCACCAGTCATCGTGGTGCCGCAGAACAACGGGCAGCCGAACAATCCTTTCGTTCGTGATCCGCGGATCAACTGAGCGATAGCTGTTCTGTCCTCACAAGTTACGGAGACTGTCCAAGCCCATCTGAGGCGTCCATAATTTCGGTCCATCCTCCACCTTGGTCTCCAGTCGTCGCGCCTTGATCTCGATGTAGGGTGGGATGAAACCTGAGCGGTGACCAAAGCTGCCGTGCGGGGCATCCTTCTCCGTATAACGCGGCTCGATCACATCCTCGATGAGAAAACCGGCGCGACACAATCCGCCCAGCATATCGCCCCAGCGATGCACGAACTCCAACGTGCCGGCCTCGCGATGAACACTTGGTGCCGTCTCCGGCAGCGGCCCCTGCCGGTAATACTCCTCCTGCACCACGTAGCCGTAGGGCGATGGCTTCAACGTCGCCTGCAAATTCAGTGGCTGCTTATGCTTGCTCATGTACATGCCACCCGGTTTCAAGACGCGTCCCACTTCGTTGTAAACCTTCCGGATATCCGGCACATAGCATGTGCTCACGGGTTGTACCACTACATCGAAAGAGGCGCTACTGAGTTGCGACAGGTCATCCATCGAGGCCGCCAACGTATCCAGTTTTAACCCACGTTGCTTGGCCACCTCCACATCCTGCTTCAGCATCTCCGGGCTGATATCCACTACGGTCGTGATGGCTCCTACGGCGGCAAAGAGCGGTCCTTGGCGGCCGCCACCGCTGGCGAGACATAATACCCGCTTGCCCGCGATCGGTTGCGGTAGCCAGCCGATGCGATCCAGCGCGAGCAGGGGATTGCGAAAATCCTCTTCTGAGGCCACCGAGGTGTGCCGCTTCTTTTCCCGCACCCGGGCATCCCACGCCTCGCGGTTATGTTCGTAAACGTCCATGGCCAAATCTTGTAAGCAAATCCGTCAAACGGCCAACTTCAATTCCCGCGCCAGCGCCAGATACCGGCGAGCACACTGCCGATGACCGAATGGAACACACTCGAGATGGCGCACGGGACAGCGGTCAAAGGTTCGCTGGGGAAATGCTTGGTCGCCAAGACCACACCCAGCCCGGAATTCTGCATGCCTACCTCGATGGAAACCGTCCGGGCAATCTGCTTCTCATAACCAAACACCTTCGCTGCCAGATATCCAAAAAGGAACCCAAAGGCGTGCAACAAGAACACCGCCAGCAAGAGTGGCCCGGCCGAAGCCTTCACCGCGTCTGCGCTCTGCCCGATGATACTCGCGCAGATCAGGGCGATCGTGATCACCGATACTAAGGGGGCAATCGGTTGCACGGCTCCCACCAGGTTGGGTGCGTAACGGTTCGCCAGCAATCCCAACACGACGGGCAGCACCACCACTTGCACCGTGCTCAGGAACAGTCCCCAAGCATCCACTGGCACCAATGTTCCCGCCAGTTTTTCGGTCAGCAGTGGCGTCATGAATACCGCACCAAACGTGGAGCACATCGTCATCAAGACCGAGAGCGCTACATTCGCCCGCGCCAGATAAGCCACCACGTTGGAAGCCGTTCCGCCCGGACAACAAGAGACCAGAATCAAACCCACTGCGAGCGGTGTCGGCAGGGAGAGCACCTTCCCGATACCCCAACCTAGGAATGGCATGATGGTGAATTGGGCGATGAACCCGAGCGCGATCGGGCGCGGCATCTTCAACACATCCTTGAAATCCTGGAATGTCAGCGTGATGCCCATCCCCAACATGATCACCGCCAGCCCGACGACCACCATCGCGTTATTGAACCACGTGAACAGCGGCGGATGCACCAGCGCCAGCACACCACCGAGCACTACCCAGACGGGGAAGAGGTTCGTGGCGAGTGCGAGCAGTCGTTGCATAGGTTGCGCTGTATATAGGCACAGACCACCCGTCTCACAATGGAAAAGCACATAGTCATATGTGACAGTCAGCTCCTTTAAAAACGGGCATTGCCAGAAGACGGGGAAGCTGCTACCCAATCATCCGTTAGCCGGAAGCGGGTGTGGTTCAATGGTAGAATGTGGCCTTCCCAAGGCTGAGACGAGGGTTCGATTCCCTTCACCCGCTCCAAGTCTCTGCACCTGAACAGGCTTAGGATATTCCCAGAAAATCTAACAACATTACCTTAACTTTTGATATCCATTTGCCTTTGTGACGGACTTGAAAATGGGAATCCCACTTCACGAAGACCAAGGTGCGAGCATAGCAGGGCGTGTCCCACTTTAAATTTTGGCGTCAGCATTCCTGCCGCAGAGATGTGTTTTCTAGCCTTTGGAAAACCCTGAGATTTCAGCAAAACATAAGTCGTCCAGTGACGACTACCAAGCGCCACAGTCATTAATACTCTCAGCCCTTGTCCTGCAAGATCCGCTTTATGCGTTCCTTGGCATCAGCGGGCAACGATTTGGTCGAAATCGTATGGGTTTACTGCTCGTGATGAGGCATCGCCTCATGCATCAATTTAAGCTGCTTGGCATAACGTCCACACCAAACACAGATGAGCATATGCAGCCGTATCCAGATGCGCGAGAGTTAGTCTGGGCCTCAAGAATGGAACAGAGGAATGAAAGACCAGCGTGAAGGACATAAAGTCCTCGTTTCCGCAAATATCAAAGGCTGCTTTGTTTATTAATGGCTTACACTAGGATGAACGCCCCTAAACTTGGAGGTTGTTGTTTCTTTGTTTGATAATGGTGAGGTTGGGGGACTGCTGTTTTCAGACTTTTTAAAAAGAGTCGCGTGTCGTTCCTACTTAGTTTTAGCGCTCAGGTAGGGGCTGGAAAGTGTCAGCGTGGAGCCGTTCGTGGTGTGTTGGTGCACGGTGACGAAATTGAGCGTGGCCGGGTCGGACGGCAGGACCGTTTCACCAGTGAAGGTGGCGGGGCCGGTCTGGCGCAGCGGGGTGGATTGCCAGATATCGTATTCCATCGCATGTGTGTAGTCTGGCTGGCGGTTGATGGACCACCAGAGTTCGTTTTTCTGCGGTTCGGCTTTATCCGGGAAAGTAACCGTGACTTGCAGGCAACGTGATGACTTGTCCCAGCGGTGGGTTACGTGGGGTGGCGTGATCATCGGACGGGCTCCCAAGAAATGATGCTGGGCGAAGGCATACAGCGTCGCATCGACTTCCGGCAACGAGCCGACTTGCTTGAGGAAACCGGCCGTTTTCGCTCCTCCATGCTGGCCTCCGGGGATCACGCTGATGGGCAATTGCGGAAAGCGACGGCCCAGTTCGAGCAGACCTGGGCTGACGTTGTCGTTGGAGCCTTCGATATAAAAGATTTCCAGACCACGCTTTTTCAGGGCGGGCAGGTAGTTCGTGAGACGGCAGACTTCCCAGGCCAGCGTGCAGGCGTCATCTATCTCCTTTTTGCTCCAGCCAGCCGCACGTGCCTCTTCCAAGGTGATGCGTTCGGCGGCGCGGATGCGATCGCGGGAGACAAGGACATCAACCGCTGTGGCCGGGGCGTTGGTGATGCGGCCCGCGCCGAGGTCGAGGAGAAATTTATCGTTCGCCCGGGTGAGCTCCGCGGGGCGCAGGCCTTCCACGTAAGGGCCGCCGGGCGGGTCGATGATGGGGGCGACGACGGGCAGGACGGCGGTGAAACGGTCATCGGCTATGGCTGCGGCTGCGGCGCCCACACCGCGTTTGGAAGCACCAGTGACAAGCACTTTCACCGGCTGGAACACGGTCGGTTCGGCCATCGCGGCAGTGAGGGCGCGCATGTCACTTAGGCCCCAGATCCACGCCGGGGTGTAGCGCGCGTCCTTGGTCTGCAAGAAATGAGCCTTCATGCCGATGTCGAGTTTTCCGACCGGTTCCATGGCATCTATCGTCGTCATGCCGATGAGGGCCACGCCCACACCGTTCTCCTTCACAAGTCGAAGCATTGCTGCGGTCGGCGAGGCCGCCTTCAATTCCGCGCCGGAATTGCCGACGATGAGGTGACGGCAGGGGCCGCCCGTCGCAGGAGCGAACAGGGTCACGGGGAGGCGTACCTTCTGTCCTGGCCACCATTCACCGATGTTGATCTCTATGAGCTTCTGGCGGACGGCTGCGTCTTTCGACCATGGATGCCAGTCTTCAATGATCCGCGTTTCCAACGTGGAGGCATCGCGCACCGTGGCCATGTCGTAGCGGCCCGGGACGACTCTGGCTTGAAGGGGGAGGACGCAGAACAACGAAAGGCAGAGCAGTTGCAGGAGCTTCATAGACACAATGGGTTCAAGGGTAATGAGCCTAGAGCAAACGTCGCTGCTGGGCAACAACGGGCTGAAACGGGCTCAGGAACAGGTTTCACTCGAAAGTTGATGAGCAAGGCACCTTGCCTCACGGAGGTGAACCTGCGATAAAAGGGAATCCAAGCAGGAAGAAGACGGCATGAATCCCTATCTGCAGGCGGCAATCGATGAGGCCCGGCAGGGCCTGGCCGAAGGTGGTATCCCGATTGGCTCGGTGATCGTTCACCAAGGGCGGATCATCGGGCGCGGGCATAATCGCCGGATTCAGAAAAACAGCGCCATCTTGCATGGAGAGATGGATGCGTTTGAAAATGCCGGCCGCCAGCCGGCCAGTGTTTATCGGGAGGCTTTGCTCTATACCACGTTGTCGCCGTGCGCGATGTGCAGCGGTGCGATCCTGCTATATGGCATCCCCAAGGTTGTGGTGGGTGAAAATCTTACTTTCATGGGTGAAGAGGCATTGCTGCGCTCGCGCGGCGTCCAAGTCGAGGTCTTGCAGGATGAGACTTGTGTGGCGCTAATGCGGGCCTTTATCAAAGCGAATCCGGTGCTGTGGAACGAGGATATCGGAGTCTGAGGCGTGTGGGAGCAACTGATGATACGACATGGCAAAGTTTCCCGGTCCAGTCTGGAGGCCGCCCCGGCGGGCTTCGACGTGGAAAAGGCGGAGCGATTTATGCGGCGGGCGATTGAGCTGGGACGTAAGGGGGCGGAGGCAGGGGATGGCGGGCCGTTCGGAGCGGTGATCGTCAAGGACGACAAAATCATCGCTGAAGGCTGGAACCGGGTCATCGCGGAGAATGATCCGACGGCGCATGGGGAAGTGGTGGCAATCCGTGCGGCCGGTCAGAAGCTCAGGAGCTTCGGACTCCAAGGCTGCACGCTTTACAGCAGTGGCGAGCCGTGTCCGATGTGTCTTAGCGCCAGTTATTGGGCGCGGTTGGCGCGGGTTTTCTACGGATTCAGCATTCAGGAGGCAGCAGCAGCGGGTTTCGATGACCGGTTGATCTATGAGAACTGGGTAAGCCGCGGGACGAGCGCAAGCTGCCCTTGGTCCAGCTGCTCGGGCCGGAGGCGTTACAGGAGCTGAAGCTTTATGCGGCCAACCCTCAGCGCGTGAGCTACTGAGGAGTTCTAAGCAAAAATGTCCGTCACCACATGCCCGCTCACGTCTGTTAGCCGGAAGTTCCGCCCGGCATGTTGATAAGTGAGCCGCTCATGATCCAATCCTAGCATTGCCAGAATGGTCGCGTGCAGGTCATGCAGATGCACCTTGTTCTCCGTCGCAAACCAGCCGTAGTCATCCGTAGCGCCATAGGCCGTGCCCGCCTTCACACCCGCCCCCGCCAGCCACATCGTGAAACCTTCGGGATTGTGATCACGCCCATCTGGCCCGCCCTGCGCCGTCGGCGTTCTCCCGAACTCACCACCCCAGATCACTAGCGTATCCTCCAGCAAACCGGTCGCTTTCAAATCAGCCAGCAGCCCTGCGATCGGCTTGTCCACCTCCATCGCATTCTTAGCATGCCCCTTGCGCAGGTTCCCATGCTGATCCCACTGCACCTCGCCATCACTATGCGTCACTTGGATGAAACGCACCCCACGCTCCGCAAACCGCCGCGCCAGCAGACATTGCCGGCCGAAGTTTTCCGTCACCTTGTCATCCAGACCATAGAGCTTCCGGGTAGCCTCGGATTCACCGGAAATATCTTGCGCCTCCGGCATCGCCATCTGCATGCGGAAGGCGAGCTCAAAGGAATTCAACCGTCCTTCCAGAGCCAGATTTGGCCCCGTGTGCCTCAGGTGATCGCGATTCATCTGGCCGATCAAATCAATCTGCGCGCGTTGCTGTGCGGGCGTCAGTCGGGAATTGCGGATATGTCGCACCGCCACTTCACGCGCTGGCACTGTGGCGTTGCCTAATGGTGTGCCCTGATAAGCAGCGGGCAGGAATGCCGCGCCCCAATTGTTCGCCCCCCCATGCGCAAACGTCGGACAAATGGTGATGAACCCCGGCAGATTCTGATTCTCCGAACCCAGTCCGTAAGTGATCCACGAGCCCATGCTCGGCCGGACAAAATTATCACTGCCTGTATGGAGCTTCAGCACCGCCCCGCCATGGGCCGCGTTGGTGCCGTGCAGCGAGCGGATGATGCACAGGTCATCCACGCAGCGTGCCACATGCGGAAACAGATCGCTCACTGGCAATCCGCTCCTGCCATAGTTTTTAAATTTCCATGGTGACTTGAGCAATTCGCTCGTCGGCGCGAACTGCACGCGCGGCTTCTCCCCCGGAAAAGGTTTGCCATCATCACGATCCAGCAGCGGTTTGGGATCAAAGGTGTCCACGTGGGAAGGCCCGCCCTTCATGAACAGGAAAATCATCCGTTTTGCCCGTGGCTGAAAATGTGGCTGCTTGGGCGCCAGCGGATCGGCGGCTGTCCCATTTTCACCTGCCTGCGCCATGAAGGCTGATGCCGCCAGCCAGCCAAATCCCGCCGCTGACTGCTGCAACATCCGCCGCCGTGACATCGGCGGGCCGGAAATGAGATCTGGCATGCTCATGGGTTCAGTTCAGGTAAATGAATTCGTTCGCCGCCAGCAAAGTCTGGCACAACGCTGTCCAGGCTGCGCGCCGCGCCGCCGCCTTGTCTTTGCCGGTCTCGCCTAAAAGCCCGCTCAGGAAACGCTCTGCGCGCTTCCGCTCCGCTGCTGAAGGCAGCCGCCCATACGCCTTTACGTAAGCAGCATCAAGCCGCCTCGCCTCAGACGCACCCTGGTCCGCCAGCAACTGCTCCGCGAACTGCGTCGCCGCTTTGCTCACCAGCTCGCTGTTCATCATCAGCAACGCTTGCGGCGCGACCACCGTGGCACTGCGGTTCCCATTCGGCACCGCCGGGTCCGGGTAATCGAACTGCTCGAACAGATCGTAAAGATGGTTCCGGATGATGGGCAGATACACCGCCCGGCGCGGGCTGTCATACGTGGTGGCATCTTTGGAAGTATGGTTGAAGACAAACTCCCGGTTCTTCAACGGAATGGTCTTGCCACCCATCGTCAAATCCAGTGAACCCGCCATCGCCAGCAACGCATCCCGGATCTCTTCCGCTTCCAACCGACGCAAGGGAAAGTGCGCCAGCAGCCGGTTCTCCGCATCGGCATGACTGTTCCCTTGCAAGGCATTGGCCTCCATTTGGTAAGTGCTGGAGAGCATCACCAACCGGTGCATCGCCTTCACACTCCATCCCTCGGCGATGAACCGCCGCGCCAGCCAGTCGAGCAGCTCCGGGTGAGAAGGACGATCGCCTAGCACCCCGAAATTGTCCGTGCTCGTCACCAGCCCCTGGCCGAAATGCCAGCGCCAGATACGGTTCACCATCACCCGTGCCGTCAACGGATGCTCCGGATCGGTCAGCCAGCGCGCCAGTTCCAATCGCCCGCTCTGCCGCTCACTGAACTGCGGACGCGTAGAAATAGTCATCACCTGCGGCACTCCGCGAGGAACAGGTTTGCCCAGCGCCAAATGGCTCCCGCGGATATGCACTGGCAACGTCTTCACTATGTTCGTCCCATCCATGACCCCCATCGTGCTGGGCAGTTCCGGCATGTCTTCTTCCAGCCTCTTCAAGTCCGCCCGCAGCTTCGTCAACTCCGCTACCGTATTCGTCGGATACATTTTTTCCGGTGCCTTCGGCAGCGTGTTCGTCTTGAGCGTGACCAGCAATTCTTTGTTGGCCACAGTTATGAAATTCGTGATCGAGAGCTTATGGGCCGCAATCTTCTGTTCGTAAGCTTCCTTCGCGCGATAATCCTCCGGCAACGCCACCACGGGCTCATGCCATTTCGCGAGCGTCTTCCAGTCATCCATCGTGTGCGTGCTCTTGAAGATCGCCGCCAGCGCATAGTAATCCTCCGTCGTCACCGGGTCGAACTTGTGATCATGGCAGCGTGCACAACCCAGCGTAGAACCCAGAAACGTGCGGCCCATCGTCTCGATCTGCTCGTCGATCATGTCCATCTCCAGCTTCACCTTGTCCGCCTCCGCCAGTAACTTCGGCCCCATGCTAAGAAAACCCAGGGCGGTCAGCCGCTCATGCATCACCGCCATCTCATCAGTTTTCGGCAACAAGTCCCCAGCCAGTTGCTCCATCACGAATTGATCGTATGGCTTGTCGCGATTGAAGGCATTGATCACGTAATCGCGGTAACGCCAGGCATTGCCAAAGGCGACGTTCTCATCCAGCCCGTTCGAATCCGCATACCGCGCCACATCCAGCCAATGTCGCCCCCACCGCTCCCCGTATTGCGGCGAAGCCAGCAAGCGTTCAACGACCTTGGCGAAAGCATCCGGCGACTTGTCCTTGAGAAAGGCTTCAATCTCCGCCGGCTTCGGCGGCAGACCGGTGAGATCAAACGTGGCGCGGCGAAGCAGCGCCCGCTTGTCTGCCGGAGCCGCCGGCTTGAGCCGCTTCTCTTCCAACTTCGCGAGAATGAATGCGTCTATTGGAGACTGCACCCAAGCAGTCTTCTTCACGGTTGGTGGCATCGGCTTGGCCAGCGGTTGAAACGACCAGAACTTGCGCCCTTCCATAAGATCCATGCCGTGTTTGACGGGCGCGGCTTGGGCTGTTTTCACGCGCGGATCGGGTGCGCCCATCTTCACCCACGTCTCCAGATCACGCACTTGCTCTGGACTCAATTGATTCTTGGGCGGCATCTGCAGGTCCCGGTTCTTATACCGCACGGCTTCGATCAACCGGCTCTTGTCCGGATCGCCCGGTTCAATAGCCGGTCCCGTATCCCCGCCCTTGAGCAAATCTTCCCGTGTCTCCAAACTTAGACCGCCCTTCACCTTCTCCATGCTGCTATGACACTTGTAACATTTTTCAATGATGATGGGCCGTATCTTCTTCTCAAAAAAATCCAGTTCCGCTGAGGTGGGCTCCGCCGCCTGGGAAACGCCGGAGGACGCCATCAGGCACAACCCCAAGGCCAACAGGAATCGTTTCAAGACTGGCACAATGACAGACATTTCGTTCGGCAATAAATCTTCACTCCGCCAATTCGCGGATCTCGTCATCCTTCAACACACGGGCGATGAGCCCAAATTCGTCCATGCAACCCGCAAAATTACGTACTGGCTGCTGCAGTTTTTCCGGTGCTGGAATCCAATTACCCAACTCTACCAAGCCAGGCGTCAGCGAAACCGGTTGTGAGATCGGATGTCGCGAAATCCGTTCGCCGTTCAGGTAAAACCGCACTTCACCGCCTTCCAGGTCATACACTGCCGCCAGATGCACCCACTGACCAAAACGCTCCGGCGTGAAGATCACCGGGCTGATGTAATCCTGCCATACCACCGGTTCAGCATTCGTGCCCACCCGCCGCGACCCATCACCCACGCCGAGGCACAGCGATCCATCATGCAATATCTGCCAGTGCAGGTAGCCAGCCCCGATCCCCTCGCTCATGCAAAGGGAGCTCTGCCGGATGTTGAGCCCATGAAGCTGCACACTGGCGGAGAGCGTCAGTTGGTTATACACACCCGGCACATTGAATCGCACGCGGTCGCTCAGGCTGCGGAATTGCAAAGCCCGCTTGCCCGGCCACCGTCCCTCGGTCCAACTGCAGCCCACAATGCTGCCCGCCCCGATATCCTGTCCTCTTGCTGCCGTATTACGTAGCGAACGCGAACCATTCTCATCCTGAAAATCCAGCCACAGCCGCGCCGCGGCATCTTGCATCCAACGCGCACTGCCAGCCTGCCAACGATCCAACGCCTGCCGGTTGGACTGCGTGACCCGCGCATCCAGATCGCGGCTGAAGGCGAACGCCTTTTCATCTGCCTTAAGAATCCTGCCCGCGCCCGGCTGTCCTAAATCCGCCGCCGCACCGGTGGTGAGCTTCCGCATCTGGGTCGGCGGCTGATACAGCTCCACCTCTCCGTTGAAAACATGCAGCTCTGATGAAGTTTCGTTCAGATCCAGCCCAAAGTCCGTGCCCAGATCCACGACATCCCCTTTCGGCGTGCCGATCTTGAACCCGCGTGCTTGAGGCGGCACATGCGCACTGAAACGCCCCGACTGGCAGAACGCCTCCCCCGCAGACACCAGACGGATCTCCGCTGGCCCCTCGATGCACAGCCGTGCGCCCGAGAAAAACTCGATCTCCGCCACCCCGCTTTGCAACTTCAAGACGCCTGGCGATAAAGGCGCATTCATGGCCGGCGCCAGCCCCGTTTTGTCCCACACTATATTCGCCCCTCGCGTCAGCACCGCCACACTTGCCGTGGTTGCTTCCGTCCGCATGATTTCAGCCGGATTGTTCATCACCGCTGAAGCCACCCGGGCCGGGTAATTCTCAACAGGCAACGACTTCGGCCACATCCCCCACGCCACTGCCCCGATGACGATACCCGCCGCCAGCGCACTCCCATGCCTCAGCCATCCGCCACCCCGCGGTTGAGCCTTATCCCCGCCAAATAATGGCGAGGTGATTCCCGTTGGCTGCTCCCGCCGCTGTGATTCTTTCTGCGCCCAAGCCAGTAAACCCGCCTCCGCATCCTGAAAAACAAACCACAACCGCCGTGCCTCCGCTGAACCTTTGAGCACCGCGCCAAGCCGTTCATGCTCTTCCGGCGTGATGGTCCCATCCGCTTTGGCTACAAATAGCCGGTGGAGTTCTTGCTGATCCAAGGCCACGCTCATGTCTGCGCCTCCTGCGTGAGCTTGCGCCGGACACATTCCCCCAACAAACGGCGCAGGATGCTCAACTTGTTGTACAGCGTCTGCGGCGCCCGGCCCAACCGCTGTGCCAACGCCTCCACCTGCATGTCATTCAGGTAAAACTCGCGGACCAGTTCACGTGAAGGGGCATCCAGTTCCTCTATGCAACGTTCCATCGCCTCAAACCGGGCATCCCGCTGCTCCAGATCCACCATCCGCTCTTCGGCCAGCCGGGCCATCAGTTCGTCATCGAAATGCAATTTCGACCGCGCCGCCACCCGTTGAAAATTCTTGGCCTCGTAAAAGGCAAAACTGCTCGCCCATGCAAAGAAATCCTGGGTCTGTTCGAACTCCCCGAACTTGCGCCACATCGTCAGGCTGGCCCGTTGCAGCACATCCTCCGCATCCGCACTGTTGCCCAGCATCACCCGCAGAAAAGCCAGCAACCGTCCATGCGTGGCGTTCAGCAGCGTGATGAACCGCTCGCTGGGCTCCCTAGTCGGCACCGGTTGGTTTAGGTCTGCCATTCGGAATGGTATTGTATGGAACTGGGTCCAACTTACCGAAAAATTTTCACCTGAGCAGATAAATCGTTCAAACGCGAAAAAGGGTTTGCTCCCGCCATTCTCACTCCCCTAGTTTGCGCCCGTCCCCTATCACTACGGCTTGCTGTACAGACCAAAAAAGTAACGTGCGCCGATCTGCCCATATCACCATCCTCGTGCTGCTCGTCCTGGCGGTGGGCATCAACTATATCGACCGCGGCACGCTTTCCGTCTCGAAGTCCAATATCTCGGCCGAATTCGCTCTGAATTCCACGCAGATGGGTTTTCTTTTCTCCGCCTTCTTCTGGAGCTATGCCCTGTTTCAATTGGTCGCCGGCTGGTTGGTGGACCGCTATGACGTGAAATGGGTATACGCCCTCGGGTTTCTTATCTGGTCCCTGTCCACCGCAGCCATGGGCTTTTTCTCCGGGTTCGCCGTGTTCTTCGGTTTGCGGCTGATGCTGGGCATCGGCGAAAGCGTCGCGTATCCGGCAACTTCCAGGATTTTGGCCGCAAACTATCCGGAAGAACAACGCGGTTTTGCGAATGCACTGATCGATGCCGGTTCCAAGATCGGCCCCGCGTTGAGCATGTTATTTGGGGGGCTGTTCGTGGCCGAATTCGGCTGGCGAGCGCTCTTCATTGTGATCGGCTTGGGCAGCCTGCTCTGGTTGATACCATGGTTGTGGCTGGTCCCTTCCGAGAAAAGCATGGCCTTGAAATCCCAAGAGACAAAACCAAAGGAAGTCACGGTTGGTTGGGGGCAATTGCTGGTGCGGCGTGAAGTCTGGGGCACCTCGTTGGGCATGTTCTGCCTCGGCTATGCTTGGTATTTCCTCGTGTCATGGCTGCCCGCCTATCTGGAAGAAGACCGCGGCTTCTCCAAACCGGAGATGGCGATTTTTGGTTCCCTACCGTTTTGGGCCATGGCGGTGACTTCGTTGATAGGCGGCTGGTTTTCGGACCGTTGGATTCAAACTGGCGCCACCCCCACCCGCGTTCGCATGACCTTCATCGTGGCCGGATTTCTTCTGTGCGCCGCTTTCATGGTGCCCGCTGTGATGGTAAAAGATGCCACTCTATGTGTCGTATTTCTTACGGCTGCCTGTGCCGCGCTAGGCTTCTACACATCCAATGTCTGGGCGGTGACCCAAACCTTGGCAGGACCGACTGCCGCCGGCAAGTGGACCGGCATTCAAAACTGCATCGGCAACCTCGGAGGGGTGGTTTCCCCGGCTCTCACGGGCTGGCTCGTGACGGAAACCGGTTCATTCAAACTGGCTTTTGCATTTTCTTCTGCAGTGCTGGTGTTGGGGGTCGGGGCCTATATCTTCCTCGTTGGTCGCGTCGTTCCTCTGGCATGGCCCGTCATCCCTTCGCCCGAGCCCGTGAAATCTTGATCCTATGAGCCCTCACCCCGTCATCGCCACGCTCGCTGATCTGGTGCGCATCAAAAGCATCAATCCCGCTTACGAAGGCGGGGTCTCCGAGGTGGCGATGGCCAACTACATCGGTGAGTTTTTCCAGCAACGCGGTTTGGAGACCTGGGAACAAGAAGTCTTTCCCGGTCGCCCCAATCTCATCGCCAAGCTCCCCGGCAAGGATTCTTCCCGCCGGATCGTGCTGGAGGCACACACAGACACGGTGTCCGTCGTCGGCATGACCATTCCGCCATTCGAACCGGTCATCTCCGAGGGCAAGCTCTATGGCCGCGGTGCCTGTGATACCAAGGCCGGTCTCGCTGGCATGATGCACGCTGTGGCGTCTCTTAAAGCGGAAGGCTTCACCCCGCCTTGTGAAGTTTGGCTCGCCGCCGCCGTGGATGAAGAATACTCCTATCGCGGCGTGGTCAAACTCTGCGAAGGGTTGGCCGGCCACGCCGCCATCGTAGCGGAGCCGACGGAAATGCGTCTCGTCGTCGCCAGCAAAGGCGTGTTGCGCTGGCGCATCCTTGTGCAAGGCCGTGCCGCCCATAGTTCCAAGCCCCATCTGGGCGTGAACGCCATCACCCACATGGCCCGGCTCGTCCTGGCATTGGAAGAAGATCACCTGCGTCTCGCTACCCAAACGCATCCCTTGCTCGGGCCCGCCACCTGCAATGTAGGCGTTATCCACGGCGGTGTGCAGGTCAATTTCGTGCCCGACACCTGCGTGATCGAGATCGACCGGCGTTTGCTCCCGGGCCAAAAAGTAGAAGCCGTCCTCGCTTACTATCAGCGGCTGCTCGATGAGCTGACCGCCAAACACCCCGGCTTCGTTGCCACCATGGAATCGCCCATGCTTACGGACGAAGCACTCGATACCCCTTTGACCGCTCCACCGGCTCTGCTCGCCGGTGAAATCCTGAAAGAACTAGGCCTTAATGGTGAACCTTGCGGGGTGCCCTTCGGCAGTGATGCCAGCAAGCTCTCTCGCCAAGGACTGCCCAGTCTCGTCTTTGGCCCCGGCAGCATTGATCGCGCCCACGCCGCCGTGGAATACGTGGAGATTGATCAAGTGATCCAGGCTTTTGAATTCTACCGTGCTTTTATCCGTCGTTTCGAGTGACATCAAACCCAGCGCCACCTATGAACACGAACCACGCTGCCTCACATCACCTCACCCGCCGGGATTTCTTGCGCACCTCGGCCATCGCCGCCGCCGGTTTCGCCGTCGGTTGCACCAGCACTTCCACCACCGAAATCAAGCACCGCAACTACATCGACGCCCACGTCCATGTATGGACACCTGATGTGGCACGCTATCCCATCCACGAAAGCTTCAAGGTATCGGACATGGTCCCGGCCAGCTTCACGCCTGAGCAATTATTCACGCACACCAAGCCCAACGGCGTGACCCGCGTGGTGCTGATCCAGATGAGCTTCTACCGCTTCGACAACCGCTATATGCTGAGCGCGATGCTGCAGTTCCCGGGCGTGTTCTCCGGCGTGGCCGTCATCGATGAAAACGCCGCCAAGCCAGACCAGACGATGCACCAGCTCGCCGCACGTGGCGTAAGAGGCTTCCGTATCCATCCAGGCAAACAGCCGGTTGATGGCTGGCTGGGCTCACCCGGCATGGCCACAATGTGGCAGGCCGCCGCGGATCAAGACCTGGCCATCTGCCCGCTCATCAACCCAGAGGCTCTGCCCATGCTTGAGAAGATGTGTGGTCGCTTTCCGAAAACGCGGGTGGTGATCGATCACTTTGCCCGCATCGGCGTGGACGGTCAGATTCGCGATGCCCAGGTGGATGCCCTATGCCGTCTCGCCAGATATCCGCACACTTACGTGAAAACTTCCGCGTTCTACGCGCTGGGCAAGAAGCAGCCGCCCTACACTGATCTGGGCCCGATGATCCAGCGCTTGCGGGATGCTTACGGCGCGCACCGGCTGATGTGGGCCAGTGATTGTCCCTACCAAGTGGACCCGGGTCATAACTACGCCGATTCCATCGCGCTCATCCGCGACCGCCTCGATTTCCTCACCCCAGATGACCGTACGTGGATGCTCGGCAAGACCGCCGAAAAAGTCTTCTTCCGCTAAGAGATCAGAGACCTTTCAACGCTGCACCCAGCACCGACAGCAACTTGCTCACATCATCCGCCGTGTTGTAACCATGCAACGCGATGCGGATACGCCCGGCATGATGCATGACGTGGATCTGCTCCTTCTCGAGGGCGGCATTCAAGACCACCGTCTGCGGATGACGAAACGCCAAGATGCCCGTAGGTAGGTCAGGTTGATGCGGGGCCATCGGATTCAGCCCTAACTCCATCAACCCACGATACGCTTGTGCTACCAAGGGATCGGCATGGCGCGAAATGGCTTCAACGCCGACCTTTTCCAAGTAACGCAATGAAGCATTCAAGGCATAGAGTGAGACAAAGTTTGGCATGCCAACGGAGTAACTTGCAGCTCCTTCCTTAGGGACCGCCCGCTGAAAACGGTCCGCATCAAAAGCATTGGCAAGGTGAAACCATCCGCCGGCATGCGTGGTCAACCGCGCCGCCCGATGCTGAGGAATGCCAATGACGCAACCGCCATGAATGCCCAGTGTCCACTTATGTGTGCTGGAGATTAGAATGTCCGCCTCCGCGCAATCCAACACCACCCGCCCCAGCGCTTGGGTGATATCCACGGAGATCAAAGCATTGGGTGCATGCCGCTGGATTGCTTCGCGCAAGGGAGCAAAGCCCACCCGAAAGCCATTGTAAAAACTGACCAGCGACACCTGTACCAATCGCGTGCGTTCATTCAACAAGGGCAACAGATCGCTTATCCGCAACTCTCCTTCCACCGATTGCCATAGCCGAACCGTGGGTGGTTGGGTTGCCCGGAGCCAGGGAGTTGTTCCCGCAGGGAAATCCACGTCCGTCACCACAACTTCGTCCGCCGCCTGCAGATTGAGCGCAGAGGCGAGCAGATTATACGCCTCCGAACTACACGAGCAGAAGGAAACCTCGGAGGTTTTCAAACCAGTCATGCGCGCACTGATTTCGCGACAGGCTTCCACCTGCGCGAAATGCTGGTCTCGCCCTTTCATCCCTTGGAGCTTGTCCTGCCAATATCGCTGGATGGCCTCGCCCACACAAAGCGGCGGGATGCTCTCCGCAGCTGTGTTAAGATACGTGAGGGAACTGAGTCCCGGAAAATCTTGGCGACGGCTTTCGTTGGTTAACATGGCGATGTAGGTTTGGGACGCTGAATGCCGCAGAATATTCATCCTGATCACCGATTCAAAGTCCGAAACTTAAGCCCCGTGGAATCTTATGGCGTGGACACTTCCGTGATTGTTGTCTGCACCCGATTTCGATGTAAGCGGCGGTTGAAAAGTGCGGGTGGCGCGCTCGACATTCAGCAACCTCGAACAGAGAGTGATTCATTTCCATGAATCTCATTTCGGTCGGCATTCAATGGCTGAGCGGAGATTTAGGATTAGTAACAACAAAAGTAACAACCAAACTACGATTTAGGGCCGTTCACCCTTGTGCAACCTGTTGATGATCAATGCGCTCATGTACATCTGCGGAAACGAGGGTGCGATTCCCTTCACCCGCTCCATCTTTTCCCATCCCTGGTGCTTGCGCAAATCTCCGGTGAACGGTAACTACTTTTCGTTCCTCGCAATTTGTATGAAATACCTAAACTGCCTTGTTGCCCTCGTCTCATTGGTTTTGCATGTCACTTTGTCCGCGGCTGAACCCGTCACGATTCCGGTGGATTCTCCAGCCATGGTCTTTTCTCCGGGGAATTGGACGGGCGATGATGGGCGTGGCGGCAAAGTGTTCCGGCAGACATGGAACTCGGGCGCGTATCTTCGTGTGACTTGGGAAACGCCCGCTGACAAACCTACCGCCAAGCTGTTGCTCGATACCTCCACCTTTCCGCCAAACTTCAAAGTCCCGCAGATCGCTTACAGCATCGACGGTATCTGGAAATCCAAAGTCAGTTGCGCCAACGAGATTGTGATCGAAGGGCTCGCGGGCTCTGGCCCCCATGAACTCACGGTTTACCTACA
>JAURFH010000109.1 GCA_030834415.1 Verrucomicrobiota bacterium | reverse complement strand
CAATCCAACTGCTCCTTCACCCATCCATGCCGTTCAACCGCCGCAACGCAAGCGCTCAACACCTTGACGATATCAATGGTCTCGCCAAAGTACGCGCCTTTGTTCAGGAGCAATCGTTGAATGGGCGTCTCGCTCATCGCCCGGAATGAAACGTAGGAATCCCCCAGCCGCAAGCCACAATGTGAAATTCCGCCGAAGCCCGCCGTGGTAGGGCTGGCTGTCCTCAGCCGGCCGCCGCCGAACACGAAACATCTGAAATGACAAGTGCAACCTGACGTCGGCCACTACCCGCCACCTACTTCACCCCAACCGCTTCCGCCTCATGCGCGTGCTCATGATCCTCACACCCGCCTTCTTTGGCCCCCTTGCATCCCAGCGGATGCTTGTCGCCCTTGAACGGCGGACGCATCGCCAGGCCCAGCAGTTCCAGCATCGCCTTGTCCTGGTCGTAATCCGGTGACGGCACGGCCGAGGTGAGCATGCTCTTAGTCTCGGAAGAAAAGATTGAATTCGCACCCGCCATGAAGCAGAAAGCCTGCTCCATCGTGGACAGCTTCGCGCGACCGGCCGAGAGACGCACCATGCTGCGCGGCATCAGAATGCGCGCCGTGGCGATCATCCGCAACGTCTCCGTGAACGGCACGTCGGGCGAATTCTCCATCGGCGTGCCCGGCACTTTGGAAAGGATATTCACCGGCACCGACTCCGGATGCGGCGCCATATGCGAAAGCGTATGCAGCAGATCCACCCGATCATCAATCGTCTCGCCCAACCCCAAGATGCCGCCCGTGCACAAGGTCACACTCGTCTTGCGCACATTCTCCAACGTGTTCAAGCGATCCTCATAAGTCCGCGTCGTGATGACCGATTTGTAGTGGGAAGCCGAGGTATCGAGATTGTGATTGTAAGCGTAAAGCCCCGCTTCTTCGAGGCGCTTGGCTTGCGATTCATTCAGCATGCCCAACGTGCAGCACACTTCCACGCCCATGTCCGTGACCTCGCGGACCATCTCCAAAACTTTATCGAACTGCTCGTTGTCCTTCGCCGAACGCCAGGCAGCGCCCATGCACACACGGCTGACCCCGCTCTCTTTCGCGCGCTTCGCGATATCCAACACCGCGCACTTATCCATTAGGTCCTGCCGGTCAATCCCCGTCTGGTAACGCGATGACTGCGAGCAATAGGAGCAATCCTCCGGGCACGCGCCGGTCTTGATGGAGATGAGCTTGCACACCTGCACCTCGCTCGGATCCGGCTGCTCGCGATGCACCGCCGCCGCGCGGAATACGAGGTCCAGCAAGGGCAAATCGTGTATCGCGCGGATCTCTTCCCGCGTCCAGTCGTGGCGTAAGGCAGTCGTCATGAATCAGTTCGGACGGCTGTTAAGGCTGAAGTTTTGCGTCAACCACTCACCGTCCATTGGTTGACACCATACCCATAAGTCGCTCTGAGGCAAGCAGAACTGATACGTAATTTGGGCTAGTTAAGACCCACTCACTCCTCCACCCGCAAGACCGGTTTCTCCCACGTATGCAACGGGTTGCGTTCATACCCATTACTCTCCAGCTCCCCCAACCACCGGCTGATCAGGTCCTGCGCCACCGCCACATTGAAATGCTCATGCCGCACCGGGTATTGCCGCAAGTTATTCCGCGCCAGACGGAACAAAGCCGCCGAAGGCTTCAAACGCTCCTTCTGCAAATGCACGAACGCCCCGGCCAGTTGGATGAGGCCTTTGTAGTAGGCGTAGTTCGGGCTCTTCCGGTCCAGCAGCCACAGATCCTCCAGCACATCGTGCGCTTCATAGAAGAGCTGTTGATTGAAACACTCGAAGAAGCCGATGTAATGGGCATCCAGTGTCTGCCCCCGCCATTGCTCGATCATCGCTGCTATCTTCGCGCTCTTCTTGCTCACGCCATGACACTAACGGGTCGTCTTACCAGAAGAAAGCCATCCTTCCTCCGTTCGCATTATTCCATCTCAAAGACACTTGCGAAAAATTGACAACCCCCGCCCCGTTCCGCACTCTCGGTTCATGGTGAAGCCAGCATTAGGTCGGGGTTTGGGTGCGTTGTTAGGCGGTGCCGGAGCGATGAAGCCCGCGCCTGTCAGTCCTTCCCCCGCAGCACCTGCAGCCGAGGCCACTCCGGCCCAAGCCGCTCCTGCTCCTGTTCAAGTCCCCGCAGGTGAAGTCATCCGCAAGATTCCCCTGAGCGAGGTCCACCCCTGCTCTTTCCAGCCGCGCAAAGATTTTGCTCCGGAAGCCATTCAGGACTTGGCCGCGTCCATCAAGGAGCAAGGCATCGTCCAGCCCCTGCTCGTCCGTAAGAGCGCCGATGGCTACGAACTCATCGCCGGTGAACGCCGCTGGCGCGCCGCGCAAGTCGTCGGCCTGAGCGAAGTCCCCGTCATCATCCGTGAGGCCACCGATGCCCAACTCCTTGAGCTGGCTCTCATCGAAAATCTCCAGCGTGAAAACCTGAACCCCATCGAGGAAGCGCTCGGCTACAATCAGCTCCTCGGCCAGTTCGGTCTCACTCAGGAACAGGTCTCCACCAAGGTCGGCAAGAGCCGCGCATCCGTGGCCAATGCCCTGCGCCTGCTCAAGCTCGCTCCCGAGCTTCAAGGCTATCTGCGCCACAACCAGCTTTCCGTCGGTCACGCCAAAGTCATTCTCGGCCTCGCTGTAGAAGCCGAGCAAAAACTCGCTGCCGAACGCGTCATCAAGGACGGCCTCAGTGTCCGGGAGACGGAGGATTTGGTCGCCGCCATGCTTGGCAAATCAGGCAAGGCCTTGAACAGTAAGAGCAGCAAGAAGGCCGCCCCTAAGGACTCGCACACGGCCGACCTTGAGCGCAAGTTACAGGAACGCTTCGGTACCCGGGTCGCCCTGAAATACAAAGCGGGCAAGGGTTCCGTGGAGATTCGTTTTTTCAATGACGACGATTTGGAGCGCGTTCTCCAGATCGCCGGCATTCAGATGGATTGATATACAGTCGCCTCTTGGTGACTGTGGCAGGTCCAGATACACGCCATGACACCAGAAAACACACCCGGACTGCGCGCTCGCACGGCCGCTGCGCTCCGCCTTGAAGCCAGCCGTGTCCCGCAACTCACCGCCTTCGTCGGTCTCGACGGCTTCGTCGATGAGATCCTCGATGTCGTGGACAAGCGCCAGGATGTCTCGCACTACGAGCGCATGCCCACCATCGCCAGCTTGGGCGATCGCATCAGCGGGGCAGCCGGTCGCAGCACCAATATCGAACTCGTGACCAAACTCACGAAACTAGGTGGCAATGGCCCCATCATGGCCAATGCGCTGGCCTCTTTCGGCTTGAACACCAATTACGTGGGCACCTTGGGCTTCCCCCATATCCACCCGGTCTTCATGGATTTCGCGCAAAAGGCCCGGTTGAATTCCATCGGTGAACCCGGTCATACGGACGCGCTTGAATTCGAGGATGGCAAACTGATGCTCGGCAAGATGTTCCCTTTGGCGGAAGTCACGTGGGATAACATCAAAGCCCGCGCTGGCCAGGAAACCATCAAGATCCACCTGCAGCAATCCAGCCTCATGGCCTTCGTGAACTGGACCATGATTCCCCACATGAGCGACATCTGGGAAAAGATTCTGGAGGAAGTAGTCCCGACCATCACCGGTGAACGCCGCTGGATTTTCTTTGATCTCGCCGACCCCGCCAAGCGCACACGCAAAGATTTACTGCACGCCTTGGAACTCATCCAGAAGTTCAACACCAAGTTCCGCGTCATCTTGGGTTTGAATGAAAAAGAAGGACTGTCCGTAGGCGATGTCCTCGGTTTGCCCTTGCCCGATGGCTCCCCCAATTCCCTTGGCTGTCTGGCTCAACGCATCGCTGAGAAGATCCATATCGAGACCTTGATGATCCATCCAGTCACCTATGCACTAGCGGTCACCGGTGGACAGGTCGCCATGGTATCCGGCCCACGCATCACCACACCGCTCATCACCACCGGCGCCGGCGATCATTTCAATGCCGGCTTCTGCCTCGGCAAACTGCTGGGGTTGGATGACGCCGCAAGTGTATTGACCGGTGTCACCACCAGCGGTTATTACGTGCGGACGGCAACCACGCCCAACATGCTTGATTTGGCAGGCATGCTGGATAATTGGCCATCCTGACCTGTTAGTATTGATCAGCAGGCTCCGGCTTGTCCTTGCCTGCAATGAATGAAACGCCGGACTAAGAAGCAAAAAGAAATGGTTCTCGAGATCGTCAAATTTGGCCACCCGGTCCTCCGCCAAAAAGGCGCGAAGATCGAGCAAATCACCCCTGAGGTAAAAAAACTCGTCGCGAACATGATGGAAACGATGAAAGACGCCCATGGCGTCGGTCTCGCGGCCCAACAGATCGGCGAGGCTCTGCAACTGGCCGTCATCGACGTGCGCGGAATTGAGGATCGCCCCTCCACGCTGGAACTGGACGGTAAGCCCGCCGATGTGGATGCCTTCATGCCTTTGGTTTTGCTCAATCCGGAAGTCAAACCGGTGAACGATCCCGTGAAAGGCCCCGAGGGCTGCCTGAGCTTCCCTGAGATTTACGCCGACATTGAGCGCCCGGAATCCGTGGATGTCACCGTCACCACCTTGGACGGCAAGACCAAATCCTTCCGCGCTGGCGGCCTGCTCTCCCGCGCCATCCAGCATGAGAATGACCACTTGAACGGCATCCTCTTCATCGATCGTATGGACCGCCGGACCAAGCAAGACTTGAAACCCGAGATCGACGACCTTCAAGCCGCCACCAAAAAGGCGCTGAAGAAGTAAGCTGCCTACTGTTTAGACACAGCCTTTTCTTTGCTATCCGGTTTTCGGAGGAACTGCACCTTGGCACTCAGTTCCGGGGTCAGGAACTTGTCCGGCGCGCGCACTTGCACTTTGATCTGCAGCGTGCCCTTCTGTCGGTTCGCCTCCGGGGCGATCTCCGCCACGTAACCATCATAGACTTTGTCCGGATAAGCCTCGGGACTCACCTTGCACTCCTGCTTCAGGTAAACCTTGGCCAAATCTTGCTCGTTCAGGTCGATCTCCACTTGCAGATCATCCCCCTGCGCAAGCGCGATCAGCGCCGTGCTCGGGCCACGCGTGCCTCCAAAGCTCTGGGGCACCACCAGTTCGTTCGGATCCACCAGTTTCTCCAGAACCACTCCGTTGATGGGTGAGCGGATCACCGTCCAATCGATATAAGTCAGCAACAGTTCCCGCTGTCCCTCGATCTCCTGGATGGAAGCCTTCGCCGAATCCACCGCCAACCGCGCCTCGTCCTCCGCCTGTTTGGATTCCACGTTCACCTTGGCCAGTTCACGCGTACGGGTCCAGATCAGCTCTGCCTTCTCCAACGCCACCTTCGCGACGGCCATGCGTCCGTCCGTCTCGCGCAGGCGCGCCCGGTATTCGGTGTCATCCAGCAGCACGACGACCTGGCCGTTCGTGACCGAATCCCCCTTCGTCACACCGATCCATTTCACCACCCCTTGGAAGCGCGGACTCAGCTCGATTCGTTCGCGGTTCACGATGTAGCCGCTAACCGTCAGCACCGAATCCCCCTCTTCCCCTCGCCGGGAAACAGCCGGTGCATTTGTGGCCGCACCTACAACAGTCTCTTTTGGCTTCTCATCGCCAATAAGCCGCTGTGAATCTGATGCACGCGGCCAGCCAAAGTAGATCGCCACCGCCGTGATGAGCAGCACCAACACAAAAATGAGCCCTACCGCGCCTTTGGGACGCTTGCGGACTTCTTCATCCAGTTTCAGACGGTTTGCCTGTTCAGGTTTCATACAGATTTAAGCGCCGAGATCACCGGGACGCGTGAAGCCCGCCACGCCGGCAGCAGGCTCCCGACCAGCCCGATGATCACCGCGAACAATATCCCGCGCGCCAGTAACTCAGGGGTGAGACGGAACTCAAAAACGATCTCGCTAAAAGTATCAAAGCCGAGGGTGCCCGTGGCGTAACCATGCAGCGGCAAGGCCAGCAAGCAGCCCAGCACCCCACCGATGAACGACAATATGGCACCTTCCAGTAAAAATCCGAGCAAGATGGAATGCCGGTGAAAACCCAGCACCCGTAAAGTGCCCACCTCGCGCGTCCGTGAGCCCACCGTGGCATACATCGTGTTCATCGCCGCAAAGACCGCCCCCACGGACATGATGGTCGCCAGCAGATTGCCCAATATTCTGATGGGACCCGCGGTTTTGGTCTGCTCCCGGTAATACTCTGTCTCCCGCTGCAAACGCGCAGCGATTTGCTTGCTGCTTTCCAACCTTCCTTTGAGCTTTGAGGCTGCCACCTCATCCACCGGGCGCACCAGCACGCTCGTATAATTCTCGCGGCCAAAGATATTTCGGGCCTCATCCGTATCCATCCAGACCTCGGAATCAAAGGCGCTTTTGCCGCCGTCCAGCCAGCCCACTACCTTCAGGTCCGCACCCGGCACATGGAACTGCTCCCCGATCTGGAAATTCTGGAAACGCGCCGCCAGCCTACGGCTCACCACGACCTCCCGATTCCCCGGCACAAACCAGCGCCCTGCCACCAACCGCACCTGTGGTCGCAGCTCCTTGCCTTTTTCCATGACGCCCCGCACTAGCACATTGGCTTCGCCGTTGCCCTCTTTGCGGGGCAGGCTCACCAGCACCATCGTGTCGGCACTGAGGACCGCCTTCCCCTCTTCGTCTTTGGCGATCTCGTCCATGTATTGCAGATAGCGGAACTGCTCACGCGTCACCTGGCTGACGGATTCAGAGGTCGCCCCTTTACGGACGATAAGATAATTGCGTTCATCCCCGGTATTCGCGCTGTTCTGCTCCAGTCCTACCGCCAGCGCCTGCAATAGCACATAGACCGCCACTACCATCCCGATGCCCAGAATCGTGGCCAGCGTCGAGCGCCAGCGCACGATGACGTTATGAAAATTGTATTTGAGCGGCAGCGCCATGGTTTAATCCAGTGTCTTCAACCCCTGCACTACGCTCATCCGGGCCATCGAGATGGACGGCATAATGCTCGCCACCACGCCCAGCAACGAAGCCACGCCAAACCCGATCGCCATGATCCGTGGGGTCAGCTCGAACGCGACAAACATGCCCTTGGTCGCCGCCGTGATGTTGATGTTCGTGTAGAGCAGCCAGGCGCCACCCACACCGACGAGCGCACCAAGCATGGCGAAACCAAAGCTCTCGGCGAGGATGAAGGCGAACAGCTCATGCCGCCGGAAGCCCAGCGCCTTCAAAACCGCCAGCTCGCGAAAGCGTTCGCGAATGGCCATGCTCATAGTGCTGCCGGAAACAAGGATGAGCGTGAACACCACCACCGTGGAGATGGACCCGATGAGGATCTTGATGTTGCCCCACATGGAGATGAAACCGAGCACGAAGGACCGTTCGGTCTCTGCCAGCACTTCTGCCGAGGTGTTCTTGAATTCCTTGTTGATGCGCTCTACCACCAGCGGCACTTCCTCCAGCGATTTCGCCCGCACCCACCAGGTACCCACGATGCCCAGCCGTCCACAGGCTTCATCCATGTAGTCGTGATGGAATAGCACATTGCGATCATCTGGGGTGCCTTTGTAGATGCCCTTGATCGTCAGCTCCAAGTCCGCCGGCCAAACTGTCCCCACCAGCTTAATCTTGTCGCCGATCTTGAAATCGTAACGCTTGGCTGTCTCGATCCCGATGATGCAGGACGAGCGGTCTGCTATCCAGTTGTTCAACTGATCCAGCGGCAGCTTCGCCTCCCCGAAGACATTGGTGAGCTGGACCGGGTCCATGGCGAACTGCGCAAACGATGGGATGTCCTCATTCCGGAACTTGCCGCCAAAAAACGTGAACGGCGTGATCGCCGCCACTCCGGGAATCCGCTCGATCACGGCGCGTTGCCGATAAGGCAATGTATTGGCCAAAGACACCCTATTCCGCACCGCGATGCGCATCGCCGCATCCGCATCCTGCATCGGCGTGGTCAGCTCTCGCAAGAGTACCAGCAACGTGACCAGCAGGAACAGACTCACCGCCACGCTCAAGATGGAGAGCAAGGCGCGACGCTTGTTGCGCAGGGCATTCTTGATGATGAAGCCGCCGATTGTCACTGGGTCGTCTCCTCCCGGATCAACTCTCCCTTTTCCAGATGGATGGAGCGCGAACCGAAGGCGGCCGCTTTGGGGTCGTGGGTAACCATGATGACCGTCTTCTCGCCGCCTCGCGCCAGACTTTGTAGAATGCCGAGGACTTCATTGGCTGAGTTCGCATCCAGGTTGCCTGTTGGCTCATCGGCCACCACCAGATGCGGATCGGTCACCAGCGCCCGCGCGATCGCCACGCGCTGCTCCTGACCACCGGATAACTGACGCGGCAGGTGACCAGCACGATCTGCCAGACCGACCATCTCCAACGCCGTCCTCACCTGATCCCGTCGGCGTTTGCCACTAAGACCAGTGAGCAACAACGGCAATTCCACATTCTCGAATGCTGTGAGCACCGGGATGAGATTGAATGACTGGAAAACGAAGCCGACGTTCTGATTTCGCCAGTCAGCCAGCTGAGATTCGGTTAGCTTGGTCACATCCACGGACTCGACGTAGCACTTGCCGCTCGTCGGCCGGTCTATGCCTGCCATGATGTGCAACAAGGTGGATTTGCCGGAACCGGAAGGTCCCATCAACGTTAGGAACTCCCCTCGCGCTATATCCAGGGAAACGTTATCCAGCGCCGTGACGTTGATTTCCCCCTGAAGGTAAATCTTGGTCAGGTTCTGGATGCGCACCACTAGGTCTTTTCCCATAAGGCTGAAAATCAATAGGGCAGAATTGAGCTAAAAGCAAATTCCGGAACACCGGTGGTTCTTCCGGCTCTCATTGACTGGACAATTAATTGCTGGCGGTAACCTTATCATTTCAGTATCCGTCTCTTATCCCATGAAAGCCAATCCAATCATCCAGCTCCGGCTTTTGATCCTCTGCCTGTTCTTACCGGCTCTGCAGATGCTCTACGCCGCTGAAAAAATGAACGTCCTTTTCATCGCGGTGGATGACATGAACAACCACTTGGGTTGTTACGGTGATCCCTTGGTGAAATCACCGAACATCGACAAGCTTGCCGCCCGTGGCGTTCGCTTTGACCGCGCCTATTGCCAGTTCCCCTTGTGCAGCCCCAGCCGCACCTCACTCATGACCGGCCTGCGCCCGGACACCACTGAGGTCTTTGACCTGAGGAAACATTTTCGCTCCGTGATCCCGGATGTCGTCACCTTGCCGCAACATTTCCAAAAGAGCGGTTACTACGCTGCTCGCGTCGGCAAGATCTACCATTACGGCAATCCGGGTGATATCGGCACCGATGGGCTCGACGACCTGCCCTCATGGAATCACCGCGTGAACCCGAGCGGCCGCGACAAAGTGGAAGAAAGCAAGATCATCAATTACACACCCAAGCGCGGGCTCGGCAGCTCTCTGAGTGTGCTCGCCGCGGAAGGCACAGATGAAGAACAGACGGATGGCATGGTAGCCACCGAAGTTATCAAGCTGATGGAAGCGAACAAAGACAAACCTTTCTTCCTCGCCGCTGGCTTCTATCGTCCCCACTGCCCTTACGTCGCGCCGAAGAAATACTTCGACCTGTATCCGCTGGAAAAAATCCAGATGCCGCCCATCTCTGAATCGGAATTCCGCGATGTACCCGAAGTCGCCTTGGCCTCCACGAAGCCGCGCCCATGGATGGGCGTGACCGAAGAAGAGGCGCGCAAATCCAAGCAGGCTTACTTCGCCGCCATTTCCTTTGTGGACGCCCAGGTGGGCCGCCTCTTGGATGCTTTGGACCGCCTCAAGCTTACCGACAAGACCGTCATCGTCTTCTGGAGTGATCACGGCTACCACATCGGCGAACACGGCTTGTGGAAAAAGCAGAGTAACTTCGAAGAGTCCGCCCGCATGCCCATGATCATCGCCGGTCCCGGAGTGAAACCAGCCCCCAAGGGCTGCCAACGGACAGTGGAACTGCTCGATCTCTACCCCACCTTGGCAGACCTCTGTGGACTGCCCAAGCCGGACAAGGCTCAAGGCATCAGCCTACGTCCACTGCTGCAAAATGCTTCTGCCAAATGGGATCACCCGGCCTACACCCAGGTTCAGCGCGGCAGCATCTCCGGCCACTCTGTCCGCACCGAGCGCTGGCGTTATACCGAGTGGGATAACGGCAAGGAAGGCGCCCAACTCTACGACCACCAGCTCGACCCCTTGGAATTGAACAACCTCATCAAAGACCCGCAGCACGCCTCTGTGGTCAAGGAGATGAAGGCCTTGGTCCTGAAGAATTGGCCGGCCGATTCCTACTCCAATCAAAAGTCCGGCAACGGCGGCAAAAAGAAGAAGAAGGAAGCGTAGCGCTTGCTTTGCGTCAGGTTTTGACCTATCCGTCTTGCCAGTTGTTCTTTACGACAGGGATAGAAAAACGAATTCCCCAAAACTTATGAACGCAAATACTCTGTACGCACCCTATGTGGTGGCCGAAGCGCCCGCCGACGAGCGCGCGCAATTCATCCGTCGCACCTACCTCCACCTCGCCGCCTCTGTGCTGGCATTCACCGGGCTGGAGATCGCCCTCTTCAAGAGCGGCATAGCTGAAACCCTGCTGCGCTTCATGCTCGGCGGCCAGTATTCCTGGCTCATCGTGCTCGGAGCTTTCATGGGCATTTCCTGGTTGGCGAACTGGTGGGCGCAATCCGATGCTTCCCAAGGTTTGCAATATGCCGGGCTGACCATCTATGTGATTGCTGAGGCCGTCATATTCGTTCCCATCTTGTACATCGCCATGAAATTTAGCACCCCGGATGTGCTGCCTATGGCTGTGCTGTTTACTTTGTTACTGTTCGGCGGGCTCACGGCTTCTGCCTTCATCACACGAAAAGACTTTTCGTTCCTTGGCCCCATCATCTGCATCGCCAGCTTCATCGCTTTGGGTGTGATCGTGGCCAGCATTCTGTTTGGCTTCAATCTCGGCATCGTTTTCTCCGCCATAATGATCGCCATCGCCGCCGGAGCGATTCTCTACACCACCTCCAACATCATCCATGTCTACCGGCCGGACCAGCATGTCGCTGCTTCTTTGGCCCTCTTCGCGGCTGTGGCCCTGTTGTTCTGGTATGTGCTGCGTATCCTGATCGCACTCTCTGGTCGCCGTTGATAAAAAGGACAACCTTTTCAAGGAAACGCCGGACTTCACTGTCCGGCGTTTTTTATTCCTCACGGCTTGCCAATCATGCCTTCTGCGGGGTTCAATCACCACGCACCATGAACACCACGGACGGCATCCGCTACGCCCACACGAATCTCATCGCCCGCGACTGGCGCAAACTGTCTGATTTCTATCAGCAGGTCATGTGTTGTGTGGTCTGTAGTACGGAACGCGACCATCACGGCCCGCATATCGATGCTCTCACCCGCAAACCCGGCGTGCGTGTCCGCGGCCATCATCTCCGCCTTCCCGGCCATGGAGAGAACGGCCCGACCATCGAGATTTTTCAGTATGAACCCGCTGGCCCGGATAATCCTCAATCTCTCGATAAACCCGGCTTTGCTCACCTCGCCTTTGAAGTGCCCGATGTTGGCGCCAAACGGGAAGAGATACATCGTTGGGGCGGCCGTGACGTCGGTGATTTGGTCACGATCGATATCCCCACTTCAGGTCGCCTCACTCTCATCTACCTCACTGACCCGGAAGGAAACATCTTGGAACTTCAGCACTGGCACCGTTGAATAAATAGCCTCTTTGCCTCATCCATTATTTAAGCATGAAAGCATTTGTTACCCTTGCCCTGCTCTGCTTGACCACTCTTGCCTCTGCGCAAGAAGCCCGTCTGGTCGAAGTGAAGAAGCTTTGGGACAAAGGTAATCACAACGCCTTCACCGATCTCATCCGTTTCAAAGGACGTTGGTTCTGTGCCTTCCGTGAAAGCCAAGCCCATGTCGCCTCAGAGGCGGTGATTCGGTTGCTAAGCTCCAAGAATGGCCGCGATTGGGAATCCGCCAGTGTCATCGAGATGCCCGGGCACGATCTGCGCGACCCCAAACTCAGTGTCAGCCCAGACGGCAAACTGCTGGAAGTCCTGGCTGGCGATACCATCCGTGAAGGCAACCAGCCCGCCATTTCAACTCGCAATTTCATCGCTCGATCCAAGGACGGCGTAAGCTGGAGCCAAGTCGAATACGTAGGCCCGGATCAGGAATGGCTCTGGCGCATCACCTGGCACAAGAAAACCGCCTATGGGGCGGCGTATGACGTGCATCCGGAAACTCGCGCCTCCCGCAAGTTCTTCACTCGCCTCTATTTCTCAGAAGACGGCGTGACGTTCAGCCCTCTCGCCGACCCGCTCTGCAAGGAGGTCGGCTCCAATGAAGCCACCATCCGCTTCGCCAAAGATGGCACCGCCTACGTCCTGCAACGGCGTGACGGCCCCAATGGTGCCAACAGCGCCTTCTTGGGAACCAGTCGGGCACCATACACGGAATGGTCTTGGAGAGACCTCGGCGTGTTCTTCGGTGGACCCAATTTTATCCAGGTGCCTGACGGGCGCTGGATCGCCGCCGGTCGCATGCTGCGCCCGAATGAAGCGGGCAAGAATGTTCCCCGGACCGTCGTCTGTGAACTGGACGTAGAACAAGGCGAACTTCGCCCTTTGCTCGATCTCCCCAGTGGTGGCGATACCAGCTACGCTGGCCTCCAATATTACGGCGACCTCTGGGTCAGCTACTATTCCTCACACGAAGGCAAAACCAGCATCTATCTGGCGAAGGTAAAACTGCCAAAAGCCAAGAAGTGACCGCTTGAACCCCGCGAACGCAAACCGACTTTGAACCATATGATTCCACCGCTCTATCCCCTGCTTTCACCCAAAGCGATGAACCGCCGTTCATTTCTGCTCGCCTCCACCTCGCTGGCCGCTGCTACCTTGTGGTCGGGCAAAGCCGTGGGTGCCGTCGTCAAGAACCCCAAGTTCGCTGCCTATCCGTTTCAGCTTGGTGTCGCCTCAGGTGATCCTTCCCCCGATGGCATGGTGCTCTGGACACGACTCGCTCCGAAGCCCTTGGAAAATGGGGGCATGCCACCAGAGCCGGTAGAAGTCTCCTGGCAGATCGCCGAAGACGAAGCGATGGGCAAAGTCGTGAAGAAAGGCACCGTGGTGGCGACTCCAGACTGGGGACACTCCGTGCATATCGAAGTGGCCGGTCTCAAACCTGATCGCTGGTATTGGTATCAATTCAAGTGCGGGAGCGAAGTCAGCCCCAAAGGCCGCACGCGCACCATGCCGTCCGCCAATAGCTTGCCCGACAAACTCCGTTTTGCTTTCGCCTCCTGCCAGCATTTCGAAACCGGTTACTTCACCGCCTACGAACACATGCTGAAGGAGGACCTCGATCTCGTCGTGCACCTCGGGGATTACATTTACGAATACGCCGGCATCGATAAACGCGTACGCAAACATCACGGCGCCGAGATAAAAACGCTCGAGGACTATCGCAATCGCCACGCTCAATACCGTACCGACAAGGCCTTGCAGAACATGCATGCGGCAGCCCCGTGGCTCGTCACTTGGGACGATCACGAGTTCGATAACAATTGCGCCAATGACATCTCGGAGGAGAAAAATGTTTCCTCGGGCGAATTCCTGTTGCGCCGCACCGCCGCCTATCAGGCATATTACGAGAACATGCCATTGCGCCGCACGGCCCTGCCCACCGGACCTGACATGCGCCTGTATCGCACCGTGAACTTTGGACTACTCGCGGAATTTCACGTGCTGGACACCCGCCAATACCGCACGGAGCAGCCCTGTGGTGATGGCAACAAGCCCCCGTGCGATGAAGCACTCGATCCCAAGGCAACCCTGATGGGCAGTGCCCAACGCGAATGGCTCTTCAACAACTTGAGCAACTCTTCATCGCGTTGGAACATCCTCGCCCAGCAGGTGATGATGGCCCGTGTAGATCGCAAGGCCGGAGAATCCGTCGGCTACAGCATGGATCAGTGGCCCGGCTACGAGATGGAACGCCGCAAGGTTCTGAAATTCCTCCACGACCGAAAAGTCTCCAACCCCGTAGTCCTGACTGGCGATATCCACAGCAACTGGGCTAACGAACTCATCGCCGATTTTGACAATTTGGATTCACAAAGTGTCGCCACCGAATTCGTCGGCACCTCCATCTCCTCCGGTGGCGATGGGACAGCCTCTCCCAAGACGCTCGCCCAGACTTACTCGGAAAATCC
>JAURFH010000108.1 GCA_030834415.1 Verrucomicrobiota bacterium | reverse complement strand
CCAAGAACCTCAAGGTGATGGATTATTGTTACAACCAGCTCGCTGCCCATCGGCTGGAGCGCAAATCCTTCATCGTCGCCCTCGGTGGCGGGGTGGTGGGTGATCTCGCCGGGTTCCTCGCCGCCACGTATCTGCGCGGCATGGCCTTCGTGCAAGTGCCCACGACACTGCTCGCCCAGGTGGACAGCTCCGTGGGTGGCAAGACCGGCGTGAACCTCAAAGCCGGCAAGAATCTCGTCGGTGCCTTCCATCAACCGAAGCTCGTGTTGTGCGATCAGGATACGCTGAAGCCGCTGCCAGATCGCGAATTCAAAGCCGGTCTCGCCGAGGTCATCAAATACGGCATCATCTATGATGCGAAGTTCTTCGCCCGCTTGGAAAAGGATCTGCCCAAGCTCCTGCAACGTGACAGCGCCGCGCTCACCCATGCCGTGGCCCGTTCCTGCGAAGTGAAGGCCGAGGTTGTGAGCCAGGACGAAACCGAAACGGGCCTGCGCGCCATTCTGAATTTCGGTCACACCATCGGTCACGGACTCGAAGCAATTTCTTCCTATGGCAAGTATCTGCACGGCGAGGCCATCTCCATCGGCCAGGTCGCAGCGGCGCATCTCTCCGCGCATCTGAGCGGATTAAGTGTTCCGGAAGTGGAGCGTATCGCCACGATATTTGCCCGCGCCGGACTGCCTATCTCGGTGAAGCTGACCAAAGCCCAACGCAAGGCGCTCTTCGGGGCCATGCGGCTGGACAAGAAGGTCAGCGGTGGTGAGATCAAGTTCGTCCTCGCCAAGAAGATCGGCGAGATCGTCTGGGGCCAGCAGGTGCCGGATACCGTCATCAATGAAGTGCTGGACGAGATCGCCGAGGAAGAGGATTGAATTTTGAGCCTTAATCTCTGACCTTACGCTTATGTCTGCTGTCAGCGAAACCATCGTTCGCGAGTATTTCGAGCTCCACGGTTTTTTCGTCCGCCAGCAGCGCAAGTTCGTGGCGCCCTCCAAGCGGGAGGATGATGACATCGACTTCTTTGTCCTGAACCCGCTTTACGAGATATCCACTCATCCGCTCCCGTTCATCCTCGGTTCACGCGATCTGCCCAGCATCGCCCGCGCCGTGGTGGTGGTGAAGGGCTGGCATACCGAGACCTTCAGTCCCGCCGTGCTGGCGCATGCGCCGGAGATATTCCGTTTTGTGCAGCCTGAGGTTTTCAAACAGGCCGAGAAGACCATCGGCGAAGGCGGACCGGTGACCAAGATACTGGTGGTGCCTGCGCTGCCGCACAGTGAGGAAGCCAAAGAGCAGAGCATCGAACTGCTCCGCGCCAAAGGCATCGATGCCGTGATCCCTTTTCGCAGCATGCTCAGCGATCTGGTGGATCACACGGAGACGAATCGCAACTACCAGAAATCCGACCTGCTCCAAACCATCCGCATCCTGAAGAACTACGAGTTTTTCAAGGAGCCGCAGTTGGAACTCTTCAAACCCAAGAAGAAGAAACGCTAGACGGCCGATGGGTGCTATTGCGTAGCTTTCCTGAGATTCAACCTTTGCAGTTTCCAAAACCTCAAACCCGCGCTACGTTCCGCGCACTGATTTATGGTGCTGGTCATAGATAACTACGATTCGTTCACGTTCAACCTCGTGCAATACCTCGGGGAGATGGACGTGGAGCTGCAGGTCCATCGCAATGACCAGATCACCCTGGACCAGATCCGCGCCCTGAAGCCCGAGCGCATCCTCATCTCGCCCGGACCCTGCTCACCACGTGAAGCCGGCCTCTCGAACGAGATCATCAAGACTTTCGCCGGGGAAGTGCCGCTGTTTGGCGTGTGCCTCGGCCACCAGTGCATCGGCCATACCTTTGGCGCGGAAGTGGTGGTGAACAACCGGATGATGCACGGCAAGGTTTCGCCCATCAAACACAACGGCAAAGACCTCTTCGAGGGCATGCCAAATCCCTTCAACGCCACCCGCTATCACTCTTTGGTCATCAAGCGGGACACCATCCCTGACTGCTTGGATATCACGGCCGAGACGGAAGAGGGCGAGATCATGGGCGTGAAGCACAAGACGCTGCCGGTGTGGGGCGTGCAGTTCCATCCCGAGAGCATCCTGACCGAGAGCGGCCGCTTGCTCATGAAGAATTTCCTGAAGCTGAAATAAGCGGAGCGGAGCGCGGGACTATGCCCTGCAGAATCCGCCGCTCATTACCGCACTCGTAAAAGTGTGCTGTGCTTGACGTGGGCGAATCAAAGAGGAAACTGAGTCCCAACCACTCTGCGATGAAGCTTTCACAACTCGTGCCCGTGCTGGTCGCCTTGGTCGGTGCATTACTTAATGGTGCTACCCTGCACGCCGCCGACTCCACCTCCCAAGGCCGCAACTACGACGAGTCCAAAGTCGCCCCCTACACCTTGCCCGACCCCTTGCTCGCCCGTGACGGCCATCGCATCACCACCACCAACGAATGGCGCACCCTTCGTCGCGGCGAGATTCTGCAGGACTTCCGCGACCTCATGTATGGGCACACGCCCAAGCTGCCGATCAAACTCCGCACGGAAACCACATCCACCCGTAAAGATGCCGTAGGCGGCCTCGCTACGCGCACCTTGGTCACTCTCCGCTTCTTCGATGACCCGACCGCCCCGTCCATCCAGCTCATGCTCTACGTCCCGAATAACCATGCTGCGAAAAAGCCCGCACCCGTTTTCCTCGGCCTGAATTACTTCGGCAACGCCAGCCTCGAAAAAGATCCCGCCATCCCGCTCTCCGACCGCTGGATGCGCCCCTCCGCCGATATGGGCATCTTGAACAACCGCGCTACCGAAACCACGCGCGGCGTCCATGACTCTCGCTGGCCCTTGGAACTCGCCCTGCAACGCGGCTACGCCGTCGCCACCTTCTACTATGGCGACGTCGAGCCCGATCACCTCGAAGGCTGGCGCGACGGCATCCGCGGTTACGCCCTCAAGCTCGCCAACCGCACCGAACGCCCGCCCGACGAATGGGGTGCCCTTGGCGCTTGGGCCTGGGGCCTCAGCCGCGCCCTCGATTACCTCGAAACGAATCCCGCCGTGGACGCTCATCGCGTCGCCGTCCTCGGCCATTCCCGCCACGGCAAGGCCGCTCTCTGGGCCGGTGCCCAAGATGAACGCTTCGCCCTCGTCATCTCGAACAACAGCGGTGAAGGCGGCGCATCCTTGGCCCGGCGCAACTTCGGAGAAAACATCGCCTACTCCATCGCCCACGCCTCCTGGCGCTACAGCGACAAATTCCGCGACTACATCGACCGCCCGAACGATTTGCCCTTTGATCAACACACGCTCCTCGCCCTCATCGCCCCTCGACCCCTCTACGTCGCCAGCGCCACCGCAGACGCCCTCGCCGATCCCAAAGGCGAATTCCTCAGCGCCGCCCACGCCGAATCCGTTTACAAACTCTTCAACCGCCCCGCCCTCGGCACCTTTGACTGGCCGAAACCCGATCACCCCATCGGCGATACCGTGGGCTACCACTTGCGCACCGGTGATCACAACATCACCCGCTATGATTGGGAACAATACCTCACCTTTGCCGACCGTCATCTGACCCGCTAAACCCGCCGCCTTTCTAATCGTCCTCGTCGTCGTCCTCGAACTCGTTCCCTTTGCGTGAAACCGTACTGCATGCACCTCACCTCATCCTTCGTTTGCCTTCTGTCTGCCAGTCGCTAAGCTGGCGCGCATATGTTCCCAGTCCGTTTGCGCGTGCCTGTCTTGTCGTGGACGCTTCTTTTCGTCCTGACCTCCGTTACCTTTGCCGCCGAGAATCCCTTCGCCGCCGGCGTCCGCACCACCGAACCCCTGACGCCGGAAGAGGAGCTGAAGACGTTTCATCTGCCTCCCGGTTTTGAGATGCAGTTGGTCACCACCGAGCCGCATATCAACAAGCCGATGAATATGGCTTTCGATGTGGAGGGACGCCTGTGGGTCACCACCAGCATCGAGTATCCGTTTCCCGCTACCACGAATGCGCCCCGGGATCGCATCATGATCTTTGAGGATTTCGCGCCGGATGGCCGGGCGCGGAAGATCACGCAGTTCGCCGGTGGGTTGAACATCCCTACCGGCTTGTATCCGTTCATCTCTCCGGCTTCGGATAAATCATCCAAGCTGACGTGGAAGTGCATCGTTTGGTCCATCCCGAACATCTGGTTGATGGAAGATACCGATGGCGACGGCCAGGCGGACAAGAAGGAGCCGTTCTATGGCCCCTTCGATTACACGCGCGATACCCACGGCAATCAGTCCAGTTTCCGCCGGGGCTTTGACGGTTGGCTCTATGCGACGCATGGCTTCAACAACAACTCCAAGGTGACCAGCCGGGACGGCAACGCAGTGGAGATGTCTTCCGGTAACACTTATCGCATGCGCATGGATGGTGGGCGCATCGAGCATCACACGCACGGGCAGGTGAACCCCTTTGGTCTCTGTTTTGATCCGGCGGGAAATCTGTATTCGGCGGACTGCCACAGCTCGCCCATCTATCAGCTTTTGCGTGGCGCGTATTATCCGAGCTTTGGCAAACCGCATGATGGACTCGGCTTTGCCCCCGTGACCATCCAGCACAGCCACGGCAGCACGGCGATATGCGGTATCCAATACATCACAGAGCTTACTTGGCCTGCGGAGTATCAGGGCAATCTCATCATCGGCAACGTGATGACCAGCCGCATCAATCGCGATCGCGTGGAATGGCTGGGCTCTACCTCCAAAGGCCATGAGATGCCGGATTTTCTGCGCACGGATGATCCGTGGTTCCGACCGGTGGACCAGCAGTTCGGGCCTGATGGGGCGTTGTATGTGGCTGATTTTTATAACCGCATCATCGGGCATTACGAAGTGCCGCTGACGCATCCGGGACGCGATCGTGAGCGCGGGCGCATCTGGCGCATCGTGTATCGCGGCGAAGATGGAAAGAACAAGCTGCCGGATACAAAGTTGGCGGATGGGTTGAAAGGATTGGTGCTGGAATTGGGTTCACCGAACATGACCCGCCGCCTGCTCGCGATGAACACCATCGCCGATGTGCACGGGAAAGCCTTTGCGCGGATGTCCTTCAAAGCCCCTTGGAAAAATGGTGGGGCCACAGCGCTTACAGAAAACTCTGAAGAAGTGCTGCGCTATATCCACTCGCTTTGGTTGCGTGAACGGCTCGGGCTCTTGAAAGACCGGGAACTGGAGCAAGCCATCGAATCGCCAGTGGCGCAGGTGCGGGTGCATGGCTTGCGGATCGTGGCCGATCGCGGACTTGCCGCGCAGAGCAACCCAAAGGCATCCGCCCCGGATAAATCCCTGCAGAAGCTGGTGATTGCGGCATTGTCAGATTCTTCCTCCCTCGTCCAGCGGACAGCGGCGGAAGCGCTTGCACAGCAGACAAAAATGGATGGGGTGAGATCACTGGTTGAGTTGATCGGCAAAGTCCCCGCTGAAGACACGCATCTGTTGCACATGGCGCGACTGGCCTTGCGTAATCAGTTGAACGGTGCCGGAGCCTGGGCCTTTCAGGCGGCGGATAAATTCACCGATGCCCAGCGGGTCGCCTTGATCGATATCGCGTTGGGTTTGAAGACGGAGATGGCGGCGGAGTTCCTCCTGAAGCATCAGAACAGCGTGCCGAAGGACTCGCCCTTGCGTCCGCGGGTCTTGGAGCATGTCGCCCGTTATGCGCCCAAGGCCGGGCTCGATGTGCTGGCGGATACCGTGCAGCGGGAACGGGCGGATGATCTTGATTTCCAGCTTTCGCTGTTCCAGACCGTGCAGCAGGGATTCAATCAACGAGGAGAACAACTCACGCCCAAGCTGCAAACTTGGGGCAAGACTTTAGCGCCGCGTTTGTTAGCTGAAGCACAGAAGCAAGGCGGTTGGGGCAATACGCCGGTAGATGGTGAACGCGATACGAAGAATCCCTGGACCCTGCAGGAGCGGCCCTCCAAAGATGGCGTGAAGACGCAGCTCATCTCCAGCCATCCCTTGGGTGAAAAACTTACGGGTGTCTTGCGTTCGCAATCCTTTGAGCTGCCTGAGCAGTTGAGCTTTTACCTTTGCGGGCATGACGGGTATCCGACGAACAAATTGCAGATGAAGAATGTCGTTCGACTGCGCGAGGCAGATACCGGTGCGATCCTTTATCAGGCCTCGCCGCCTCGCAATGACACGGCCCGGCAAGTCACTTGGGATCTCAAGAAACACAAGGGCAAGCGCGGTTACATTGAGGCCGTGGATGCGGATACAGAAAGAGCTTACGCGTGGCTCGCCTTTGGCAGGTTCGAACCCGCGTTGCCGCAACTGGTCACGATGGATCCGAACCAGACGGCGAATTTCCAGAAGGCGGCTGCTGAACTGGCGCAAAGCCTGGCGTTGAAGGAATTGCAACTTCAGTTCATTGCCTTGTTGCGCGAGCCGGGAACGGACTACGCGGCCAGAGCTGCTATTGCATCGGCGGTGGCGGCTTTCAAGGGTGATGGATTGCTCTCTTCGCTGGCGGGTGCGCTCACTGATCCCACGGTACCGGAGGAAACGAAGCAATCATTGGCCACTTGTTTCACGGGTGACAAAGCGGCCTCGCGCGATTCCATCGCCAAGAGCCTGCAAACAGTTCCGACGCGAGTCTTGCAGAAATTAGTGCTGATGCTGGCCGGTTCGCCGGAAGGTGCGGAGCTGGTGCTCGCCCTGGCTGAAGGCGGCAAGATCGCGGCACCGGTGGTGGCTGAACGCACCGTGAAAGAAAAACTCGCGGCGGTGAAACCGAAAGATTGGGAGGCGCGCCTCAGCAAACTGACGGCCAATCTGCCGCCTGAAGATGCCGTGCGGGAGAAGCTCATCACAGAGCGGCGTATGGGATTTGTCGGGGCCAAGACGGATGCGAAGAATGGAGCGGAGTTGTTCAACACTGTTTGCGCTGCCTGTCATCAGGTCAAAGGCCAAGGCGGGCTGGTGGGGCCGCAACTGGATGGCATCGGCAATCGCGGCGTCGAGCGCATCTTCGAGGATGTGCTGAACCCGAATCTCAATGTGGATCACGCCTTCCGCGCCCACACCATCGTGATGAAGGATGGGGAGGTGACCACGGGTCTGCCTCGCCGTGAGGAAGGTGAGGTTCTGGTAATCGCCAATGCCGCCGGGCAGGAAGTGAGCATTCCCAAGAAAGATATCAAGGAACGCAAAGAATCAGCGAATTCGTTGATGCCGGATAATTTTGGTGAGGCACTGACGCCCGAGCAACTGTATGACTTGATCGCTTTTCTGGTGAACCAGCGGTAAAAGAGATGACGAAGCCGAAAATCGTACTATCATGAAACGAGAAGGCATTATTGTCATACTGTTAATTTTAGTCGCTTTGAGTCCTCTATGCGGGTGTGACCGAGGTAATGTGAATAACAGATTCAGTCTTTCTGTTGAGAACAAGACGAGCGCTCTCCTTCATGAAGTTGCCTTCAATATGACACCAGAAGGTGATTTTGAGTTTGGAGTGTTGTCACCTGGAGCTAATGCAAGTTTCCAAGACCCACCTTGGAAAGAAATCAATACGATCCACTTATCTTTCAAAGATGATGCAGGTACTCGATTTGACTTTGATTTGAAAGTTGAGGTTCCAGATCGTTTTCGCGGTGAGATAAGAGTTCAAATTGCGGAAACCCAAGACAAGAAAAGTGCCTCGATAATTCTGATTCCGAAGTGACCTGGAAGGGTGACGAAGTCTGCGTGGTAGGGCTGCCTGTCATCAGGCGGCCGATGACGAAGCCTGAACCTTTTGAAGAACCGGATTACTGTTATGGCGAGGCAGGTTGTAGTAATTCGATTGTGACCTGTCTATTCGGGCCACGGCCCGCTGAGGACAGACGGGCCCTACCAGTAGGTTGCTTCCAATCACGCGAGAATTTTCGCCTGACCGGCTGGTAAGTCCAAAACCGTTCCCGGCTCCTTGTGTTCCTTGCGGACGTATCCGAGTGCGAGTGCTTGCTTGCTTTCAGGCAACCGCACGGCTGAAGTCACATAGCCAATGTCTTTGCCCGCGACTTGCAGTTTGGTGCCTTTGACGGGCAGTTCTGTGAGGCCGTTCAATTCGAGCCGCTGCAATGATTTCGCGACCTGTCCATAGGTGCGGATGCGGGCGATGACTTCCTGGCCGATATAGCAACCCTTGCTGTAACTGATCGCACGTTTTTCCAGGCCTGCTTCGGGAGCCAGGTTGGTGTCATCCATATCCACGCCGTAACGCGGGATACCCGCTTCGATGCGGGCGGCTTCGAATGCTTCCCAACCGCAAGCACGTCCGCCTTGCGCTTTCACCGCCGCGAGCAGCTTGTCGGCGATCATGCCTAAGCCCGCGCTGGGGATGAATACATCGTAACCGGTCGTGCCGAGACGGGGCTGGTTCATCACGTAGATGTCACCTACATCCGGAACGCTGTCCTTCACCCAGTGCAAGGGGGCGGTCGGTAAGGTGGGAACGAGGCCGAGGGCAGCGATGGCGCCGGTTGCTTTCGGGCCTTGCACACTCACGAGTCCGTAGTGTGGGGCCACATCCACGATCTGCACGTCATCGGCGATGATGTATTTATCCAGACGCGTCGTGACCTTTTCCGTGAGGCCGGGCTCCAAGTCGAGCAGCAGTTCATCAGCGAGCCGGTAGACATAGAGATCACTCTCCATCTTGGCCTTGGCATTCACGAGCGCGGCATAGCAACCGCCATCCGCCTTCAAACCTTGAATATCATTCGTGACCTGCCCATGGAGAAACTTCAGACGGTCTTCACCGAGCAGGCAGACACGACTGCGATTACTGAGATCGATGAAACCCGCCGTCTCTTTGAAGGCACGATACTCTGCGGCGACATCACCATACGAGGCCACCTGCTCGATGCCGTTCACGTCGGTGAACTGGGCATCCTGTAACTCATGGAATTCGTGCAGTGCGAGCAGACTCATAGCCAAATCGTAATATAAAATGCAGCGAGGCTCTAGTCTCGTTACCGGACTAGAGCCTCGCAAATCAAAAGGCGTAAGCTTAGGCCGTCGGAGCGGCTTTCTTCACGAACGTGTGCGTGGCGTGGCCGAAGAAGACTTCGGCGCTTTCCATCAACGTCTCAGAGAGTGTCGGATGCGGGTGAACCGTCTCGGCGAGATCCGTCACCGTCGCGCCCATCTCGATGGCCAGTGTGCCTTCGGCGATGAGTTCGCCGGCGCCATGGCCCACGATACCCACGCCGAGGATGCGCTCGGTCTCGGGATCGATGATGAGCTTGGTCAAGCCATCCGGACGGTCAAAGCTGAGTGCGCGGCCAGAAGCGCCCCAAGGGAACTTGGCGACCTTTACTTCGCGACCCTGCTTCTTGGCTTCCGCTTCCGTCAGACCAGCCCAAGCCACTTCGGGATCCGTGAACACGACGGCGGGGATGACAATCTTCTCGAAGGCGCTGTTGTGGCCCGTGATGACGTCTACTGCGATGCGCGCTTCCTTGGAAGCCTTGTGCGCGAGCATGATGCCGCCCGCTACGTCGCCGATGGCGTAGATGTTCGGGTCTTCCGTCTGCTGCTGCGCGTTGATCTTGATGAAACCTTTTTCGTCGCAGGTGACCTTGGTGTTCTCCAGACCGAGGTCTTTGGAGTTCGGTCCGCGACCGACGGCGACGAGCACGCGGTCATACAATTCCTCGAGCTTCTGGCCGTTGAATTCGCTGGTCACCTTGATCTGCTTGCCCACGGTGGACATGGCGAGGACCTTCGCCTTGAGGCGCACTTCCTTGAACGCCTTCTTGGCGTAAGCCACCACGGGACGGGCCAGATCGGCATCCGCACCGGCGAGGAGGCTGTCCAGCGCTTCGATGACGACCACCTTGCTGCCGAGACCGGCATACACGGTGCCGAGCTCCATGCCGATGTAGCCGCCGCCGACCACGAGCAGGTTCTCCGGAATGTCTTCCACTTCGAGTGCGCCACGGGAGGTCATCACGCGCGGATTTCCGAGGTCGAACGCCTTGGGCAAGGCGGCCTTGGAGCCGACGGCGATGATCGCCTTGTCGTAGCTGATAAATTTCTGGCCCTGCTCGGTCTCGACGCGGAGCGTTTGGGAGCCTTCGAAATAACCGCGGGCGTGCATGACTTCCACGCCGCGCATCTTGGCGAGAGAAGCGACACCGCCGTTGAGCTTGGTGATGACGGAGTTCTTCCAGTCACGCAGCTTGGCGAGGTCGATGGTCGGTTCGGCAAAGGTGATGCCGCGATGGGCGGATTCACGGGCTTCCTTGATGGCCTTGGTGGCGTTCAGGAGCGCTTTGGAAGGGATGCAGCCACGGTTGAGGCACACGCCGCCAAGCTTCGGGTCTTTCTCGACGAGGATGACCTTCTTGCCCTGGTCCGCAGCGTAGAACGCCGCGGCATATCCGCCGGGGCCAGCGCCTACTACCACGATGTCGGTCTTGATCGTTTCCATAATGCTTAAATCTTAATCGTTTTCGTCAGGCGAGGTTTAGAGTTTCACATCCGCTTCCGTGATCGCGGCATAAGCTGCGGCGAGATCCACCGTGAAGCGAGCAGCCGTGCCACCATCGATCAAACGATGGTCGTAGGAGATTGCGATCGGCATCAGCAAGCGCACTTGCACTTCCTTGCCCACGACAACCGGTTTCAAGCCGCCGCGGCCCATACCAAAGATGCCGACTTCCGGCTTGTTCACGATAGGCGTGAAGTGCGCCCCACCGATGCCACCTTGGTTGGAGATGGTGAAGGTGCCGCCCTTCATGTCATCCGCAGAAAGTTTGCGGTCGCGCGCCTTCTTGGCGATCTCTTCGAGTTCCTTGGAGATCTCCAGGAGGCTCTTCTTATCGGCGTCTTTGATGACGGGGACCATCAAGCCAGCATCCGTATCAACGGCGATGCCGATGTGGTAGTAATCCTTGAACACGATCTCTTCCGTGGCCTCGTCGAGGCTGGAGTTCATGATCGGGTGCTTCTTCAACGCGGCCACGAGCGCCTTGATGGCGAACGGCGTGAGCGTGAGGCGGGCACCGGCCTTCTCGTAATCGGCGGCGAACTTCTTGCGCAGATCGTTCAGTGCAGTGATGTCAATATCGTCGAACTGCGTGACCTGCGGGATGGTCGTGACGCTCTCCACCATGCGGCGGGCGATGACCTTGCGGAGGCCGGACATCGGCTTCTTGGTGATCTCACCCCATTGCGAGAAGTCGATGGACTCGGCCACCGGCTTTGCCGGGGCGGCGGCAGAAGCGGCAGCAGCCGGAGCGGCTTTGCCCTTGGCCGCGAGTTTGATGAGCTTCTGGATGTAAGCGCGGACGTCGGCCATCACGATGCGGCCACCGGACTCGCTGCCTTTCACCCGGCGCAGATCGAGCCCGATCTCGCGGGCGACCTTGCGCACCGAGGGCGGGGCGGCGACTTCCACGTCGTCAAAAGATTCTTCCTCGTCCGCCTCTTCGACGTCGTCATCATCGGCTTCGACGACCACCGGGGCCTTCTTGGTCTTCTTGGCCTTGGGCGCGGCAGCAGGAGCTTCGCTCTCGGCCGGAGCCGCTGAACCAGCGGCGCCTTCCAGCGTGACGAGCAGGGCGCCGATGGAGATCTTGGCGCCTTCCTTCACGTGGATCTTGGCCACGACGCCATCCGCCGTGGAGGGGATGGGCGCGACAGCCTTCTCGTTCTCAAGTTCCAGAATGGTCTGGCCCTTGGTGACCTTGTCACCTTCTTTGACCAGAATCCCGACGACCACGCCGGAATCAGCACCTTCACCGAGCTTCGGTAATTTGACGTCCATAAATTCTCTGTCTTAGGGCGGCATTTCCTGCCACCGCAGTCGATTCATTTAACTAAGCAACCGTGGGTTGAAACCCACGGCTACCATCAGGCGTGGTGATGCCACGCAAAGTATTATAGGCCGGTTCCCTAAAAATCACAGGAGATAGGGGAACACCTTCTCGGGGTCCACACCCATGTCCTTGATCGCCTGGGCCACCACGGAGCGCTCGATCTCACCGCGCTTGGCCAGCGCATACAGCGTGGCGATCACGGTGCACTCGGCATCCACTTCAAAGAAGCGGCGCAAACGCGGCCTTGTATCACTGCGACCGAAACCATCCGTGCCCAAGGTGGTCAAACCGCCCGGAACCCACGGGGCGATCTGGTCCGGCACGATCTTCATGAAATCGGACACGGCGATGAACGGTCCCTTTTCCTGCTCCAACGCGCTCTGGAACCACGGCTTCTTCGGCGCCTCGGTGGGATGCAGCATATTCCAGCGTTCGCAACCCAGCGCCTCATTCCGCAGCAGCTTGTAATTCGTGGCACTCCAGACATCCACCGAGACACCATATTTCTCCGCGAGAATCGTCTGCGCCTTCAAGGCCGACTGCATGATGGTGCCGCTGCCGATGATCTGCGCCTTGTGCTTCAGGCCTGCTGCGCCCGTGTTGTATTTGTAGAGACCCTTGAGGATGCCGTCCTCCACGCCTTCCGGCATCGGCGGCATGGGGATGTTCTCATTATAGAGCGTCAGGTAGTAGAAAATCTCTTCGCCTTCCTGATACATGCGGCGCATGCCGTCTTGCACGATGACCGCGAGTTCGTAGGCGAACGCCGGGTCATACGTCATCAAAGTGGGGATCGTGCTCGCGAGCAGGAGACTGTGACCGTCTTCGTGCTGGAGGCCTTCACCGTTCAGCGTCGTGCGACCAGCGGTGGCGCCGAGCAGGAAGCCCTTCGCCTTGATGTCACCGGCGAGCCAGATCTGGTCGCCGATACGCTGGAAGCCGAACATCGAGTAATAGGTGAAGAACGGGATCATGTTCACCCCATGCGTTGAATACGCAGTACCAGCAGAGATGAACGAGGAGATGGCGCCTGCTTCTGTGATGCCTTCTTCCAAGATCTGGCCATCCTTCGCTTCCTTATAGTAGAGGAGCGATTCGCTATCGACCGGCTCATAGAGCTGGCCTTTCGGCGAGTAGATGCCGACCTCGCGGAACAACGCATCCATACCGAACGTGCGCGCTTCATCAGGGATGATAGGGACGATGTAACGGCCGATCTCCTTGTTGCGAAGCAGATGCGTGAGCAACCGCACGAAGGCCATGGTAGTGGATACTTCGCTGGTGCCGGAACCCTTCAGGAATTCCTTCAAATTCTCCAGCGGCGGGACGTTGAGATTCGCCGCCTTGTTCGTGCGCTTGGGTACGTAGCCACCGAGTGCCTTGCGGCGTTCCTGCAGATACTTGATCTCCGGGCTGTCCGGTGCGGGCTTGTAGAACGGCGTCTCCGCGATCTCTTCATCGCTGATGGGGATGTTGAAACGCTTGCGGAATTCGCGCAGTTCTTTCTCGTTCAGCTTCTTCTGGCCGTGAGAGACGTTGCGGCCTTCGCCGGCTTCGCCGAGGCCGTAGCCCTTGATGGTCTTGGCCAAGACAACGGTTGGGCGGCCCTTGTGCTCGGTGGCGGCCTTGAAGGCGGCGAACACCTTGCGCATGTCATGACCGCCACGCATCAGCTTGCGGATCTGCTCATCCGTCAGGTGATGGACCATCGCCAGCAGTTCGGGGTCTTTGCCGAAGAAATGTTTGCGGATGTAGCTGCCGGGTTCGACGGTGTATTTTTGATATTCACCATCGACGATCTCCTCCATGCGTTTGCGGAGCAGACCTTTTGAGTCCTTGGCCAGCATTTCATCCCAATCTGAGCCCCAGATGACCTTGATGACATTCCAGCCTGCACCGCGGAAAGCGGATTCGAGTTCCTGGATGATCTTGCCATTGCCGCGCACGGGACCATCCAGACGCTGGAGATTGCAATTCACCACCCAGACCAGGTTGTCCAAGTTCTCGCGGGAGGCGAGCGTAAGCGCGCCGAGCGTTTCCGGTTCATCGGATTCACCATCACCCACGAAAGCCCAGACCTTCGGCTCCGTCTTCCAGCTCACGAAGTTGCGGGCTTTGAGATAACGGTTAAAGCGGGCCTGATAGATGGACATGATGGGACCGAGACCCATCGAAACGGTCGGGAACTGCCAGAAATCCGGCATCAGATACGGATGCGGATAGGAGGACAAACCGCCGCCTTCCGCCAGTTCCTGACGGAAATTGTGCAAGTGCTGCTCGGACAAGCGGCCTTCGAGATACGCACGGGCATAATTGCCGGGCGTGGCGTGGCCCTGAAAATAGATGATATCCGCTGGACGCTCGCCATCACCACCGTGGAAGAAATGATTATACGCCACTTCATACAAGGTGGCGGAGGAGGCAAACGTGGAGATGTGACCGCCCAAGCCGTTATGCTTGCGGTTCGCATTCACCACCATGGCCATGGCATTCCAGCGCAGGAGGCTCTTGATGCGGACTTCCGTCTGCCA
>JAURFH010000107.1 GCA_030834415.1 Verrucomicrobiota bacterium | reverse complement strand
TTTCTTGGCAGGAGAATCATCGGTCACGATCATCATCGCCACTGTTTTGCCGGCAGAAAACAACAATAAAGGCTGCACACTGCCGGGCGAGAACTCTTGGAAAGCTTCTGGGCGCAGACTGATACTTATTCCGAAGGCAGGGTCATTCGGTTTGACGATCTTGGCACACCAGGCACAGCGCTTCTGCCATACAGCCATGGTCCACGAGGTTTTCTTCGCTTTCTTTTTGGGCTGTGTCATGGTGCCTTGGAGTTGGAAAATGTTTCTTCAATCGCTTCGCGCAAAACCATAACCATCTGTTTCATTTGTTTGGCGGTCGTACAATAGGGCGGCATGAGCGCAATCACACTGCCGATTGGACGGGTCAACACCCCCCGTTTAGCCATCGCCTTACATACTCGCATACCGGCTTGCTCCGATAAATCAAATGGCTTGCGGGTGCGCCAATCCTTTACCAGTTCTATACCGGCAACCAAACCCACTTGTCTTACATCACCGACATACGGCGATGACCAAAGCTCTTTCAAACTCTCGTGCATCGCCTGTTGCAATACGGCGCGCTGATGCAAAGATTGCTTTCCTTCGAGCAAGTCCAAGCTGGCCAGTCCAGCAGCGGCACCGAGCTGATTTCCCGTATAGCTATGCCCGTGGAAGAAAGTTTTATACTCGTGATACTCTCCCAAAAATGTGTCGAAAACCGATTGGGTAGTAAGCGTTGCCGCCATCGGCAGATAACCACCGGTCAGTCCTTTGGCCAGACAGAGAAAGTCCGGCTCTACCTCAGGGCGCTGGCACGCAAAGAGTGTTTTGCTCACCGGCCGGTTCTGGGCTTTGATGATCGCATCCCGATGCACCCGGCAACTAATCCCCGTCCGACCAAAACCCGTCATCACTTCATCGGCGATGAGCAATGCCCCCTGCCCTTTGGCGATATCAGTCACCTTTTTCAACCAACCCGATGGCTGCGGCACCATACCCGCCGCTCCTTGCATTAACGGCTCAAAGACAAACCCCGCATAGGGGTTCCCTTTCTTTTTCTGCTTCGCAAACGTCTGCTCCACCTTACCGACACACTCCCAATTGCACTTGCGATAGGACCGGGCATCGGCCCGCTCCGGCTTGGCTTTATTGAAAGGACAGCGATAGCAATACGGCGCCATCACCTTATCGGCTTGGAATAGCATCCCTGAATAAGCCTTATGGAACAAATCGATATGGCCGACACTAACGGCTCCGACAGTATCTCCGTGATAAGCACCTTGCAGTGAGAGAAATTTCGGTTTTTTACTCCTCCCAGTGCGGCGGGTGTATTCATACGCCAGCTTCAGGGCCACCTCCAACGCTGTGGATCCATCATCCGAATAGAACACTTTGGCGAAATGCTTGCCCTTACCTCGCTTACTGGTATTCGCGGCGTTAACCAAGCGCTCCGCCAGATACGAGGCCGGCTCATTCGCCAGCCCCAACGCCGAGCTGTGGGCGATTTTATTAAGCTGCTTCTGCATCGCCGTATTGATGCGCGGATGAGCATGCCCATGCAGGTTCGTCCAGATGGAGGCATTGGCGTCCAGATACTCTTTGCCCTTGGTATCACGCAACACCGCACCTTTGCCCGACGCAATGACAATGGGCTCGCTTCGGAGCCAATCACGCATCTGAGTGAAAGGGTGCCAGACGTATTGCTGGTCAAGTCTGGCTGGAGTTCTCATCGGACCATCCTTCTGGAAATTCATTCATCGTTTCAGCCATCACGCGACACAACTGTTTGATCTGCTCGACCTCATGGTTGGCCGTGATGGAAACCCGCAAACGCGCCTTCCCCATCGCTACTGTCGGATAGCGGATCGCTGGCACATAGATACCGCGCTTCAACAACTCAGTAGCTACCGCTCGAGCCCGGTTTTCATGTCCCAAGATAATCGGTATGATCGCACTCTGCGTCAGCGGTGGCACAATGCCCTGCGCGAGCAACTCGGATTTCAAATGGTCAATCAACGACCACGCCCGTTGACGGCGGCTCTCGCCTTCCTCGCTCTGGATTAACCTAATCCCAGCGGTAGCGGCGGCGGCTGCCGCGGGCAAAGGGGCGGTGGAAAAAATAAAACTACGCGCCTTGTTCAGGAGGAAATTGATAAGCGTCGCATTGCCGGCCACATACCCACCAGCCGACCCGATGGCTTTACCTAGTGTACCAAAATGGATATCGATGTCATCATGCATCTCAAAGGCTTCCGCCAACCCTCGCCGCTGCTCACCAAACAACCCCACCGAATGCGCCTCATCCACCATAAGCCAGCCACCATAACGATGAGTCAGCTCGGCGATATTGCGTAGAGGTGAAAGGTCCCCATCCATGGAGAAGACACTCTCCGTGATGACCAGGATCCTTCGTGCATGGGTCTCCTCGACTTGCAAACGGGTCGCCCACTTCAGAATAGTCTCCAACTTTTGCAGGTCGTTATGAGAAAAGACCCGCAGCTTGGCACCGGAAAGCCGGGCGCCATCGATGAGGCTGGCGTGACACAGCTTATCCAGCACCACGATGTCATCACGCCCCAGCAAGGCACTGATTGTCCCGACCGCGGCAGCATATCCGGAGGAGAATGCCAATGCGGCTTCTGTCCCCTTAAAAGCCGCGATCGTTTCCTCCAGTTCCACATGAGGGCGGATATTGCCACAGATCAACCGCGAAGCTCCTGAGCCCACACCGTATTTTTCAACCGCGTTGATGGCGGCTTCTTTCAGCACCGGATGATTCGCCAGACCAAGATAATCATTAGAAGAGAAATTGAGACAATCGCTACCCTCCACATGTATCTGCACGCCTTGAGGCGAATCCAGCTCGCGCAAATGGCGCATCAAACCCAACTCGACGATCTCATCAAGCTGGTCATCCAATGAACCGGACAGACTGTGTTTTTTGGCAGACACGGTGCGGCTATTATGGGGCTTCAAGTCCAAGGTGCAATCCGGCTGTCGAGTTGGAAGACCTGTCCCGATATATTTTTCATCTCTGCCAATGCAGCAATAAACCGGGCCACCTCGGCCACATCATTGATACGTCCAAGGGCATTCGCCTCGGCAAAGGCCGTCATTACCTCTTCCGAAAGGCTCGCCGTCATCTCCGTAGGCATCACGCCCGGCAGTATCACGTTAGCCTGAACATTCCGTGAGCCGCCTTCCTTGGCCAGAGCCTGGGTGAATCCGATTAAGGCCGCCTTGGCGGAAGCATAGGCCACCTGCCCCCGCGGACCTGAACGTGCAGCAAAACTAGAGATATTGATGATGTGCCCGGAACGCTGCTTGAGCATAGCGCGAACGATGGCCTTGGAGAGCAGGAAAGCTCCCCGCAGATTCACATCCATCACCCGCTCCCAATCCTCATCTGAAGTTTTGAGCAACGTCTCATTGATGGTCAGACCTGCGTTATTCACCAGCAGATCGACCCGCCCCCACTTTGCCGTGACTAGTTCGACTGCTCCTTTGACACTCTCTTCTGAAGTAACATTTAACGGAACGGGCAAAACATCTTCTGATGCAGCCACTGATTTACGATGCCAACCCGCTGCCACCCGCCAGCCCCGCCGCGTCAGTTCTTTCACAATAGCGGCACCCAAGCCGCCTGCGGCACCAGTCACTAACGAAACCTGCTTGTATGTCTCGGTCTGTGCATTCATCACTTGATACGACGTCCTCCGATGAAACTCGCTTCCACTCTTGTCGCCACAGAGATAATTGATTCTTCAACCTGCCGCACACTGCCTGTGCAAGAAACGGCAATAAGGTCAGCTCGCGAGCCTGAGTTTAGACTTCCCACTTCTTGTCCTAGCCCCAAAGCGATGGCGCCATTGATCGTGGCCATAGCAAGAATTTCACGCGGGGCTACTCGGGGATTTTTCTGCTGAAAGCGTCGCATCTCCGTCAGCATATTCAGCTCCGGAGGAGCGTCGCCATCACCATTCATACTAGCCAGACTGTCGGTGCCCAGACAGACATTTACCTCGCGACGCACCAACTCATCGTATAGGAACGGCTGATGTTCAAAAAACGCATGTGAGCCCGGGCAATGAACTACGCTCGCCAGGCTATTTGCCAGCAAAGATAGGTCCTCATCGGTGAGATAGTTCGCATGCGCCAGCAGGGTATTGCGCTTCAACAAACCGCATTTGGCTAAATGTTGCAACGGTGTACGCCCATCACAATCGTCCATCGGACGCCCCAATCCGGCGACCAACTCATACAATGCCCCCTGCCGATGAACGAACATGTCAAACTCCTCAGCAGACTCAGCCACATGGATGGTAGTCACCCGCTCAAGCTCATCCCCTCTCGTTGCCGTCTTCTCCAACAATGCAGACAACGTGGAATATGGCGAATGCGGTGAAAAACCGCCTCCCAAAGGCCCCGGACTTAAAAAACTTTCAGCCCCCGCAAGAATATCTGCTGGGGGACGGCCGCTGATGACTCCGGTCATCTCGATGAAGGGGACGACTGACAAAGGTGTCAGTTGCGGTTTGGCGGCCTTTGTTGAAACCGTCGTCTGGTTATCCGCCACCATGGTAGTCCCGCTATCCAGCAACAAACTTGCTCCGGCCAACCAGTGTTCCGTGGCGGCATCTGCTCCAAAGTTTTGCCGGGCTGCTACGATGCTGCGTATCCACTGGGCAAAACCGTTGGCACCTGTAAAGAGTCCGGCCATGCCGGTATATTCCAGATGCGCGTGGGCATTCACCAAACCCGGCATGAGTGCGACATCGCCCAGATCCACCACCTCCTGATTTCCAGCCTGACGACTCACTTCTGACCATTGGCCGGCAGCGGCAATACGGCCATCAGATACCCATACACCACCGTCATCGATCGGCGGAGTGGTCACTGGCACCAGTATGCGGGAGCGCAGCAGCATGAAAAAAATTGACCCGCGCCGACGATAACGCCGCGCGGGCCAGAATCAAACATCCGTTTTATTACTTGAGCGCGGCCTCCTGCCGGGCCCGTTTACCCCGTGAAGCTTGCGTCTGCTTGCGCGCCTTGCGTTTGCTATGGCGCTTGCGGATCTGTTGCTCCACCTTCTTGGTCACTTTGTCCACGGCCGCATACAGGTCGCTCTCGGTATCCTCCGCGAACAGGTCAGGACCGGGCACCACCAGACGGAACGAAGCGCTATACTGCTTGTCCGGTGCCTTGGTGTTGTCATGTTCCAGAATCACACGCGCGTTGATCGCCCACCGGTCGAGGTGCTCGAGCTTGTCGAGCCTTTCAAGGATATGATCCTCGATCGCCTTGGTGAGGGTTACGTTGTGCGTTGATAGGATTAGTTTCATAGTGATAAGATGCTGCTTCTTCCCGATTTTTTCCAGTCAAACTAATGGCCGGAGATTGTTATTCTGTCACCTTCTGCTGTCTGTCTAATATGGTTGATGGTTATTCCTCAAGTTGGATTGTGTTTGCTGATGATACGTTCAAAGGAGGCACATAAGCGCCGGGTATAAACTTCTTCAGAAAAACTTTCCCTCCAAACCATCTGCCCGTGTTTGCCCATGTCCTGCATTTCCGAACGATTTGAAAACAAGGAATTTAAATCTGCAGCCAATGCTGATACTGACCGCTCTGTTAATATGACTCCATTCCGGCGATTTTGCAACCATTCTGGTGTCGCCCCGCCCGCAAAAGCGATCACAGGTTTTCCGTGGGCCATAGCCTCTGGTCCGATCAATCCGAAAGGTTCGGGACGCAAGGTCGGCGTCACCACCACTTCGGCCGCCGCCATTTCAGCATCCACTGCATCGGGCGAGATTTCGCCAAGAAAACGGATGCGCTTTTTAAGCCCAAGTTGCCCCGAGAGCGCTTCCAGTCTTCCGCGTTCCGGCCCATCCCCAGCGATCACCAAGGAGCTGGTTTCATCACCGATAGCCGCCATCGCCTTAACCAATAGATGCACGCCTTTGGCCGGAACCAGCCTTGATGCCACCACTATCCGACCAGGCACTACTGACCTGCTAGTCTTAGGAGTACGGGCATATAGCAACACCACATCGATCGCGGAACGGGAAAATCCGTTCTCCACCAAACCTTGCGCCATAAATTCCGAGGCGACTTGAAAGTGCTGCTGACGGCCATACGTCATGTTCCTTTGCACACGTTGCCAGCGGCTGAAGTTGCCAGAGGGATTCCTACCACCGCAGCCACTCGCGTAATGATGCCAGAGACAACCTGCCCCATGCGCCCGATGACAGGCTTCGTAGCCATTCAGCATGCGGTCACCTGCGGAACAGAACCAGCTCTGATCATGGAGGAAACGGACTATCGGAACGTCCTGCCCCGCTGCATGTAAAAAGAACGGATGGTCGATCTGGTGCAACTGCACGATGTCCGGATTGAAATCACGCAGAATCTCCTGCCACCGCGCCTGCAAAATGCTGTCGCCGGTCCGGAGTGAAAACTGGTAGACCGGGCATGCCACTTCGCTCCCCTGCCCGTCCCAATACGCCAAGGCCACTTCATGCCCCGCTGAGGCCAACAAAGCGAGCGTCTCCACCACCACGCGATTGGCTCCGCCGGTGTGGCAGCGTGCGCTTTCGTTGACGAGCAAGATGCGCATCGGTCAATCCGCCTTGGACGGCGGCTCTATGCTGGGCAGGAGCGGAGCGCCGCACTCGAAACAGAAATTCGATTTAGGCGGGCACCGGGTTCCACACTCGACACAATGCAAATGTGCTTTCTTGTGACGGCGATGGATCATCAGATTTCGCACATAGGGAATCCAGGTAAAGGCGTAAGCGAAGATAAAAACGGAATCCTGTTGGTAAAACACGGCGTAACTCAGCAGCAGCAAAGACCCGGCAATGCTCAGCCACCAGAAGGCCGACGGCACAACCACCTGTTTCAACTTCTCAGTGGCATACCACTGCACCATAAACCGGGAGAAAAACACCATGTTTCCCACCCAGCCGATGATCTTCCAAAAATGCCACTCGATCCCGATGAACTTGCCCCCGGGGAAAATGAGGTTGTGTAACCAATCCATATCGAACCGGATTAAGCCTTTAACCTTAAGCCCTGACAAATAGAAAGCAGATGTTCAAGGATACTTCTCCGCCAGCATTTTTCTGATCTTACCTTCCAAGTCCTGGCGAGCGTTCAGATCCCGCAGCACTCCGTTTCTATCGATAAGCCACATGGTCGGTATCGCGGAAATGCCATACTTGCCCGCCCAGCCGCCGTCAGGATTGGCGCCATCAAAATGATGCAGCCAGTTCATACCATGCTTTTCGACCGTGGTCTTCAAGACATCACGAGACTCATCTAGATTGACCCCGATGATCTCTAAACCCTGTGAGTGCAACTCCTCATACAAGCGCTTCATGTTGGGCACTTCAGCCATACACGGGCCGCACCAGCTCGCCCAGTAATCGATCAACACCACCTTGCCGCGTAATTTCTCCAAGTTGATCTCTTTACCGTCCAACCCCAGAGCAATGAACACAAAGGGCTTGCCGACCACATCGTAACGCTTGAGCTGAGCCCGAACCAAATTCTTAGAAGCTTCAGGGAGCTTGGAGCCTTCCAGTTCCGTGGCTAACCGGCGGGCACGATCCAAATCCCCATCCTGCACGGCTGCGCTGACGATCTGGACCAGCAGATTATAAGGCTCTGTCCGCCCGGGAAACTCTTTCATGAGTTTGCGCGAGCCAGCTTCCATCGCATCCAGCACGGCCGACATTCCTTCGCCATTTTTGCCCGAAGCTTCCTGTTGCACCTGCAACAGGCGGAGCCTAAAGCGTTCACCCTCCGGCAAATCCGGTGAATTGATCAAGGACTCACGCAACTCCTGCAATCTGACCACGCGATTGGTATTGCCCAATTGAACGGAAACTTCATTGAGCTTCAGTTCTTTTTCACGGGCTAGCTTGGCATTGGGGTGGTCAGGAAATTTTTCATAAAATGCGCGCGCCAGATCGGCCGCTTTGGCCGTTTGCAGACCATTCTTGCGGTGGTATTCGTTGATCTGGTCCTGAGTTGGCAATTCCCCCTTCCATTCCGGGGGCAGACCACCTGGCGGACGGGAGGCTTGCAAGAATTCCTGCCACGTCTTCTCGGCTTCCGCTTTCTGATCTTTCTCCTGCGCGAAGACAGTGGAAGCCAACAGCAGGGCTGCCCCAAGGAGAAAACACTGGCTTATGCTGATGATACGCTTCATGGCTTTACCCTTTATCGTCTTTTTCCGGCACTTCCGCAAGCCAGCGTTCCACTAACAACTTGAGCCGACGTAGCCGACGCGGATTCGCAGGATTACCAAAATCCGCCTCGCGACCGCCATCTGGCGATTGAGCGAGTGCCAGATCCAACGCTGCCCGCAGTGTCTCCAAATCACCCTGCGAAACACTCGCGGCAGCCTTCTCTTCCTGTTCAAGCCGCATGGATTTCCGGGCGAACTCCAATAGGATCGGGCAAGGCTCCAAGCATGGAATGAGGCTTTTTTCCTCAGTTGCATCGGGCGGCAATTCCGCCCCGCCCCAAAGACGCTGTTTCAGGCAGAAATCTTTATGACAAGCGGCAAGTGCCGCATCACGCACCTGAGTATCCGTCAACATCTGAGTGATGCGGTACATACCCGTCTGCCGATTAACGTAGTCGCGATAGTGAGTGACCGGCGGCGGGACTTGCCGCGCAGCGTGCCAATCAGCCAACCCACCGGGATAAACATGATCCAGCGCCTGCATCAGTTCTTGAGACGAGGTCGGCAAAGCCCGCCAACCTGAACGCAAGTTGGGTGCCGATTTCAAGGGACGAAACGCCCCATCTTGGGTATGGCTGGCAAGATCGCGAAGCGACTCTACAGGAAGCAATTCCAAGACGGAATCTGTCGCCTCTTTATCAATCACATGCCGCAAATCGAAGGCTGTCCCGCGACGGGTGATCAACACTTGGGCAAACAGGACCGTATCAGTCAGTGTTGCTAAGAAAGCGGCCAGTGCTGGATTTTCAGGTCGTGCCATGTGCGGCCAACTTAACCCACCGTGCGATTTTGCCAAATGGATTTGAGGTCAGTCCGCTTTGCCCGGAAGATTTTCATCCCCGGTCAGTTTCCAGTCGGAATCCTGTTTCATGTAAAGAGTCTGCGTCGGGAAGGCGAAATTCAGATTCACCTCATCGAAACGGCGCTTGATCTCCAGGTTCATCTCCTGCATGCCGTTCAAATAGGCCTTGTAATCCGTATCATTCCACCAGTGGATGACGGTGATATCCAGCGAGAATGAACCGAACTTGTTAAAGCTGATCCACACATCCTGGGTCATCTTATGCCCCTTGAAGACTTCCGATAGGATATCCGTAGCCTGCTTGACGCGCTCATGCGGGGTGTCATAGGTCACACCGATAGTCATCACGGTCTTGATGCTTGGCCGTTTGGTCACGTTCACGATGGTAGCATTGCCCATGGTCTTGTTCGGAATCGTCACCAGATATCCATCCAGATTTCGCACGCGTGTACTGCGTAACCCGATGGTCTCCACAAAACCATCTACTGCGTCCAACTGGATGCGGTCACCGATACGGAATGGTTTGTCCAAAAATATCGCCACCGCACCGAACAAGTTCGCCAGTGTATCCTGTGCGGCCAGACCTATGGCCAGCCCACCGATGGAAAGGGAAGCAATCGCCGCCGTGATGTTGATGCCAAGATTCTGAGAGGTAACCAGCACAGAAACCACGATCACAAAAGCCTTCAAACTTTTGCGAACGATGGGATAGAGCTGATCATCAAAAGCACGGTCTTCATCGCTCTTCGCCTTATCACGCCAGTAGCCCATGAACAAGTCCACCAGCTTCATGACCATGTAGGTCAACGAGATGGCCACGACGATCAACAGAGCCTTGGAGATGACCCTCTCGAAAATATCCGGCCAATCGAAGACTCCGAGGCCGATCTGAAGGAAAATCACGAAACTGATCACTTTCACAGGCCCTCGCACCAGATCTAAAAGCAAGTCATCAAATTGGGTCGTAGTTTTCTTGGCCCAATTCTTAAGCCAGACCCCCACCAAATAATCCATCAGCTTGGAGATATAAAACGCGAGGAAGATGTAGATGAATGAAGCGATATACTTCCACAGGGCATTGCCAAAGATTTCTTTGAACAGCCATGGGTAATCCCTTCGGATAGCGGCATCCCTAGCTTCATCCAAACCCAAGAAAGTCTTAACTACAGCGTTTGCTTTTTCGGCGGCAACCTTGGCACCCTCAGCCGCCGTTATAGCCTCCTCGGCGGGAGGCTCAGCCGGCGCATTTGTCTGGGCATCGGCAAAACACGCCCAAAACAAAACCACCAGACAAATCCCCAGAAACCCGCGATAAAAAGTCTCAAACTTCAACTTCATGGGGTTCTACTTGAGGCAAAAAATTGGATGCGTCAACCCATCGGGGCAACTTTTTTGAAACAAGGCGGAATTTCAGCCCCCGGCGACAATCCGGACGATCTCTAACCGGTCGCCAGAATGTACCAGGCGCTGTGAGAACTCTGAGGGCGGCACCGCCTCGCCGTTAAGTTCCACAACCACACTCTTGGGGAGGAGCTGTTGTTGCGTTAGAAAATCGGTCAGTGAGCAGCTTTGCTGAAGCGGCAGGATACGTCCATTGGCGGTGACTGTGTTCTGATCAGACATGTATTACTTACTCACGGTATAGTTTAATCGGGTCAGCTGAGCCATCCACTTGCACCGTCACAGAGTCACCCCCAAACTCCAACAGCTTCACCAACAATTTTTTACCCGCTACTTCCATTTGGCGCGACTCTCCTTTGATAAAGGTCTTATCGTTGATCAGGGCCACTGACTTTTCCTTGGTTTCGAGCACGCTCTTCAGGTACAAAGCGTCAAATTCCTGGCGATACGCTTTAGCTGCCGGCCGCCAAGCTGCAGTAGTATTCGGTGAACTGTATGCGACCTGAAAGTCCTGTTCATTGAAGGTCGCCTGCTGTCCATCGATCACCCAATCCAGTACACGGTTCAATCCATGTACCCGGTAATACTCGGCGGCGGGTTTGATGCGTCCCTCGGTGTAGGTGTTCTCCATGATCTCCTTCACCTGGTTGGGCATCTGCAAGTGTTCCATCAGCGCCAAAGCCACGACTTCGCAAACTGCCTCAATGGTCTGCGGCTCGATGGTGCGTCCCTTGGGCTTGTTCTCATTGATCCAAAGGTGGGTGAATTCATGGGCACAGACGGCCACCATCTCATCCTTCCAAAGCCCCCGGTGTAACAGAACGGTATGGATCAATTTGTCGCCCACGGGACGTGAGGTGGACAATCCATGGCGCTGCATCGAAGGCTGATTCTTTTCACCGATCTTGCTGTTCCAGTAATCCACATCAAACACATTCACCGTCACTGTCGTGTTCCTCAGGCGCATCTTGCCATTGCTCATCCGGTCCAACTCCATGGCCGCATTGGCAAACATCTGTCGTATCTCCTTATCATCCAGAGCCACCAGCGGGAAATCGATCGGACAGAAATAGCGACCGTCCTCGGTCTTCTCCGCCGTCTCGAACACCGGCAAACCACACTTGCTGCAATGCTGTTTTAGCTCTTTGCACTCAGGGCAGATGAATACTTCCTTATTCAGCGTCGGGTGCTGGTATTTGTAATACGTCCCGGATGTGATGATTTTACTACAGACGACGCATTGTATTTGCTCAGCCGTAGCGGCCATGGAACGGCTCACTGGCAGCATCACCACCAGAAGCAGGCAAAAGAGTTTTAGGCTGTTCCACATTTAGCTAGGCCGTCAGTGCGGCATCCCAGTCTTTCCAGACGGGTTCATACCCCAAGCGACGCAACACCTCGGCCATCTCCTGTGGGGAACGTTCATCAGCGATGTCAAATTGTCCAGTCGCATTCGTGCTGCGGGCTTCAGGAGCTGCCCACTCACTTGCCCCCGCTGCCAGCTCGACGATGCGCCCTTTCTCCGTGCGATGGATACGATCCTTCCCTGCCCCGGTATAACCGCCCGGCTCGGTATGGCTGCCCGCACTGATCATGGTGATGCCCAGCGGCATCAGACCATCGCGTAAACGCGCCGGTTCACGGGTGGAAAGCACCAGCCCCACATCTGGCAGGAACAAGCGAAAAGCACAGATCAATTGGGCCAGTTCGCGATCACCCAAGTGGGTCAAAGGCTGGAACTCACCTGCACAGGGACGCAAACGCGGCAAGGAAATGGTCACTTGCGATTTCCAGCAATGGCGCAGGAGATACTGAGCATGTGCGGCCACGGCGATGGCTTCATAGCGCCAGTCGGCGAGACCAAACAAGGCACCAATGCCCAAGCGGCGGAAGCCGGCCGTGTAGGCGCGCTCAGGAGTTTCCAGTCGCCAGTCAAAATTACGTTTCGGGCCGGCTGTGTGCATTTCGGCATACAGGCCACGATCATACGTCTCCTGATACACCACCAAGCCGTCCGCCCCGGCCTCCACCATGGGACGGTATTCATCGGTCTCCATCGGCCCCACTTCCAGCGAGATGCTCGGCATCTCTTCATGCAAGGCACGGGTGCACTCGGCCATATAGCCATTGGAGACGAATTTGGGATGTTCTCCGGCGACCAGCAGCACATTACGAAAGCCCTGTTCTTTCAAGGCTTGCGCCTCACGCTTCACTTCTTCGACCGAGAGCGTCACACGCAAGATGGGATTATCGCGAGAGAAACCGCAATACTTGCAGTTATTGATGCATTCGTTCGAGAGATACAGTGGAGCGAACAAACGGATGACCCGGCCATAGCGTTGGCGAGTCAAAGCTTGGGAGCGCCGTCCTAACTCTTCCAGCGACTCACTAGCAGCCGGAGACAGCAAAGCGGCAAAATCAGCCAGACTATCCGGGGCACGCTGCAGCACTTGGCGCACCCGCTCACGCCCCGCCCCTTGGGCCACATCCAACAAGGCCGGGAACGGCAGCGCATTGAACTCATTCACGAACGACATGGCCACACACTAGCAAAAGGGCGCCCCCATTCAAGGGGCGCCCATACGATTGATGAATATTACTTGCCAGCGACCCAGATCAGGGTGCAGGCACATTGGCCGGCCGGAAAAAGGCGTTTCCTGCCGAGGCATCAATGGTCACGCTCGAATTACCGGAATCCACGGTCGGTTCGATATCCACGTCAACCCATACGGGGTCCGTGAGTGAATCGGTCGATTGCAAGACATACCCAGAAGTGGTCGGCCAGGAAATGACCACGTTGGAACCAGACAATGTGATGGTCATCGTGGGGGTGTCGGTATCGGGGCGGTCACCGCCACCTCAACACGCCACAAGGTGTGTCCGGAAAACCCATCTGAAACAAGATAGTAAAACGCTTCTGTGCGAGACTCCCCCGGAGCCAGAGTCCGCATAGTAATGGAGGTGGATGGATCATAGGTCAAAGCCCCATCAGACCCGATGGTCACCGTAGCCCCCAGTTCAGTAGTCGTGGGATATGCTGAAATAGTGGCCCCCAACTGGTGCAAGCCGCCGACATAGACGATATCTGGATCCAATGAACCTCCGGCATAAGTGCCACCACCCGGAGCCATCGGCAAAGTGGTGCTGATGGCACCATTATCCTCAGGAATCACTACGCCCTCACCCGATATATCAACCATCCGATCTTCGTCCGTGATATTGGCGATGCGGATGGCATCTACCCGCCCATTCACAGCTATGCCAAATGAATCGAGGTTGAACTTGGTGGAAAAGAGAACATCCGAAAGGCCGTTATAGTTCGCGACTGATTGCGGCGTGATATAGATCCAAGGACTCCAAACATCATCTACTTCGTTATGAACCTGTACCATATATGCCTCTGGCGAACCGGCTGAGCCAGCCTCGAAAACTACAAAGTCATCCCCAGTCAGATTAGTCAGCATCACCCCGGAGGTCCAACCGAGTTCAACCCCGCTCCGACTCGCAGTCCCATTATTCCCGGCGGGGAGATTGAGTGCCTTGGTGGTGCTGGCACTAGATGAATCTTCAAACTGGCGACCAATGGACAAGGAAGCAAAGAAACCGGTCGTGCTATCCGGGAAGCCGGCAAGTGAACTGGCGGTGCTGGATGGCACAGAGGTCACAATGGCATTACTATAGGTCCCCACCGCAAGCGACTTATAGCTATTCGGCGTAAAAGCCTGATCAAACGTGATACCATCAAAAGTAAACGTCTGTGAGGTGATTGGGGAAACGCTCAAAGTATGACCATTACTGTCAAAGTCCTTTGCCAATACGCCGGGCGCCGGAACAGTCAATACCGTGTCGTTATTCACGGAATAGGTGTCATTGGTGGCGATAGGAGCCCGGCCGGAGGCAGTGATTTGGCCAGTCAACAGGACAACTGGCACCAAAATGGATAGTGTCTTGAGTATACGCAT
>JAURFH010000106.1 GCA_030834415.1 Verrucomicrobiota bacterium | reverse complement strand
AGGTTCATGCCGTCCAACTTCACTCCCGCTGGCACTTTGGCATCCGCCAAGGCCGCCGCCGTGGCGAACACATCCAAGGAAGTGACCGGCTGATCGTAATCTTTTCCCTTCGGCAACTTAGCCGGCCAGGAAACCAGGAACGGCACGCGGATGCCGCCTTCAAACACCTGTCCCTTGTCACCGTGCAACGGCGCATTGCTGGAAGAATTCGCGAAGGAAGGTCCGCCATTGTCGCTAAAGAAGAAGATCAACGTGTTCTCCGCCAGCTTCAGCGCATCCAGTTTATCCAACATCTGGCCGACGGCTTCGTCCATCGCGCAGATCATCGCGGCGTAGGTGCGGCGTTTCTCATCGGTGATGTGCTTCATGCGCTCCAGATATTTCTCCGTCGCTTGTAACGGTGTGTGTGGTGCATTGAATGCGTAGTAGAGGAACCACGGTTTGCCTTGGTTGCGCTCTACGAAGGACACGGCCTCACGCCCGAACATGTCCGTAAGATATTCCGTGTGGCTCTCTGGCTGGCCGTTGCGATCCAGCGGGATGGAATATTCCGCTCCCGCCTTGGCCTGCGGGAGGTAGGCATGGCCGCCGCCCAATATCCCGAAGTAATCCTCAAAACCGCGTTTGTTCGGATGGAATCTGGGATGTGCGCCTAGATGCCATTTACCAATCGCTCCGGTCGTGTAACCCGCCGTCTTCAACACTTGCGGCAAGGTGGTCTGGCTGAGTGGCAAGCCCACGTTCGGATCTTCTGGCAGCCACGCGGGATTGTTCTCATGACCAAAGCGTTGCTGATAGCGTCCGGTCATCAAGCCGGCCCGGGTCGGACTGCAAAAGGGGTGGCTCACATAGCCGTTCGTGCAACGCACGGAACGCTTCGCCAAACGATCCAGATTCGGCGTAGGAATCTCCTTGCTGCCGTGGAAACCGACATCGGCATAACCCAAGTCATCCGCGAGGATCAGGAGGATATTCGGTGGAGTCGCTGCTTGCAGAAAAGGGACACACGCCAGCCAGAGCAGGAGCGGTAGGAGCTTTTTCATGGTGTCAGAATGCTACTGCTTAGACGGTCCCAAACCAAGGTCAGGTTACAACAAAACATGCCGTAAAACTTTTACCTTAATTAGCCTCAAACTCGTTGAACGCTTTCACTTCTGCCCGGTCGAACTGAACAAACGACAATCCTTGGCGGCAAAAACAAAACATCCGCCAGAAAAGGTAATGTATGAATAAAAAGTTACTCCTCACCCTTGCCGCTATCACTGCCCTGGCTCTGCCCAGCTTCGCGGCCAAAACCGAGAAGGAAGGCAAGAAGGAACACGCCGGGGGCATCGTCAAATCCGTGAACGCCGAGAGCCACACCTTGACGGTGGCCCGGGGCAAGAAGGACAAAACCGAGACCTACAAGGTCGGCAAAGATGTCGATCTCTCCAAGGTGAAGACCGGCGAGATGGTGAAGCTGAAAGTTTCCGACGACAACGTGGTCCAGGAGATCACGCCGTTTGAAAAAAAGAAAAAGGACAAGTAAGAGCCTTGTCCTGAGTGTGCGGCCGGTCCGCTTCCCTGAGAGTGGACCGGCCTTTCTTTTTTCAGAATCTGCGCTTGCCGGAAAAGTCATCTGGGGAGATTAGTAGCAAGGTATGATGTTGCTATTTAAGTTCGCCCTGGCCCTGCTGTCCGGGCTGGTGATGACCGCACTCCTCTAGGCTCGATGCGTTTCCGGTATCTACGAGACCCGCTCTTCCTGCTGGCGGTGGCCCTCTATGTGGCCAATCGCTGGTGGTGGAAACCCGAGTTCGGCGGCGTTTTCCTCACGGGTTACTTCAATGACTTGTTGCTCATCCCCGCCGCATTGCCCCCCATCCTGTGGGTGCATCACAAGGCGGGCTGGCGCAAGGATGACGCCCCACCGACCGCGCTCGAGATCTTCAGCCACCTAGCCGTCTGGGCCTTCATCGCCGAGGTGATCGGCCCGCACATCAAGGCCACCAGCGTGGCGGATTGGGCGGACATCGTGGCGTATGCCATCGGCGCGTTGCTCGCGTTCCTGGTGTGGCGTTACCGCCCGGTGAACCAGCCGGAGGCGCTGTGAGCTTCGACCGGTTGGCCCCGATTTACCGCGCGATGGAAGCGGTGCTGGCCGGGAACAAATTGCAGCGCTGCCGCACCGCTTATCTCGCCCGCACGGCCAAGGCCCGCAAAGCCCTGCTGCTCGGTGAAGGGCATGGACGTTTCCTCGTCCCCCTGCTCCAGACCAATCCGCTCGTGCAAGTGACTTGTGTGGATGCCAGTGCGGGCATGCTCACGCAAATGAAGCAAGCGCTGCAACGGGCGGGGCTAGATACTGACCGCGTGAAATTCATCCACGCAAACGCGCTGGCGTGGCAACCGGAGGAAAGCGATTATGATCTCATCAGCACGCATTTCTTCCTCGATTGTTTCACGGCGGAGCAACTGGATGCCTTGCTGGCCAAGCTGACTACCATAGCCGCACCGGATGCCACCTGGATCATCTCCGACTTCAGCGCTCCCGATCATGGCTTGGCCCGATTGCGGGCGCGGATGATCCTGTGGTCGATGTATCGTTTCTTCCGCGTCGTCACGCGCCTGCCTGCCAGTCATCTGGTGGATTACACGGAGCGCTTGCAGCAGCAGGGCTTTCAGCTGAACGCGCGCGATACTTTTGAATGGGGGTTGCTGCGGGCGGATTGTTGGCAGCGCGGTTGAAGAATGCGCTCGCACGTTTTGGCGGCTCTGGTAAACGTCAAAGCCATGCGTTTTTCCCTTGTCCTAGTTTTAGCGTTACTGGTCTGTGCTCCGTTGGCACAGGCCCAGAGCAAGTCTCCGGCGCTCACGCCCAAACAGATCCGCGTGGAGCTGGGCAAATCATCGTCTGATGAACTGGCCCAACGCATCCTGCAGTCCTTTGGCAAGGGCGGTTTGGAAAAAGGGAAAACAAAACTGGAAGAGACCACGATGGCTTGGGCGGTGTTGAGCAAAGCTCCCGCTAAAGTGGTGGATACGGAGGGCAAGTTGATCGGGGCTTTGAAAAAGGTCGGCTCGGGAGAATTGCAGGTGCTGGCACTGGAGCTGCCGAATTTCAAGGAATTGAGCTGGCGGCTCGAGGCGGGTGGTCAGAAGCTCAACCAGGGAACCACCAAGATCGAGCATTTCGATTACATGCCGGACAGCTTGCCGCAACCGGGTGTGCCCGTGGGCAAGCTGGAGACCTTCGAGTGGACCAGCCAGATCTTCAGCAACACCATCCGTACAGTAACGGTTTATATCCCGGCGCAATATGACGGCAAGAAGCCCGCTTGCGTGATGGTCTGGCAGGATGGTTCGCGTCATGTGGACCCGAAAGGCCAATTACGCGCCTCCGTGGTGTTCGACAATCTTATCCACAAGAAAGAGATGCCGGTGACGGTGGGCATCTTCATCGATCCGGGCCGGAAGCCGACGCAGACACCCAAGGACAAGGCGGCGAATCGCGGGTTTGAATACGACTCGCTGGGCGATGCTTATGCGCGTCTTCTCTTGGAAGAGATTCTGCCCGAAGTGACGAAGCGTTACTCGCTGAACTTGCGCACGGACCCGGCGGGGCGGGCGATCGGCGGGGGCAGCAGTGGTGGTATCTGCAGCTTCACGGTGGCTTGGGAGCGACCGAATGAATTCGGCAAGGTGCTCTCGTGGGTGGGCAGTTTCGTGGATCTGCGGGGCGGGCATGTGTATCCGTATCTCATCCGCAAGACGGAGAAGAAGCCAATCCGCGTGTATCTGCTGGATGGGACGAACGATCTGGACAATGCCTTCGGCAACTGGCCACTCGCGAACAAGATGATGGCATCCTCCCTCCAATACATGGGTTACGACTATCGCATCGACTGGACAGAATGTTTCCACGGCAGCAAGGGCATGAGCGCACATTTGCCGGATGCCTTGCGTTGGCTGTGGCGGGATGTACGATAGGGCGCAGGGCGGGCAGCCGCTCCGGGTTTGATGGAAGCTGAAGCCAAGACATCGCAACCGGAACCGAACGCAGGCGTGATGGCCGGACAGCCGATCACGTTCGGCGGAGTCGCCGCCTTCGCATTCGCCTCTTGGCGTCGGCTCTTCATCACTCAAGCGGTGGTGGCTGGTGGCGGCGTGGCCGCTATTCTCATCTTCCTGTTCAGCGCCTGGCTGCCGGCTATCGATCAAGCCATCGGGAACCTGCCGGAGAATGGTTATATCCTCCGCGGCGAGTTGGCCTGGCCGAATGCCGAAGCGGTGCAATTGTCCGATTCGCGCTGGCTAACCATCATCGTGGCGCCGATGAACATCCATTCGTTCGGCAAATCCGCTGATTTCCAGCTGGAACTGCACAGCAAAGAAGTTCGCCTCTATTCCATGCTGGGTTACCTGCAGTTGCCATATGGAAAGGATTTCTCTCTGCAACTCAGCCAGCCGGATGCATTGCCCTGGTGGGGGGCGCGTAGGCCGTTCTTTGTGGCCGGAGCCATCGTGGGAACGTTCTTCGGTTTGTGGTTACTCTGGATGTCCCTGGCCCTGCTCTATGCTCCGGGGGCGAAGCTGACGGCTTTCTGGCGGAATCGTGAGCTGACTTGGGTGCAAGCCATCCGCCTAAGTGCCGCCGCCCTGCTCACCCCGGCAGTAGTGTATAGCGTGGCCATCGCCTTGTATGGACTGGGATGGGTGCCGTTGGAAGGTCTTATCGCCGGATGCATACTCCATGTCGTCATGGGTTGGGCTTATGTAGCCGGAGCGCCGATGCGGCTCCCGCTGAAGCCAGAGGCGTTGGCCGCCATCAAAAAGAATCCCTTTGACCAGCCCGGTGAGGAAAAAGCGGAACCAAAGCCGGCCAGCAACCCTTTCAAAGATAAATAAGCGGCCCTGGCTTTTTTGGCGCAAGACACGGTTGCACGCTCCGGGTGCATCGATTAGCTTGCGCCTATGATTTTTTCGCGGGCGTTACTGTACGGGCTGATTGTGACTGCTGCTCTGGCGGTCACTGGCTGCTTCCCGCCCAGTGCCGGATCGGCGGATGAACAGAAGGATCCTTACTACCTGAGCGGCAAACGCCGGGTGAACAGCCTGGACTTCAACGGCGCGCTGGAAGATTTCGAGAAAGCTCTGGAAGCAAACCCCCGCTCTGCCGCCGCGCATCTTGAACTCGGCATCCTGCACGAGCAGCGGACCAAGGATTATTCGGCAGCCATCTATCACTTTGAGCGGTTCCTGAAGTTCAAACCGGATTCCGATTTCGCCGAGCCGGTGCGCCAACGCATCCTCGCGTGCAAACAGGAGCTGGCCCGCACCGTTTCGTTGGGGCCGGTAAACCAGATGGTGCAGCGCGACCTGGAAAAACTGGATGGTTTGACCAAGGAAAACAGCCAGCTCAAAGCGCAGCTGGAGCAGATGCAGAACCAGATGTCCCAGCTCATCGCCATGCAGATGGGCCAACAACAGCAACTGCAGCAACGTGGACAAGTGACACAACCCGCTCCGCCGATGCGAATCTCTGGTCCGACACCATCGGCCAATACTCCTCAAGTTGGCGCACCGACACCAATCCAGCCCGTCGTGGCGCAGGCCAATGTCGCTCGCCCGGCAGTTGGCCGCACCCATACGGTCAAATCTGGGGATACTTTTTACAAGATAGCCAAGCAATACAAAGTGAGTGAAGCGGCCCTGAAGACGGCCAACCCCCGGATAGATGCCCGGCGTATGCAGATCGGCCAAGTCATCCAGATACCTTCTCTCTGAGCGAGCATCATGCTGAACCGCTTCCTGTTCATCGTCCTGGCAGCCTTCTGGTTGACGATGAGCTATCTGCTCTGGAAGTCGGAGATACGCAGCCGGTTCCAACCCGGCAATGAGATACCCGCCGAACTGGTTTTCGAGAAAATCCTGACTTCACCGGACAATTCCAACCTGGAGATCCGCAGCCGGGGCAAACGCATCGGTTATCTGCGCTGGTCCGCCAGCATCGGCGAAGAGACCGCCATCGGACGTCGCTCGGACCTGGATGCCCCCATCGGCATGATCCGCCAACTCAGCAGCTATACCATCGATGCAGATGGCGGCTTCAACAATCTGGACGGCATCCAGAACTTCAAATTCTTCACCATGGTGAAGTTCAGCACGAACTTCAATTGGCAGGAGTTTTCCGTGCGCTTAAGCCAGCGACCCTACTCCGGTGAAGTGCGGGGCAATCTGGCGGAGCAGACCGCCACCTTTCGCCTTACCGATTCCATCACCGACTGGGAGCAGGAAGTGCCTTTGGAAGACCTCAAGAACCCCAAGAAACTGGTAGTGAAGTTCGGCGGGCCGGTGGTGGGAAATGCCGTAGGCATGTTGATGGAAGAAGGCGTGGCCAAGGCGCGCCGCACCGCCACCGAACTGAAATGGCAGGCGCACAATTACTGGCTCAAAGTGGGCTACGCACAGATCCGGGTCTATCAACTGCGCGCCCAATTGGCGGAAGGACAGGAAGTCGTGGTCTATGTCAGCCGGGTGGGCGAGATCATGAAGGTGGAACTCCCCAACGGGATGATCCTGGTGAACGATGAATTGAAGCTCTAAACCTGAAGCACTGATGATCGAACTTCTGGATCTGGTAAAACGGTTTGGCGACCTGGTGGCGGTGAATCACATCTCGCTCAAGGTGGAGCGCGGCGAGTTCTTTGCCGTGCTCGGACCCAATGCCGCCGGCAAGACCACTACCATCAAGATGCTCACGGGCCTCATCAAGCCCACCTCGGGACGGGCATTGATCGCCGGGTGCGATGTGCAGGCGCAACCGCTCGAGGCGCGTCGCAAGCTGGCGTATGTGCCGGATTTCCCTTTTCTCTATGACAAGCTGACGCCTTGGGAATTCCTCCGTTTCACCGGACAGATGTTCCGGATGGAGGAGAAGCAGTTTGAAGCCAAGGCACGCACGCTCGTGGAGCGTTTCAACCTGGAGGATTTCCTGCGCAAACCCATCGAAGGACTCTCGCACGGCACCCGGCAGCGCGTGGCGATCGCCTCTGCATTATTGCACGATCCGGAGGTATTCGTGATCGATGAACCGATGGTGGGGTTGGACCCGCATCATGCCCGCGTGGTGAAGGATGTGTTGAAAGAACGCTCCCTGCAGGGCATGACCGTCTTTCTCTCTACCCATCAATTGAGTGTCGCCGAAGAGATGGCAGACCGCATCGGGATCATTCATCAAGGGCGGCTGGTGGCCGTAGGCACCAATGAGGAGTTGCGCAGGCAAAGCGGTCAGGACGGCGCACTGGAAAAGAGCTTCCTCTCGCTCACCAAGCAAGAGGCCAATTTTAACGAGGAACGCGGACAAGCGGCTCCCTCGGCCGGGAATAAATGAACGGCGGCGGCTCAAAATTCTTTTCGCCGCTCTGGTTGCTCCTCCGCACCAACGGCCTGCAAGCCTGGCGGCGATTGCTCTCGTTCCGCGACCAGTCACGCCTGCTGAGCGCGGCCATAATGGTGTTCGTGGCCGGTTACCTCTGGCTGGCCTACCTGCTCTTCTACAAGGCGATGCGTTTCGTCTCCTACTTCCCCGGATTGGGTGAAGTACTGGTGGAGCGGATGCTGTTCCTGCTGTTCGCATTCCTCTTCACGATGTTGATGCTGAGTAATCTCATCATCAGCTTCACCAATCTGTTCCGGAACCGGGAGTCCACGTACCTGCTCACCATGCCGGTCTCCACGGATACGATCTTTCGCTGGAAATTCATCGAATCCTCCATCCTCGCCTCGTGGGCGTTCGTCTTCCTTATCGCGCCCTTAGTGACGGCCTTCGGGCATAGCCAGAAGGCTCCGTGGCATTTCTATCCCATCACAGTCACGCTGATCCTGCTCTTTATCGTGCTGCCCACAGTAGCGGGCTCGTGGTTCGCTGTGCTACTGGCGCGCTTCATGGATCGAAGGGCATTTCAGGTGGCCGCCATCACCGTAGCGATCGGCGCAATATGCTACGTGGCGTTTGGCACCGCCCCGGAACAGATGCAGGATGATTTCGAAGACACGCGCGTGCTGGGATTGATGGATCGTCTATTGAAACGCACAGACTTCGCGCAGAACCCTGTTTTGCCCAGCTACTGGCTTTCCAGCGGGGTCTTGCGCTGGTTGGAAGGTGCTTTCGGTTCCGCCGTGTTTTTCATGCTCGTGCTATTGAGCAATGTGCTGTTCTTCGGGTTCCTTTCCTTCACACGTCTGGGCAAGCCGTTCTATGAAGCGGCTTCCGTGGTGCAGAGCCGGGGCAGTCTGTTCGGACATTGGGAATGGTTCCGCAAATGGCGCGATTTCAAGGGGCAACGCCGTTACGAGATCGGTTTTCTGGAACGCGCCTTCGCCATCTTCAAGGGCTGGCTACCGGGCGATGTGCGGGCGATGCTGGTGAAGGATATCCGCGTCTTCTGGCGCGACACCACGCAATGGGGTCAGACACTGATGCTCTTCGGTCTGCTCGGCGTGTACATCATCAATCTGCGCCACTTCTCCCAGCAGCTCACGGCTCCATTCTGGATCCATGTGGTGTCGTATCTGAACCTCGGCGCGAGCGCCTTGAATCTGGCGACATTGACCACGCGGTTTGTATATCCACAATTTTCCCTGGAAGGCCGACGCGTATGGATCGTGGGGATGGCGCCCATCGGTCTGCCAAAGGTCGTGACGGCGAAGTACTGGCTGACCACCATCGCCTCGCTCGGCGTGACGCTGGGGCTCACCGTATTGTCGTGTCACATGTTGCAACTGCCTTGGGAACGCACCGTGATGTTCGCACTGGCGATCACCGTGATGACTCTGACCCTGAATGGCCTCGCCGTGGGACTGGGCGTGCTGTATCCGAACTTCCGGGAGGAGAATCCGAGCAAGATCGTGAGCGGTTTCGGCGGGACGTTCTGTCTGGTGCTGAGCTTTCTCTACATCGTGGCGTCAGTCGTCTTGCTCGCAATGGGCACCCCCTGGCCCGGTGCCAGCGATGTGGATCTGGGCAAGGTCCTCTTCGGCTGGGTGGGCTTCGGTTTACTCTCTGTCTTGCTCGGCTGGGTGCCGTTGAAGCTGGGACTCAAGCGGGCGGCACATTTTGAGTACTAGGGGAATGACCAATGACGAGATCCGACCCCGACCTGACGGCACGGGGTTCATGACGAAGGAATGAGCAATGTTCCATTTGCTATTCTGATGCCAGAGGTAAATTGGCGCGTTTTAGGGCTTCATTAAAACGCTTGTTGGGCTTGTGACTGACACGAAACCAACGGTCTGTGTTGATAACTTCCATAATTGTCAGACACACGAAGCAGATAACCAAATCCACTTTAGTTCCACCTTTGACGGCCCGGATTCCGTGCCGAGGGTCAAAGCAAGCCAACGGTTCCCATTTCTTCCCTTCTGCGACACCTTTTTTAAGAACTTCGACCAGCTCTTTACGCTCATTGGTATCGACAATCTCAGCTCGGCCTAAAATCTCGAATCCATGGAACATCTCGGTTTTTTGGATTTCATTGGTGCTTCCCGAGGCAGAATTAGAAGGCTGGCTCTTGAAAGCGACTGGGACTGGATTCAAAGAATACAGATAAAATGAGTCGGGAGCCTCCAAAGCGGTAATCGCCTCAGGAGAAAATTTATTCTCTTCTCCACGATGCCCAAGGAAACCGCTTCTCAGAACTCCAAAAACAACTATCAGAGCCAGGGCGACGATAGAACCGATCACTAGGCGTGGAAATTTCATCTTGGATGGCTCTATTTAATCCAAGACCAGCCAGCCGGCAAGCCATACCACTTTCACTAACATCTTAAGTTTTGTCATTCCCTGAAAACAAAAAGAGGCAACCTTTCGAGGTTGCCTCTTTGATTAATGAAATCTGGCAGCTTACTGCGCCGGAGCGGCAGGCGGCTGGGCTTCGGCACCCGGCTGGCCTTGCTGGCCTGGAGGCGGCACCAGGGCGACAGGCACCGGATAACGCAGCTTCATCACGTCATCCACGAGAATCTCCATCCAGTAAACACCGGGGACTTTGAACTCCACCTGCTGGAGGCCCATCATGTTCGTGGCGGAATGGGAAGGATCTTGCAGGACGAACTTGGCTTCACCTTTGCGAACGAGCGTGGTCTGGTCCGGCGCGATGAAACGAACCGTCTCCGTGAACTGGCCCACCCCGGCGGTCCAGCGGTTCAGGACGAACATGACCTGCGCGGTGATCGGCACCTGCGGCACGCGGATGAGGCCCATGACACCGAGAACGATGAGGTTGCCGTTGGCTTCCTGACGGACGCCTTCGCACAGAAGTGAGGATTGTAGATCGGGAATGATACGAGCTGGATTCATAAGAGAGGGAGACTGCGAGTGTGCAAAATCAGATTATTTCGTGGCCATTACCGCCGCCCGCACCGTGTTGTGCAGAAGCATGGCAATGGTCATGGGGCCGACGCCACCGGGATTCGGGGTGATGCGTCCGGCGATGGGCTGGATGGCCTTGAAATCCACATCGCCCACGAGACGGGAGCCGTTCTTGGCCGTGGGATCAGCGATGCGGTTCACGCCCACATCCATCACCACGACACCGGGCTTGACCATATCCGCCTTCAAAAATTCAGCGACACCCATCGCAGCCACGATGATGTCCGCGCGGCGGCAGTGTTCAGCCACGTAACGGCTGCGTGAATGGCAGACGGTCACGGTAGCATCCGCATGCTTGTCCTTCTGGACGAGGATGGCGGCCATGGGTTTGCCGACGATATTGCCACGCCCTAAGATGACCACTTCCGCTCCGCTGATCTTCACCTGCGAACGGATGAGCAATTCATGGACGCCCGCCGGTGTGCATGGACGGAAGCCGGTGGTATCACCGAGCATCAACTTGCCGACGTTCTCCGGATGGAATCCATCGACATCTTTCGTCGGCAGGACGGTGGCGAAAACGATCTGCTCGCTGATGTGCTTGGGCAATGGGGCCTGCACTAGAATGCCATGGACGGCCGGATCGGCATTGAGCTTGTGGATGAGGGCGAGCAGGTCCGCTTGCGATGTATCATCCGGGAGGACGATGGTCTGGGAAGCGATGCCGAGCTTCTGGCTGGTCCGCTCCTTCATGCCCACGTAAACCTTGGAAGCGGGGTCTTCACCCACGCGGACAAAGACCAGTCCGGCCTGTATGCCGCGCGCCTTCAAGGCGGCGACTTTCTCCGCCGTCTCCGTGTGAATCTGTTCGGCGATCGCCCGCCCGTCGATCAGGTTATCCATGGCCTATTCGTCCAGCGGCTCGAGCGTTTTGATTTCGATGAGCGGCATGTTCGGCCAGCGCGGGTCCAGCGATTCCGTGCCGGAAACGCGGATCTTGCGGCCCAAGAACCATTTCAGTTCCAGACCAGTATCGCCGGGGTAGAGGTAATTGATGGTCGTCGTGGGGCGCTCAGGGTCAGCCAGACGGAAAGCAGAAGGGGCCTGCACGCTGATGGCGCGGCGGACGACACCTTCACGGGTGATGACGCGCACGAGCGGCGGAGCTTGCTCGATGATCGGCGTCTCACCAGTAGTCATGGCGGGCACCGGAATCGTGACCGGGTCCAGCTTGGGAGCAACCGGAGCGGGCGCAGGCGGCGCGACCACTTCAGGCTGAGGCGGCGGCAAGGGCGAAGGATCGTTCATCACCTTGGCCGGTGTCGCTTCGGCGACGGCCACCGGACGGGTCACCGGCTTCACTGCGCTTTCCACCGTCACAGTGGGCAGCGGTTCTACGGATTCCGTCTTGGTCATCTTGGGCGTGGTCGATGGAGCCGTGACAGGCTCGGAGGACTTCGTCTCGGCCTTGGCCATATCGGGCGTGCCCTTGATATCGAGCAGGTCCGTGGCCACAAAAGCGTAGGTGCCAGCCGGAGCGATGATCTCCATCCAGTCATCCACGGTGCGGATGGGCTGCACTTTGTCACCTTTTTCGAGGCGACCGAGGACGCTATAATTCTCTCCGGGACCGGAGCGGATGTTCAGACGGGTGCCTTCCACTTCGCCATCCTTGATGAACATGGCGCTGACCCAGACGGGGGTATTGGCCGGCAGAGAAATTTTTACCCACTCGGCGGGTTCACCCGGGCCGGGCTTCTCCAGCGTGATGTGTTCCAGCACCTTGATGGCTTCGCCCTCGCGGAGCTGGGTGACGACCTCGCTGTTCAACGTTGCCTGGCCGCGCACGTTGACGCGGCTGGCCTTGACCGTGGCGGTTTCCTCGGCGGTGACCAGGCTGGTAGCCAGGCACAACATCAGAGTCGCCAATTTCTGCGGCATCTTCATGAAGGTGAAAGTAGAGATTTTATCTCCGGTTCTGTCAATGTCCGCCATTTGCCTTCTGGCAAATCGCCCAGTTTAATTTTCCCGATCTGGACGCGCCGCAAGCGGAGCACCTCCAGACCGATGGTCTCAAACATCCGACGAACTTCGCGGTTCTTGCCTTCACGCAAATCCAGCTCCACGGTGGTTTCCCGGTTGCTGGTTTCCAGGATGCGGACGGACTCGGCACGCAAACGTTCCCCCTCATGTTGCACCCCTTTCATGAAGGGTTCAATCTTCTTAGGGTCCAACTTGCCGGGTACGGCCGCCCAATACCGCTTCAGGATGCGGAAACGGGGGTGGGTCATGTGCAGGCTGAAATCCCCGTCATTCGTCATGAAGATCAGGCCCTCGCTCTCGCGATCGAGGCGTCCGACGGTATTCAGGATGCTCCATTCCTTAGGCAAGAGCTCGCCGATGCACTTGCGCCGCTCGGGGTCGAGCTTGGTGCAGATGTAGCCACGGGGCTTGTTGACGGCGATGTAAAGCTTCTTGCGGGCGCGGACGGGAGCCCCGTCAGCCATCACATCGTCCTTCTTGGGGTCCACCTTGGTGCCCAGCTCGGTGACGGTCTTGCCGTTCACGGACACGCGGCCCTCCAAAATGAGTTTTTCACCCGCGCGGCGGGAAGCCACACCGGCATCAGCGAGGAATTTTTGCAGGCGGACGTTCATATGGGGGAAAAAGACCGGGCGGGAAACCGGCAATTACCGGACTCCCGCCCCGCGAAAAAGATGTATGAAACGCGAGGAAAGACTATTCCTCGGGCTTGGTCTTGGGCAAACCGGTAACGCGGCGGCCTTCCACCCACTGGCTGCGCTTGCGCATCAATTCCACACGTTCATAGCGCTTCAACACGTTGCGCTTGGCGCCCAAGGTGTTCGCGGCCCGGAGACTGTTATGCTGTGACATAAAATCAAAAATTTAACGTTTTCTTCCCCCGCCCTAAGGCAAGGGGCCGAAACATATACTAACTATCTCCCGCCATGGCAAATGGTAATTTTAAGGGATTTCAAGCAGGCGAAACCGGCTTTCGAGGGAGCAAAAGGGCTCAAATCGCCCGGGCGAGGGTCTGGTAAGAGCGTTCCAGTAGCGCCTCCACCTGTCGCCAATCGCAATTGACCCCACCTTGGTCACGCAATCGACCCGCCTCAGCCCGTAGCACTCCGGCCTCGATGAATTCCGGCTTCTCGCGCCCATAAAGCATGGCGTAGACCGTCCCGATCCCCTGCCCGACCTGCTGCGCACTGTCTTGCCCGGGAGTGCGACGGGCCACCCACCAGGCCAGTTCCGCCCGGGCAACCTGACGGGCATCGAACTTCCTGCCCGTGACCCGCCGGAGTTCCGCAAAGGCCCGCTCTAGGTCCGGCAGGACATTCGCCTCGTATCCCTCCCGGCTGGTCTCGAACTTGAAGGCCGCCATGGCCAGTGATTGCGCGATGCCTTGGGCATCCGCCGGTTTCAGCGCGAACTGTGCCTCCAGCAGCGAGGTCAGTTCGCGATGGAGCCGGAACGGGTCAGCCGAGTAATAAGCCTGCCACATCCGGGTCTCCGCCGCCGCCACTGCTTTCGGATCGGGCCCATGCGGTCGCAGATAAAACCAAGCCCCGGCTAACAAGACAACCAGCACGCCCACGACAAAGGAGAGTGTGCGACGGGAGGAGAAGGAACCGGGCAATGCACTCATAGGTAAGAATGGCTAAGAGTTAACTCGCTTGGATTTAAGCAACATACTTCACACATCGAAATTCCGCAAATGCCACAGGCCGAAACCTTGCTCCTTTTTCCTGCTCGTAAATCGTCCTGCGGAAATCTTAAATCCCTGCATGGCTTCATTTCCGGAATTACAGGGTCAGAGCGTGCTCATCACCGGCGGGGCAAATGGCATCGGGGCGGCGATGGTCCGCGCGTTTGCCCGACAAGGGGCGCAGGTGGAGTTTTGCGATGTGGACGCCACTGCCGCTGGCAAGCTGGTGAGGGAACTGGAGGGCCAGGCGCGGTTCACCCGGGTGGACCTGCTCAAGGAAAAGCAGATCGCCAAATGGATCGCCACCGTGGCGAAACGGCGCGGCGGCATCGGCACGGTGATCAATAATGCCGCGTGCGACCCGCGCATCGCCCTGGAGAAAACCACGACCAAGGCTTGGGATGACCTGCATGCGCGGAATCTGCGCGCCTACTTTCTTGTCTGCCGGGAGGCTTCACCGCATCTCAAGCCGGGAGCGTCCATCATCAACTTTTCCTCCATCACGGTGCATAACGGGCCGGCCATCATGGGGGCCTACGTCTCGACCAAGGCGGGCATCCTCGGCTTCAGCCGTTCGCTCGCCCGGGAGCTGGGACCGCGCGGCATCCGCGTGAACACCCTCTCCCCCGGCTGGATCATGACGGAGCGGCAACTGCGCGAATACGTCAGCCCCAGCGCCAAGAAGCTGATCCGGCAACGCCAATGCATCCCCACGCTCAATGTGCCGGAGGAAGTGGCGGATGTGGCGCTCTTCCTC
>JAURFH010000105.1 GCA_030834415.1 Verrucomicrobiota bacterium | reverse complement strand
ACGGGCTGGCCCAGTGGCGTTCTGTCCTAGTAACGCAGGCAAAACGTTGAAGCTGTCCTCGGCGGCGTTGTCCGGCAGTTTGGTACCAACAATCTTTGCAACCGTGGCCATGAAATCCACATGGCACATGGTCTCGTCACTGACTGTATTCGCGGGAACTTTTCCGGGCCAACGCACGATGAACGGCACACGATGGCCGCCCTCCCAGATATCGCGTTTGGCACCGCGCAGTTCGCCCATGCTGTAATGACCGTATTCTTTCACCCGATCATACACGCCGGGTTTCACTTCGCCGGTGATCTCGGGGCCATTATCGCTGGTGAAGATGATCAAGGTGTTCTTGTCTGCACCAGTGCGCTTCAAAGCTTCCATCACCTGTCCCACGCACCAATCGGTCTGATACACAAAATCACCGTAGTCACCCACCGGTGTCTTGCCCTTGAACTCGGCAGCGGGCACCACCGGGTAATGGGGTGAGGTGAGGGTGAAGTAGAGGAAGAACGGCTGTTTCTTCGGGGCGGTCTCATCGATGTAGCGCACGGCGCGTTTCGACAAGGCAGGCAGGATGTCCACCAGCTTCCAGCCCGGCACCATCGGACCCGGACGGTTGAAACCTTCGGCCCGACCAGTGTCTGGCAAAGAAGGATGACCCACCACGCGATCGTTTTCGATGAAGCAATACGGCGGGTAGTTCGGCACGCCCACGCCGAAGTAATAATCGAATCCACGCGTGATGGGCCCATCGGCGGCGGGTTTGGTGAAGTCCACATTGCTCAATGAGTTCGTCCAAGAAGATGGCGGTTGGCCATCCTTGGTGGGCCAGTTGAAACCGAGGTGCCATTTGCCGATGCAGGCAGTCGTGTAACCCTGTTGCTTGAGCATGCTGGCCACCGTCATCCGGTCGGCAGCAATCAAGGGCTCGCCCCATGGTCCCAATACTCCGCGTTGCAAACGGGTGCGCCAGGAGTAACGCCCGGTGAGGATGGCGTAACGTGTGGGCGTGCAGACGGAAGTGGGCGCATGCGCATCGGTGAAGCGTCGGCCTTCGGCGGCGAGCCGGTCCAGCGATGGCGTGGGAATCTTTGACTTCGCGTTGTAACAACCGAGGTCGCCATACCCTAAGTCATCAGCCAGAATGAAAATGATGTTCGGTTTGTCGGCGGCTTGGATTGATGCAGGGGAAAAACCGAAACCCAAAAGGCACAGCGCCAGCAGTAATGCGGGATGGTTCATGGAAAAGCCTTAGCAGAATGCCGCCGGTAAAACAACGGTTATGGCTGCGGCCATTCGTTAAGTTGAAAAACAAAAAGGGCGCAACCGGAAGGCTGCGCCCTGAGGTGATTCATCCTATATCGATCTAGCTCTCGCCCGGGAGATTGGGCGGACGCGGGGCAGTCCGGGCGACCGTTGGTTTGTCGCTGCCGGAGGCCAGCAGGCTGGAGAGCATCTCATGATTCTTGGGCATGATGGTGATGCGGGCTTCGCCATCGATGAGCTTCTGCATCTCGAGGATCTCGAACATGGTGGTCGCCACTTCCTTGTCCTGTGAGATCTTGTTGAGCGCGGTGCCGACGATCTGCGGGCGGATGGCTTTCGCTTTGGCGAACTCCACGGCCGCTTTGCGTTCGGCGGTACTCGTGATGATGCTGACTTGGTTGGCACCGTCCTGCTTGATGGCCGAGGTCACCTGGCGCAGGCGGTTCACCACTTTGCTCTCGATCTGGCGGATCATACCGGCATCGCGGAAGTGCACTTTGCGGATGTACACCGAGCCGAGTTTGTAACCCCATTCGTGAGATTTCACGGAGACTTCTTCGCGCACGGTCTTGCTCATGCCATGGCGGTCGCACATCAGGAGGTCCAGCGGCATGTTGCTCAAGCTGCGGACGGTGGAATTGCTGACATTTGCGGCCAGTGAACCGCGCGGGTCGGTGTTCTTGAAGAGATACGCCACGGGGTCGCTGATCATCATCTCATACCAGATGCCGATACCGATGGGAGCGCCTTCCTCGGAATTCACCGGTTGGCTGCGCAGGTATTCCTGATCGATCCGCATATCCACGACTAGGCAACGTCCCAGCCAGTGGACCAGGAAAGCCCGCCAGCCGAGGCGCGGGAACAGGAAGTAGAAGCCTGGTTCATCGATGATGCCGATGACCTTGCCGAATAACATGTAAACGTGGCAACGCCGCTCCTCCACGATGGTGTAGGCGATGATCATGCGGATCAGCCCCAACGCGATGGGCACCACGATGAAACAGGCGACGAAAGTTACAACCGCTGCGATGAGGAATTGGGCGAGTGCGTTCACTTTTCCACCTCCACGAAAACTTTTTCAGCCTGTTCGAAGAGCGAGAGGCGCACATTGCGCCGGTAAGCTTCCAGCGCACCCGCACCATTCTGTTTCAGATCGGTCAACTGCTGGGCCATGCGCTCGAGCGGTTCCACCTCGGCTTGCGCCTTGAGGGTCTCGATCTCCACGGCCCGCTTGGACTGTACGATCTTCTGGTCGGCGGAGGCTTGTGCTAAACTGATGTCAGAAGACACCTGGTTATGGGCCGTATTAATTGCCGCCAGCGCAGACTCCACTTCCTCCGGCGGGTCGATGCCGGTGATTAGCGAGGCATCCAGCACCATGCCGTAACGCGCGGATGAAGAACGGCACTCGCGATCCATGTGCTCGTTCAGGTCGCGCAGATTTTTGCGCAGGTCATTGATGGAGATACCCGTGGCCGAGGCCAGTTCATCCACGGATTCGATTTTGCCTTCGACTGGTGTGTCGATGTTCACTTCGGCTTTGACGGCCGGAGCTTCAAAAGTGGCGATGCGTTCACGTAGAACGGAAACGAAGTAGCCCATGATGTGGGCGAAAGGATTCTTCACGCCAAAGAGGTAGGCGTAGAGATTGCGGTCCGAGACGCGATAACGGATTTGGCCCGTGAGGCCGACGTTCAATTGATCCTTGGTCACGGCCTCCAACATGCGCCCGCCTTGATTGGCCATGGGATTCTCGGGGTCAAAGGCCATGTTCACCGTCTGAGTGGCGATGGAGACCTTGTATACTTTTTCCCAAGGCCATTTCCAGTAGGGTCCGCCGGGGGGGATGACGCGCACTTGCGGGAAGATGTAGCGCTCGCGTTCGCTCTCGCGTAGCGTTTCCGAGATCGGATCCTCCAGCGTGGTCTTGCCTTCGATGCGTTCTGCCCGCCCGAAACTGGTCTTCACCGCCCGCTCGTTTTGATCCACGGTATAAAAACCGGCGACCAGATAGCGCACGAGGAACCAGCCGACGAACCCGACAAATACTCCGAATAGAACTCCCATAGTGGTGACTAGTTTGGATTACTTTCCTACGACGCTCCCATGAGAGCAGTTTTTCCGCAGATGCACGATGATAAAAAACCGAAAGATTTGTAGCCCCTTGGTATGGGTGGCGGGCGGATAAAGAAAAACCCTGCCGGGATTTTCTCCGGGCAGGGTGAAGAAAAAGCAGAAAGTCACTTACTTCGCGGCGAGTGCGGCTTCGATGGCGGCGGTCATCTCAGGCGATTCGGGCGTCACCTTGGAGTCGAAACGCTTCAGGATCTTGCCGTCCTTGCCGATGAGGAACTTGTTGAAGTTCCACTTGATGTCACCGGGGAAGGGAGATTCTTTGCCCGCGAGCACGGTGTAGAGAGGATGACGGCTCGGGCCGTTCACCTCGATCTTGTCGAAGAGCGGGAAAGTGACGTTGAACTTGGAGGAGCAAAATTGCTTAATCTGCTCGTTGGTGCCCGGCTCCTGGCCGCCAAACTGGTTGCATGGAAAGCCGACCACGGTGAAGCCCTTGTCCTTGTACTTCTGCTGGATGGCCTCCAGTCCGGTGTATTGCTTGGTGTAGCCGCACTTCGAGGCGACGTTCACGACAAGCATCACCTTGCCCTTGTATTCTTTGAGCGAGGTGTCTTTTCCGTCGATGTTCTTCACTGGTACATCGAGTACCGTTTGGCCGGCCGAAGCCGTGAGAGCAGTGATCAGAGTCATGGCAGCAAATAAAGCGGTGAATTTCATGGAGGCAAATGTGATTCGATATCTGTCTGCTGTCAAATGGTCTAAAGTTGGTGGCGCAAGAGGTGCAAACAAACAAAAACGCCAAGGCTGATGCCTTGGCGTTCTTGATGAGATCCAAGTGAAGCTTAGAGCTTCTTGATGCGGATATTCCGGAACCAGACTTCCTGGCCGTGATGCTGGAACACGATGTAGCCCTGGTTGTGCTTCATGAATTCCGGGAGCGCTTTGAATTTGCTCTGCTGGATGAGCGCGGCGATCTCCGGGCTGCCCCAGGTGTATTCCACGACCTTCTTGCCGTTGAGCCAGTGTTCCACATGGTTCTTGTTCACGATGAGTTTCGCGGAATTGAATTCGCCTACGGGTTTTAGAACCTTCTCGGCGTTCGGAGCGATCATCGCATAGAGCGCGCCGGCGGAGGTCAGCGGCTTCTTGCCGTCGCCGTGGCCGGTATCGTCCAGCACCTGCATCTCCGGGCCGGTATGCCAGGCGGGACCTGCCGTCTCCTGCACGCGATAGATCACGCCGCTATTGCCACCGGGCGAGGTCTTCCACTCCAGTTCCAGCTCGAAGTTCTCATACTGCTCCTTCGTCATCAGGTCCGTGCCTTTTCCGGGCAGGACATGCAAGGTGCCGTCTTCCACCTTCCATTTGTCGCCAGGGTAAGCCTCGGCCTTGTAGCCGCGGAAGGCATCGGTGGAAGTGCCATCAAAGAGCACCGTCCAGCCGGCATCGGCTTTGCAGCACTCGCAATCAGCGTCCATCGTTTTGCACGCGGTGAACACCACGCTGGTCAGGGCCAGCGCCGAGATGAGAACCAATTTTTTGATCATAATATGTTTTTATGGCGGCCAAAAATCACTGCTGCACCTGGGCATCCTTCGGCATCGGCATGTCTTTGCCTTGCCGGATGTATTGCCAGAGGGCGTTGATCTGCTTGTCGGCATTCCCTTCGTATTGATCGGTGAGCGGGCTCATGCCCTGGTCGAAATACACCGGCATCTTCGTCTGCGGATCGATACGTAAGGGATTCAACACCCAGCGATGGAAAAAGGACGGCAGCAACCGCTCGCCCGTGTAGGCGAAATTGATACCGGCACTCTCGAAGACCTGCGTGGCTCCGAGCTTGCCGACAGCGTGACAGGCGATGCAGGAGAACCCGCCATCAGTGCCGATGAAGATACGCCCGATCTCGGCAGCTTCCTTGTCGATGGGCGGTTCCGCCGGTGTCTTGGGCGGGATGCCATGCTGTTGGGCCAGACCCACGGCCATCTCACCCGCAAATTTCGGGAAGGAAGGCATACGCGATTCCAGCCAAGGACGCGGCTTGTAGCTGACTTCACCAGCGATGAACTGTGCGGCCCACTCGGGCTTGAGCTTGCCGCCGAGAATGCTGAACACCGGGAAGCCTTCGAACTTACCATGGCACTCACGGCAATTCAGCATGCGCGAATGGCGTTCGGCGAATTCCGCCGGCACATGGCGCTTCAAAGAAGTGCGGTCCGTTTGGGCGAAAGCCTGCAAGGCAGCGCGTTCTTCCTTGGTGAAGCTGAAGAACGGGGCTTTGCCCGTCTCGGTCTCAGCGAGACAGCCTTGCGTCCATTTTTCGGCTTCGAGTTCGCCGAAGCGTTTCGTGGCAAAGGTCGTCTTGTCCGGACCGTTATGGCAGCTCAAGCAACCAACGGAGGTCACCAGTTCCTTGCCTCGTGCGATGGCATCGGAAGCGAGTGCCGGCAAGGGCGCATCCGCCTTGGAGAGAACATAAGCGGCGAGCTGGCTGGCTTCATCTTTCGTGAGATGGAAGTTCGGCATGCGGATCCAGTCGTAATGCTCCGTAGGCTTTTGCAAGAACGCGACCAAATCGCCGGGGGCAAACTTTTGCTTCACCTGCTTCAGGGCGATTTTTTTGGCGTCGGCCTCGCCGCCTTCAGGCGAAACGTGGCACGCCACGCAGTGGAGGCTTTCGAACAGTTTTTTGCCCTTTACGGCCATCTCTGGTGCCGGGTCTGTGCCAGCCGTCGCGGCTGCGTCCTTCAAAGAACCGAGATACGCGGCGATGGCCTCAGCATCCGCTTTGGCGGTCGGGCCGTGAACCATCTTGGGCATCTGGGCGACACCACGGGTCGCTTTCGGATTTTCCACCCAATGCGCCATCCACGCGGCGTTGCGACGCGAACCGATGCCTTTGAAATCCGGGGCATCGAGGGCGAAATCTGGCAGCGCGGTGACTGACGGACCGGTATGGCACCTCACACAACGGTTCTCGATGAAGAGTTCGCGACCCAAACGAAGCTGCATGCCTTTGGCGAGCGCATCATTCTTCACGTCATGGCTGAGCATGCTGAGCGATACGGGTTCATAACCCAGCTCAGGCGCGGCCCAGAGGAGGCGCACATAAGCATCCCCGGCATCCGGAGCCGTGTAAGTCACCTTGATCTGGTTCAGGCCTTTGTTCAGACGTACGCGCTTGCTGGGCTCAGTGGTGCCCTTGGCGAGCGAGGCTTCGAGCACGACGTTCGTGTTCACTTCGACCTTGATGGCACCGTTCAACTCGGCCTTGAAGGTGTAGTTATCCCGCAGATCCACGGAGATGAAACCATCCCAAGTAGCCGTGAACTTGCCGGGGTTCAGGAAGGGCGTGACCGGTTTGCCCTGCTCAGTGTACAGCCAGAAGTTCTGCGCGATGGCCGTGTCCGACTGGCCATCAACGGTATAAGTCACCGCCAGGCCGGGTTCGGTTTTCGGGTCCTCTTGGGCGTGCAATCCCATCACTGATGAGATCAGCAAGGCTGCCCCCAGCCACATCGTTTGTTTGAGCTTCTTCACTTGCTTCATGCGTTAGTTTTCGCAGGACCGCCAGCATGGGGCGGGCCTGTTCTGGTCTTTATGTTTGGACGCAGTTGACTGCGCTTCAATTCGTATCCGGCATTAGTCGCCCGTCCGTTCAGGGAATGGCGTTGATGGTCTGGACGATGTCCTGCTTGATGTCCGAGCCGTCTTTGGCGGTGATGAAATACTTGATCATCTGCTGCATCACCGGGCGGACATCCGCCAGTTCCAAGGTCACCGTGCGGCCATCGGCCGAGAGCTTCGCGGATTTCACTTCCACCGGTTCGCGGCCCTGCTTCTTTGGATCCGTGATCATGAACTCAGGCGAACCATAGTGTTCGGCGCGTTCGTAGTTCCAGCGCTTCACGCTGTAGTTGCCCACGTCTTCCGCATCTTTCTTGTTAAGCTCAGTAGTGAAGGTCAATTCCACTCCGGTCTTGGTGACGTGCATTTTCTCCACGGAGTGAACCGGCTTGTTGTTGAAGCGCACGCGGTCGAAACCGGTGGCATTGGCCGCATCCGTCTGCCAGCCTTTGAGACCGGCGACGTAGAGCTGGCCGTCCTTCGGATTGAAGCGGGCGCGCATAGCCGACGACGTGAAGCGCACGGGCAACTGGACCACCCCACCCTGACGCTGGCCTTTTACCTCTTCGCTCATCACGAGGTAGAGGCGGCACTTGCCGTAGGAGAGATGCAGCAGGTCACCACCGAACGGACCCCAACGCTTGCTATCCACCCAGACCTGACCGCCACCAGAGTTGTCAAAGTTCTCGGGGCCGTTATGCGGCAACCAGACCATTGGCTGCTGGTAATCAGGCAGCGGAGATTTGTGCGCGAGATCTTCCACGCCGTAAAAGCCGCCCTGCTTCACCCAGTTGATGGGCGTGGTGGGCATCCAGGTGCCTTCGTTATCGCTCGTCGTGATCTGGCCTTGCGGACCGACGCAGAAACCGTTCGGGGCGCGGAAGCCGGTGGCAAAGACCTCCAGCTTGCTGCCATCCTTGGAGATCTTCAGCATCGTGCCGGCATGGGCGCTGATGGTGCCGTTGCCGGGCTTCTTGCCATCCACATCGGCGAAACCACGACCGCCACCACGCACGGGGCCAGCCTTGACGACGTAGAAGTTGCCTTGCGGATCGGTCTGCAGATCGAAGGTGAATTCATGGAAACCACGAGAGGAAGTGATCTCGTTGTTGAAGTTCTCGTAGTAGTCCGCTTCGCCGTCATTGTTCAAATCGTGATAGCGGGTGATCTCATCGCGGCCGGAAGTATATATGACGTCGTTCACGATCTTGAGGCCGAGCGTCTCGTAACCACCGGAGGCGAAACGGCGCCAGACCAATTTATCGAGTTTGTCGTCGATGCCGGAAACCGTCCACACATCGCCATCCCAGGTACTGAGCGCGGCGCGGGTGCCATCGGCGAAGAAATCCATACCGCCGAAACGCACGCGGCGATTCCACGGATTGTTCTCGGGAGCGGTCAGTTTATCCAACACGTAGGCTTCATCCGGGGTCTGGGAGGTGGCGAGCACGCCTTGCGTGATGACCGGCTCAGGCCAGTGCGGCGCAGCACCCTTCTCGAAAGCGACGAGCGCAAGCTTACCCTCGGTCAAGGCAGCGAACTTCGAAGCATCGGCAGAGGCACCATTCCAGATGACCAACTTGAAAGTGCCGGCGGCGGCGCCCTTGGCGAAGCTTAAGAGGACACGACCATTATCGGTGGTCTTGAGGGAGACACCCTTGGGCGCACCGACCAGTCCGACGATCGTGACCTTGCCATCAGCGGCGGTGAGCGTCGCTTCGTTGCCTTTCACTTCGCCCTTGGCCCCTTCGACCTGCGTGATGAGGGAGGACATCTCCTGCTTGGCCTTCGCGGTCTTGAAGTTGCGGACGAAGCCGACCTGGCCATCCTTCACGATGCTGGAGGGCTGCTCGTAAATCTTGGTGCCGAGGACCGTGTAGCTCAGCGTCACCGTCATGCCGCTGACATAAAGGCCATCCCAGCGACCTAGCGATTGCGGTAACGGACCAAATGGTTCTTCGCGCGGATCGGCGAAGGCGGCTTTCGCGCCGTCCCAGCCGGGCAGCATGGGGGTGCCCCATTTTTGCTCGCCGTTGATGGCCGGGTGACCGCCGTGGGCACCATCGAAGGCCACGCCATGAGCGGTGATATAATTACCCGTCCAGCCAGCCGTGTAGCGGAGGAGATCGGTATCGAAGCAGGCGAATGCGTCGTTATCGAGGATGATGGCGATGCCTTTGTGGGCGATATTGTTGGCCGGGAACTTGGCCTCGATGCAGGCCTTGGTGTAAGGGAAGTCACCTTGGAGCATGGGAGATTTGCTCTCCTTCCAACTCTTGTCGTTTTTCTTTTTAGGTTGCTCCTGGGCACTCAGGGACAGGACGGACAACACGCACAAGGCGGTGCAGACACGGTTCAACAAGTTCATATTCTTATACATGGCAAAATGCACAAAGTTCCATTGACGCGCAGCGGAACGGCAAAGAGCGGAATTTCTACCCAACCGCCGATGGCGCGTCGAGCCGCAAAATCAGGTTGCCGGACTCCATTTGGCTATTCTGGCGGCTGAGTTGGACGGGCAAAATATGGGCAAATTCAAAATGAAAACCGTTCTCGAGGAGATATCCGTCTCTTAAGTTCTGATTATCAAGGGTTTGAACTGTCGGTCGGTGGGAGTGCTGCCAAATTGATTGTTTCCTTGTGCCGGATTCGTTTTTCCCGTCTAAGAGTCCGCATGCAGGACTGGCTGGCAGCAATCATATTGGGTGTGGTCGAAGGTATCACGGAGTTTCTCCCCGTGTCTTCGACAGGGCACCTGTTGATCGTGGAGAAGTTTCTGCATGCGGACTCGGCGTTTCTGCAATCGGAACTGTTCAACGTGGGCATCCAGACCGGGGCGGTGCTGGCCGTGATCTTGAATTTCAAATTGCGCGTCCAAGGGTTTGTCCAGAACTGGAAGCAGCCGGAGACCTTTGATTACTTGACCAAACTTTTTGGTGCCTTTTGCGTCACGGCGGTGGGCGGGTTGGCCTTGAAGAAGGCCGGCATGGAACTACCGGAGACGGTCGGTCCAGTGGCTTGGGCTACGCTGATCGGTGGCGTGCTTTTTCTGGCGGTGGAGCGGTGGCTGCGCGGCAAAACGGGGGTGGAACAGATCACCTGGTCGGTGGCCTTGGCCATCGGGGCGGCCCAATTGCTGGCGGCGGCGTTCCCGGGGGCATCGCGCTCGGGTTCTACTATTCTTATCGCCCTCATTCTTGGGCTCAGCCGGCCGCGGGCGATCGAGTTTTCCTTCTTGCTGGGTGTGCCTACATTGATCGCGGCGGGTGGCTTAAGCTTTGTGAAGCACGTTAAGAGTGAAGGGCTGGGTTCCGTGGATTGGTTGCTGTTCGCGATCGGCTTTGTCACGGCCACGATCACGGCGTTCATCACGGTGAAGTGGTTGCTGCGGTTCGTGCAGTCTCACACGTTTGAGGCCTTCGGCTGGTACCGCATCATCCTTGGAGCGGCCTTGCTGCTATTTTTCCGTTGAGTCTGGCGGGATCGGTGCAGGCACCGGCTCCGTTTTGGGCTCCTTCTTCTTGTCGCTCTCGAAGAGGCCTTTGAAGAGTTTAAATGGCTTGAAGGGCATCATCAGCAGTTTCGGGAAGATATAGAGCGGCTCCATCTTCGGAACGCTCAATGTGCCGGTGACTTTGAATTCATACATCTTGGTCAGTGGCGTGACAAAGAAGCCGACGAGCTTGCTGATCGGTGCCCCTTCCACTTTGGCATCTACATTGGCGTCGAAATCCACCGACCCAACATATGTCATCCGGATGGTCGGGGTCTTGAGTTCCAGATCGGCGGTGTAGATGACGCTATTGGTGATGAAGTAACTTGCGCTGCCTTCGCGCACTCGGCTCTTGCCGAGGCCTTCGCCCAAGCCTTCCATGACCGGAGTCATGATGCCGAACAAAGGCAGGTCCCAGAGGAAGCCATCACGCAGACTGGCGGTGCCGTAGCCATTCCAAGTTTTCATGCTCTTGGCTTCAGCTGAAGTGATGGTGAGGTCGCAATCGATCTGTCCCTGATGCGTGTTCGTGCGCAAGAGCATGTCCTGCAAAAAAGGACTCAGGTTCGCATTCGTGGTGATGGTATGGAAGCGATAAGCTGTGCCATTCGTGGCGCCGAAATCGAAGAAGGCATTGCCGCGGATATGGCCACCATAAAAGCTGCCGCTGATATTGGTGATCATCAAAGTGTTGGTGACCCAATGCAAATCACCTGTCACTTGCGGCAGGTTGAAGCGCCAGTAACTGAACGGGCCGCCTTCCAGCAGCTTGAAGTGCAGGTTGGCCTCTTCCGCATTGCCCAAAGGAATCATGCCCTCGATATGTACGAACGGAGGATTGGAAAAATGATAGGGGTCCACCGCTTCCTTGGTCTTCGGTCCGATGATGCCGGTGCCGTCCGCCACATCCCAGCGCGTCAGGCCGTTGGTGATATGCACCAGCCCTTTGAGCAGATCGATGCCGACACCATCAGCGATGGCGGTTTCCTCCGCATTTCGGCGAAGATCAATTCCGGAGAAGGAGAGGAACTGGTTGGTGAACCCGATGTGGGTGTTCAGATTGCTGATGGTATGCCCCTGATAACTGAAGTTTGTGAACTGTAATTGCGCACCGGCTTGCAGCGTTTTCCAGTCGGTCCACATGGCGGAGACATTGCCCCGCAGGTGAGGCGGTTGTGTGAGTGCGAAATCATCGAATACCTTCTGCGTCTTCGGCTTGTTGATGAACGCCTTGACGAGGAGCGGGTCAATGCTGCTGTCCAGTTTGGCTTCGAAGCGTTGTTTAGGCAGGTCAGCCAATCCGACGAGGCGCAAGTCTCCTTCAGGACGCACGAGATGGAGATTCGTCACGGACACGATGCCGTTGGTGAACGCGAAGTCCGTTTGCAGGGAACGCACGGCCAGTTCCTGATAAGCCACCTGACCGACGCTGAGTCCACCGGCCACCCAAGTGCGTTGCATGAGTGTCTCGTTCCAGTTCGTGGCGGGTCCGGTCCAGGGTGGCAACTCCATACGGCCTTCGAGACTGAGCTTCGGTGCCTTCGCCCACTTGATATCACTGAGCACCACTTGGGCATTGGTGGACATGAGGTAGGCGAGGCGCTGCACGTCGATATCTGTCTGCAAGCGCACCCAGGCGGAGCGTTGAACGACGTCCAGATTCAGCGCCACATCGGCTTCGCCACCGGCCAAAGCGCTTTCCAATGAAGTGATTTCCAGCGTGGGAGCAGTCCAACGACCGGCGGTTGCTAGAGAAGGGAAACGCAGCTTGGCCAAGCGCAGGTTTTCGCTCTGCAATTTCCACTGGATGGCATAAGGGGCGAGCTTGGCCCAGAAACCCCACGAGGCATTGGTTTGCACCGGGGCGTTGGTGAGGGAGAACTCGCCCTCCAGATGGATGCGCCGTGCTTGGGCCCATTCCGACTTCGGCTGCTCCAAGGTCAGTTGTAGAGACTGGATGCGCGGCACGGGATTCGTGAGCGAGGAAAAGACATGAGCCTCCAGCTCAGCCCCGGCGGCCTGCGCCCAATCACTCTTCACCGACTTGGAGAGCAGCTTGAACTCGGTATCCAGAATGGAGGGAGCATTCGTTTCGCGCCGGGTCACGCCACTGAGCTTCAACTCTTGCGCGGTCAACTGACCGTAGGGGAGCTGGAGGCCGCTGAGCGAGAGATCCCAGTCCGCGCGGAATGGTGCCTGGTTGGTGATGCTGTGCAGGAGCTGGAGATGCAGATCGGCCTGGCGTACCACACCCCAAGGTGTGTGCCCTTGGTCGAAGCGGAGATTCATCTCGGCATGGAAAAGGCCATTGCTCATCTCGCGCGAATTCAACGGAGAACTGAGCGATAGATTTTCCCAACTGCCCCAAGGCGTCATGGCGGACTTGGCATCCAGCTTGGCCTCGGCAAAGAAGGACGAGGCATCGCTCGCATCTCCGCGTAGCACGAGGTAAAGCTCCGGAGGAGTCTCGAAGGTCATCTTCGCCATCGTATCGGCCACGAGGCGCAATTGCCGCCGCCAGGCATCCGGGTCTTTCGGTTTTTTTGGGCCGTCGTCCGTCTTGGGCTTCTTTTCTTTGCGGGCCAGATCGCGGAGTTTGGAAGCATTCGTGATGCTGCCGCTCAACGTCAGATTCACGCCCATGGTCGCGGCTTTGAAGTGCAGCAATTCCCACTGGTCATTGGGCAGCAGGTGGATCTCGGTGGAGACTTTTGCCACGCTGAGCAGGCGGGTGGGCTGGTTGGTCTCGTTCAAGGCGAGGCCCATCTGGCCGTCGTTCAACACCAGCACCCGGGGAACGAATTTAAAATCCTTCAGTTGCTCATCGTCCAGTTGCACGAGGAGTTCGCGCGCCTCGAAGTGCAGGCCGCCGGTCTGGTTCGTCTCACCGATGGTGACGCCCTCGGCGACGATACCCCGGAACCAGGTCCAGCGCATGCGTTTGAACTGCAGGTCGATGCCGCGGTCACGCAATTCGGTGAGCACCGGGCCTTTGACGACTTCCGGCAGGCCGATCTGGGTGACGTAGATGAGCAGACAGACGGCGAAGAGGATCAGCGAGAGGAACGCAATCCGGCACCAGCGGAAACATACCCGGCATTTCCGCCAGAAACGGCTCTGGACGCGTTCAGCCATATCATTGTTGGGAACGCGGCGGCTTGGGCGCGTTCAAGTAACGGTCAACATACTCGTATAAATCTTGCGGCAGCTCAAACACGACCGGAGTACCATCCAGCAAGACTGCGGCATAGGCGCTGCGGGTGGGGGTCAGATTGCCGATGCGCAACATGCGTTTCTCTTCCGGCCCGCCATTGCGTTGCAGGGTGAGAGTGATGCCGTGCGAGCTGGCGGTGATGCCGTAGCGTTCAGCCACTTGCGGTCCCCGGGCCACCCAACGGGCTGCCCGCATCTGGCCAAGGCGAAAGACGGCTTCTTCCACTGCGAAAGGATTGAGGCTGCCTTGGAATCCCTCGGCGATCGCCCAGATGCTCTTCTCATTGCGGACGAGTTCGTGCAAGCGGCCTTCCTGCTCGATGGAGATGCGTTTGACCTCATTGGTGGCGAAGGACCAGACCTGCCGGTCACGCAAGTCGAACAGGGTTCGCGGCAGCTTCTGCGCTGTGCCGGTCAGCAGCGCGTAGGCGGAGGTCTCATCCGGTCGGCGGGCATAAGTTTTCAAGCCTTCCATCGTGCCCAAGTCCAACTGCGCTACGACCGTGTTCGTGCCAGTCGGAGGAGGATTGGTGCCGCCTGCCAGCAAGGTGTAACGATGGACGGGGTTGGCCAAACCGTACGGAGACCAGTCTGTGACGTTGTCCTTCGTGAACTCGATGACGTCCAGGTTGTTCAAATTCTGCAACAGCTCATAGACCAGGCCGGTATCGACGACAAAGTTCGTCTCCTCCAACACCCGCCAGGTTCCATTCGTCTGACGCTGCAAGGTGAAGCTCTCATCACTTTTTATGGAGATGAAGTCCGTGGTATTGGTCGGGTACGTGAGCAGACGGCGGTCGCGGAAATCCGTGAAAGGACTGCGCAAGGGATCGAGCCATTGCTGGGGAGCCAGCACGACATTGGTATGGCTGGAGCGGAGGGCAAAGATGTAATCGGGCTTGTCCGGGAACGTGATACCGAACTGAAGGCCGAAGACGTTGTTCGTGCCCTGCCCCAGTTGCAATTCCAGTTCGGGCGGTTTGAAGCCCAGCCGCTCCAGTTCGGTGACGGGCGGATTGTCACTCACGAAACCGGTCACCGGCCAGATGCGCCATTGCTGGATCATGTCCCGGATGCGGACGTTGTCGGCGCGGGCGGCCGCGGCCAGGCCGATGGCGCTGCCCGTGGCCTGGTGCATCAGCCAGCTGCCGGTGACGTGGTCGGCATGGACGTGGGTGT
>JAURFH010000104.1 GCA_030834415.1 Verrucomicrobiota bacterium | reverse complement strand
TGCCCCTGCTCCTTCACGCCCTTCATCTTGCCCCACATCTCCGCGAGCAATTTCATGTGCCACTCGTCGATGGCCTTCAATTGCGCCAGCTTCTTCGAGTTCTTCCCGTGATGCGACAGGCTGTGGTAACCGTCCGTGATATCCACATCGTGCAGGTCGAGCACCGGTGAATTAACGCTATCCAACAACAAGGTCACCGCGCGCGTGGAATCCGTCTCAAACGCCAGCCGGGTCATCTCATACATCAGGCGCACCTTCTCCATGTATTCACGCGGACTGCCCGGATCCAATGGAGCCGGCGCGGGCGCCTTCGGTTTTGGCCGATGTTCCCATTCACGGGACATCGCCATGCGTTGTTCCAATTCACGCACCCCCGTCAGATATTGATCCAGCCGGTCACGATCACCCGCGCCGAGATTGCGTTGCAGCGATTTCGTCTGGTCCGCCACCGCATCCATGATGCTCTCGCCCAGCTCCAGCTTGCGGACCTGTTCCGCCACCTGATCCTTCGAGCCTTGCAGGAAGAGCTTCTTGTAAACACTCGCCGCACTCTCTTCGCACGGGATCAAAACGCCACCACCCGTCCAGGAAAGACTGCGTGAACCCTGGTTCACATTCACGCCCAGCGTCATCGTAGGGAAACGCGTCAGATGCCCGATGCGCTCACCGACGTATTGATCCAGCGAGATCGTGTTGCGGAAACCGCCACTGCCTGGATGCGGTGCCGCCGTGAGGAAGCAGTTGTCCGCCGGATGCCCACCATCCACGTCCGGATGCCACACCCCGCTGAACACCGTGAAATCATTCCGATGCGCCTGCAGCAGCTGCAGGTAAGGCGACGCCTTGTAAGCCTTGCCCGCGCCGGTCGGGAAGAAATTCTCCGGCACCAATCCCAAGTTATTGCAGATGCCAAGCATGCGCCGTGGCGGCTGGCTCGCGGCCTTGCTTTCCGCTGCGTTCAAGAACGCGGGCGTCATCGCTTCCAGCAAGGGCAGGCCCAGCAGCACGCCCGCCGACTTCAGGAATTCGCGGCGCGGCAACGCACGTTTCGTCGAGATGAAAGAACCGAATGTGTCTGACTTTGTATTACTCATGTGCTGCTTTGTTACGTATGCCACAATTTATTGACCTCTGCCAACGCTCATTTGTTCAGGAACAAGTCACTCTGCACAATCGCATGCACCAATGACCTCACCCCGTAATCTCCCGCGCTGGCGCGGTCCAATATCTCTTCTACTTCCGGCCGATCCCCGAAACGGACTGCCGCCCCTGTGCTGTAAACAACCATCTGGCTGGCGAGATTCCGCGCGATCTGCCGCTCATTCTTGAGCAACAGGGTTTTCAGTTCCTGGATATCCTTGAACAGTCCGCCACCCGGCAATTCCCCGCTCGCATCCACTGGCTGCGCCAGATGGAAGGTAAAGGGCTGGCCATTCTTGCCATAGCCCGGCACTTGGGTCTCCTTCTCACCGAGACCACGATACTGTTCACGCCATCCGCCCAAGACATCGAAGTTCTCCAGCGCAAATCCTGCTGGATCGATCTTCGTGTGGCACCCGGCACAAGTCGGCAGCGCCCGATGCTTCTCCAGTTGTTGCCGGATGGTCACCGCGCCACGCGTATCTGGTTCGATGGCCGGCACACTGGCCGGCGGCGGCGGGGGTGGCCTGCCGATGATCCGCTCCATGATCCACGCTCCACGCAAAACCGGCGAAGTCGTCGTGCCGTTCGCAGTCACCTTCAACACGCTCGCCTGCGTCATCAAGCCACCACGCACACTGTCCTTGGGCAAGGTGACCCGACGCAGATTGATACCCTTTACCGGTCGCAAACCGTAATGCTGCGCCAGCCGCTCGTTCACCATCACAAAGTCCGACTTCACGATGTTGCGCGCCGGCAAATCCTGCTTCAGCAATTCCGCGAAGAACAATTGCGATTCCTCCACCGCGTTCTCCACCAACGCATCATCCAGATAATAATCCGGATACAACGTTGCATCCGGCGAGGTTGCCCCTGCCTTACGCAAATCCAGCCAGTAATCGAGGAAAGAATCCACGAACTGCCGCGACTTCGGGCTCCGCAACAACCGGTCCGTCTGTGCCTTTAGCACCTCGCGGTCATGCAGCTTGCCTTGGGCCGCCAAGGAGCGCAGTTCCGTGTCCGGCGCTGAATTCCACAGGTAGTAGGAAAGACGCGACGCGATCGCATAATCATCCAGCTTGCCTGGCTTCTCTTCCAGCGTCACGAACCCCGGCGAGCACAGCACGCCCGAATAACCCGCCACCATCGCATCCACAAACTTACTGCCCGAATCCAGCGCGTGATGGATGACCTTGAGGAAGCGCTGCACATCCACCTCTTCCACTGGACGTCGGTAAGCCTGCGCCATGAAGCTCCGCAACAACCGCTCAGCATCCGCCTTCGGATTCTTGGACTCCACCGACACCTTGCCCTTGCCTTCGTATTTCACCGGCAGATTGCCAAACAAGAGCTTCTGTGTCTTGGTCAGTTTGTCATCATAGATCGGCCCCACCACTTCCAGCCACCGATACGCCACACCGGGTTGTCCCTCCTTCGTCGCCAGCGGATTATGATAAGCTGGCGGCCGTGACCGGAAGAGCCGCACCGGATCAGGCCGGACCGTCTCTCCCTTCAACAACCACGCATCAATCTCATATGTGTTTGGCGTGATCTGCGCGTCAAATCCGCCCAGCTTACGCAACAAACGCGGCGGCGTCTCCGCATAGACTTCCACCGGCTCCGAGCGACGGCCTACGAACGTGTTCGTGCGATCCGGCGTCCACCAGCGCTTCTCACTCAAAGGCCCGGCCCAAAAAGTATAAGCCGAGATGCGCAGCTTGTAATTACCCGCCACCGGTGCCGTAAATTTGTTGAACTTGATCTCCAACGGCTCATACGCACTGGCCACCACCCCCATGGCCTCCTGCTCACGCACCGCCGGGTTCGACTTGCCCACCGTCACCGGGGCCGTGCCGGCATAGACATCCGCCTGCGCCTTGTAGCCCAGCAGCGCAAAGGTTGCTCGCTCCGGACTGCGATTGAACTCGCTGAACTTCATCTTGCCCGTCATCGAACTCTGTTCCCGGGCATAATAACGGTTCGTCGTGGTCGGCTGCCGCATCGCCTGCGCCAGCAAGACCTCGTGCAGCGCGTAATCCGCCGCCTGGAGATACCGCGCCATTTGCACATGGGAAACATCCAGCGCCTCACCCACCTTGTTGAAGCGATGCGATTCCCCGTCCTCCGGCAACATCTCCTTCACCTGCAACCACGGCGCTCCCAGCAAGTCGCGCAGGGAATTCTCATACTCATACCGGTTCAGCCGACGCCACACCGACCGACCCACCGCCGCCTCCTTCGCCTTATCCTGCGCCGTCAGGCTCTCCGCGATGGCCTTCATGAAGGCCCCTTTATCTTTGGCCGAAGGCTGATCCTTTTTCGGCGGTGGCATCTCCCCATCGCGCACCGCGTCATGCACCTTCACCCACGTCGCGAAAGCCTTGGGATCATCCAGTTGAAACTTCAAGGCCGTCAGATCCAGCCCACCCTTCTTGCTCTCGGCATCATGACAATCCGTGCAATAATTCTGGATGACCGGAGTGATATCCTTCGCCACCAAAGTCGCAGAAGGAGCCCCCTGCAACACCACCGGCACCATCATCGCCCAACCAAGATATACGTACGCGCGCAAACTCATGAGTCAGACACCCACAATATGAGACGCTGAAACGGGTGGCAATAATTCAAACAAACGGAGCGCCGAGCTCCAGCTAGACCCGAAGCCTCTGGAGCGCGGCATGTCCCGCGCCGAAGGTCGGGAGTCGTGCCAATCCGCAGCAACGCCCCTGAGCAAGAGCAGCCCTCCCTCGCCCAAAGCACCGGTAAGGACCGGCCTGCTCGCGACCAAGTCGGAGTTCCACCCGGTCCCAAACTTCCCCTTGATGCTCCCACTCACCGACAGCAGAAACATGGAAACACCGCACTCCTCAAATCCCATCCACCCCATTTGTCCCATAAGCCCTATCCCTTTCTATCAATCGTGAGGATTCTCGGCTGGTGTTTCTACATTCTCCCTTCTTCATCCTAAATTCCAGCCTCTCTCTCCTTTTACCGGCAACTATTTGGCAGCACTGAAAAGACTATCACAAAACCACAATCCCACCATCGCTTTTCGCTAAAACTTATTCACCAAACCGAACCCTTTCCCCCGTAAGAAATTGTAGCAAACCTTATCCACGCAACTCGCATTTCGATCCTTGGAGCGCGGGTTGTCTCAACCCGCAGCAACGTAAAGTAATCAGGCAGCTTTCAGAACGCCCTACGGCACCGAAAACAGCCTCTCAGGCCCAACGGGCCGCCCTGTTAAAGCCCGGGGTGAAGCTCGCCCCGAGCGAGCGCAGTCCCGGGTAAACCCACCACAAAACACCAAGCCCTGCAAGGGCGGGACATCACCTCGGACTCCTACTTCTCTCTTGAAACTAGAAGCCTTCTCGCCCGCCGGTGCAACCGCCTCAATCCCACCACCAGTTCAAAAAAACGGGAAGGAGCCAAAAACATCAGCGCGACGCAAATGCCAAACGAAATTGCATGAGCACTCAGATAGGGAATCACTCCCCGCCACTTTTTTACACCAACTGAAGCCAGAAAAACCACCGGTAAAGCAAGCACAGTAAACATCAACAACCAGCCGAAAACATTTCCAGCGACACTCGCATGCCACAGCAAATCCTTGGGAAACCCACGGTTGCCGATCGTTTCAGGCCACTTCCCCAGCGTCTGATGCATGTGTACGGCTAATGAATAAAACAGCCCCAGCATGATAAGGCTCGGCAGCGCGATGAGAATCCGGGCCTTACGACTGATTTTTGGCCAATCAGCGGCGAACGGCAGCACCAGCAACACCACAAAAACGCCCAGGCCTGCCACCAGCAAAATCAGGGATAACAAACTCACGATCGAGGTCATATGGAAGATGTTTTAAAATTCTTTGACCGCAGCCACCCGTTTCACCCGCCCCGCCTGTGTGCCGTATTCGAAAACCAAAACGACTCCCATTTCCTCGCATCTCTGCTGGAAAGCCACCAGTTCTTCATGCTGGTTGAGCGGCCTGTTGGGCACACCCAAACAAGAATAGTCATAATAAATCTCCGTCCCCTTCGGCAACTTGCCCAACTCCAAGATCAACGCCTCCAAGGAAAGAAACTTCTGCTTTCCCAGAACAATCTCATGCGTGAACCGCCCCTCGTTTTGCTCCGTGGACACCACCTTCAATTCCAAACGCTCCTCCGTTGTCGCCTTGCTCGGCTTATGGAAAACCAGTTCAGGCAAGGGAGCAGCAGCCCTGTCCGCATGCCGCGCACAACCCGTCATGCACATCAACACGCCCATGAGCAAAAAATGTATCCCCATCTTCATATATGCTTTACCTTCAGCTTCTCCTGCATATGCGCACACGAGCAACCACCACCTAATTCTTGTGAAAATCTTGATGCCACTCCCAATAGGCTTTGGAACAATCCGGACAGACCGGAGCTTTGATGCTGATCACGTCGCCATACCAGTACTCACTTAAGAGCCGCACTTCCGGGTGCGGAAATTTTTGATTCATAGCCGGTGAGAACAGCGGCGAATTTACTAACTGGCTCAACGCGCACTGCAACTCTTTAACCTCCATCTCCCGTTTGTGGACCTCGCAAACCCTCTTCTTCGCCATCTTATGCGTATCTGAGCCGAAGCTGGTCGCACTCTTGGCACAACCCGCCATGCATATCAGCACGCCCACCAGCACTACCTGCATCAATATCCTCATATGCACTACACCTTCAGCTTCTCCAACACCGTTGCCTTCCAGCCCTCATGCCTCTTCTTGCCCCGCCCACGCTGCATATAGAATGGCAAAGCCACCACCACATACATGAATATCCCCATCCGCTTCAGTTCCTCCGGAAAATTATCCAGCAGGTAATCGATCTGCTTAAGGATCTGGTCCCGCTTGGCAAACAGACTGACATTGCAAAATGGCTCATCACCCCGCTGCGCCTCCATAAAACGCAACAACTCCCGCCGCAACAGATACCGGTCATACGGATTATTCCGCCAATCCAGCCTCTCCGCCCATTGCCTGACCTCCTGCTGACTCCGCAAATCCCCATGCCGCTTGTAGAGTCGCGGAAACAAACGCCCTCCCACTTCCAACATAAGTGGAGACAGCTCCGCCTTCTCTGCACGTACGCTCATGGCCTAATGGATGGATTCCTAGTTTGAGAAACTACCACGCCTGCTTCACCTAAGCAACACACGCGTAAAGGTAGGGTCGGTTGTCCCAGCCGACCGCCGCCGAAGCCAATAACATCCAAACACCAAAGATACACTCACGCCCGCAGCCCCATTTCCCTCTCCTCCGGTAGGAAGCCGAACTTCGGTCGGAGGAGAGGGCCAGGGAAAGGAGGCACTCCATCTGGTCCTAGTCGTGAACCCCACGCCGAAGGTCGGGGGCGATCTCCTGAATTCGTAGCAACCAACGTAAGGAGGCTCTGACCACCTCCCCTCTGGACGTTGAAAGTTGAGTGTTGGAAGTTGAACGTTTCCCCTTTCCCGTCCCGCCCTGAATACCTTACCCTCCCCGCTCGTCACCTTATTAGACCGCATCTATGAAACGCATTTTAAGCCTGTTGTTGCTGGCCCTCATGGCCACCTCGCTGACTGCTACCGCCGCCGAGAAGAACCGCAAACTCATCATCATCGCCGGCAAGCCCAGCCATCCGCCCCTCATGCACGAGTTCCGGGCGGGCTCCCTGCTCCTGGAAAAGTGCCTCAAAGGCTTCCCCGGCCTCACCGTCGAGGTCCACACCAACGGCTGGGTGAGCGATGAAAAAACCTTCGACGACGCCGATGCCGTGTTCATCTACGCCGATGGCGGCGGCAAGCATCCCGCCGTGGTGGATAACCACCTCGAGACCCTCCGCAAGCTCGTCGCCCGTGGCGTCGGTTTCGGTTGTGGCCATTACGGTGTGGAAGTCGTGCCCGATCAGGCTGGCAAAGAGTTCAAGGAATGGCTCGGCGGTCACTACGAGAATTCCTACTCCTGCAACCCCATCTGGGACGCCAACTACGAGAAGTTCCCGAAACACCCCATCGCCAACGGCGTGAAACCTTTCACCACCAAGGACGAATGGTATTTCAACATGCGCTGGAACGAGGACCCGAAAGGCCTCACCCCCATCCTCGTCGCCAAGCCCTCGGATGCCACCCGCGACGGCCCGTATGTTTACCCCAAGGGCCCCTACCCCCACATCCAGGCCGCCAAAGGCCGCGATGAGACCATGATGTGGGCTTACGAACGCCCCGATGGTGGCCGCGCCTTCGGCTTCACCGGCGGCCATTTCCACTTGAACTGGGGCAACGACAATCAGCGCAAGGTCGTGCTGAACGCCCTCGTCTGGCTCGCCAAAGGCAAAGTCCCCAAGAACGGCGTTGAGTCCAAAGTCACCGAGGAAGAACTCATGCAAAACCTCGACCCTAAGCCCGCGCCCAAACCGCCGGTTAAGAAGTAAGACGGATTTCGTTTCAACCCACCAACGCCGTTGTCACTCAGACAACGGCGTTTTGCTTTTCACGACTCCGAATGCAGCTATGATGTGCTGCCGGCATCTTGCCGGCAGGAACGGAGCATGGACAAGGCATCATGTATCTGAGCTATCTCTGTAGGGCATTTACCCGCCAGGCAGGAGCCCACGCTAATCCATCATCTTCACAAATCCCTCTCCATCACCGCCACCTCCACGCCGAGATACTCGACTCTCTCCCGCAACTGCCATCCCATCCTCGCGTAATACTTCTCCGCATCAAACGCGAACAGATAGATCCTTGCATACCCCAGCGCCTTGGCCTCTTCCGTCACTCGTAGCACCAGCGCCGCCCCGATGCCTTTCCCGCGTTCCTCCGCCGCCACATACACACTCGCCACCCACGGCGTCAGTTCCCGGCGGATCTTCATGTCGCTCTCCACCAGCATCGCCGTTCCCAGAACTTTATCCCCCTCATACGCTATGATCACCGTGGGCACCTGCTGCCGGTTCGCTGCCTCCGTCAGCCACTCAACCCGCCGCTCTACCGAATCCCCCACGCCGTGATGCCCCCACTCCTGAAAATGCCACTGCGCGATCGTAGGTATGAACTCCAGACGCTCTGACAGATAGCCAAGCTGATACATATTTCATTCTCCCCTGACTCGATAGAACCCGGTCGGTCCCGCCACCGAATTGGTGAACCTTCGCGCCGTCCCTTCTCCGGGGAACGCATACAAGCTCTGCCACTCACCAGCCGATAATTCCGTCCGAAAATCGATAAAATACGGATGCCGGCTCTCCGTCGGCACATCCCACACCAAGTTACCATTTACTGACGCTTGCGGCACCAGACTGAACGCCGACGGCGCACCTAACACGTTAGTACGAAAGCGCAGCATAGCAGCCGCCACTGCATCCGCGGTGAGTGTCCGTGTTGGTGCATTCGTGCGCACATACGTCGCCAGCTCCACATGCACAAACTCACCGCCCAGCCCGCGACTATATATTCCCTGCACATTAGACCGCGCGCCGAGGTTTGTGAACGTCTGCCCGGACACGCCCTCATTCACCAGCAGGTTCAGCGGATCATTATCGGCGAGATTCTTGTTGTAGGCGTAAGATTTCACCCCGTTCACCTCCAGCACCTCATCCAGCCGTATGACATTCGTGGACATGAAATTATCACCGCCCTGCCCCGTCGAGAGCACTGCCAATGTCCCGTCCGGAAATTCCTCATGCCCAGCCACGCTGAAGCCATGTATCTGCCACGCGACATTCTCACCACTGGCACCGTTCCACGCCACATGCACCGCATGAAACGCCGTATCCACCAAGTCACAAGGATCGGCCGTGCCCGTCCCGTTCACATGACGGTTCGCCCCGGCGATGAGCAACCCCAGCGCTCCCGACTTGATGAACATCTCTGCCGCCGTTTGCGGGCTTCGAAAATCCGCCTGCGGATGCGGCGCCTCCACGAGCACATTCACCGCTGCATTCGTGTTCACGAAAAATGTGCCCCACCCACGCAGAGGCCCATTCTCATCCTCGACACAACGCAACCCGACGAGACCCGTCACCGGGTTCGTGTGCTGGAAATAGACGAGCTGGTAATCCAGCGGCGCCGCCAGAGACTCCGCCGTCGCATAGTTGCCATTCAATAGCGCGGTCGCCGCATCGCGGAACTGCTCCCACTCGGCGGTCAACGGCGCCGTGTAGTTGTTCGAGTTCTGGCCATAGAGGTTCTTGCTGAACGTCTCCAGCCGCGCCGCCTCCACCAGCAGATCACCGACGATATTCGTCGTCCCCGCCTGCAGTGTCACCAACGACACCATCAAACCGATAACCGCCCACAGCCTATGTCCCATGCTACGCACGCGCGCAGCATACCGCCCCCAAGCCCGCAAGCAACACGGCACCTTCGCGTCTTTCCTTGAACCATTCACTCGCCTCAATTATAGGTATCCTATCAATGAAAACCCTTTTGTTCACGAGGCTCCTCTGCCTTGCGACCGTGACCGCCATTTCCGCCGCTTCACCCATAGCCGCGCGCAATTCTGATCCGATCTACAAGAGCGGTGTCATCGGCAAAGGCCTCGTGGATATTGATGTGGATATCTCCTCGGCCAAATCCCTCTGGCTCGTCATCACCCCCGGAGACGACGGCTTCGGGTGCGATTGGGCAGACTGGGTGGAGCCGCGCCTCGTCGGTCCCAAAGGCGAGACCAAACTCACCGACCTCAAATGGCGTACCGCCACTTCGGGCTTTGGTGAGACCCGCGTGAATCTGAACGTCGGCGGCAAGCCCTTGAAGGTCGGCGGCCAAACCATCGCTTACGGCATCGGCACGCATGCTCCCTCAGTCATCGCTTACGATATCGTGGACATGGGCTTCACCCGCTTCAAAGCCAAGGCTGGACTCGATAACGGCGGCACCGATCAAGGCTGTGGCTCTACCGTGGAGTTTCTCGTCTTCGGTGATCGTCCTTCCGCCGCTTATCAAGCCATGGCTCGTGACGGTGCCGCCTTGGCCGGCAAAGAACGCGGCTCTGGTCCTGAAGCGGCCGCACAAGACGCCGAAAAACTCATCACCCCCAGCAGCCTCGACGCCACCCTCATCGCTTCCGAGCCGATGATTGTGAACCCCACCGATCTCGATATCGACGCGCAAGGCCGCATCTGGGTCGTCGAAGGCGCGAATTACCGCAAGTGGTCCAGCCCGCCCCTCCGCGCCGAAGGCGACCGCATCGTCGTCCTCACGGATACGAATCTCGATGGCAAAGCCGATCAAGCCACCACCTTCTATCAAGACCCTAGCATCAATGCCGCGCTCGGCATCTGCGTCTTGGGTAACAAGGTCATCGTCTCCTGCGCGCCGAATGTGTTCGTGCTCACGGACAGCAACAACGACGGCAAGGCGGACAAGCGCGAACTGCTCTTCACCGGCATCTCCGGCCAGCAGCATGACCACGCCATGCACGCCTTCAGCTTCGGCCCGGACGGCAAGCTCTACTTCAACTTTGGCAATGCGGGCAAACAGCTCCGCCGCCCCACCGGCAAACTCAAAGATCTGCCGCTCAACGGCGTCATCTCGGACGAGGACATCCGCAACAACTCCGAGCCCGTCACCGACCTGGCCGGAAACGAGGTGAACGACCGTGGCCGTCCTTATCGTGAAGGCATGGTCTTCCGTTGCGATGTGGATGGCAGCAACGTGGAAACCCTCGGCTGGAACTTCCGCAACAACTACGAAGTCGCAGTTGATTCCTTCGGCACGCTCTGGCAGTCGGACAATGATGACGACGGCAACAAGGGCGTGCGCATCAATTACGTCATGGAATACGGCAACTACGGATACACCGATGAATTGACCGGTGCTGGCTGGCGCACCAAACGCACGAATCTCGAAAAAGAAGTTCCCTCCATGCACTGGCACCAGAATGATCCCGGCGTGGTGCCCAATCTGCTCTTCACCGGCTCCGGCTCCCCTACCGGCATCATGATCTACGAGGGCAATCTGTTGCCCAAAGAATTCCAAGGCCAGATGATCCATTGCGATGCCGGGCCGCGCACCGTCCGCGCCTATCCCGTGCAAAACGAAGGCGCGGGCTACAAGGCCACTATGGTGGACCTCCTCACCAGTGGCGATTCCTGGTATCGCCCGTCGGATGTCTGCGCCGCGCCGGATGGCTCGCTCTACGTGACCGATTGGAATGACGCGGGTGTGGGCGGACACAACATGGCCGATCGCGAACTCGACAAGATGCGCGGTCGCATCTACCGCATCGCGCCACCGGATAACAAACCCAGCTTGCCTAAGCTGAATCTCGACACCGCCGCGGGTGCCGTGGCCGCGCTGCAATCCCCAAACCTCGCCACCCGTTATCTTGCTTGGGAAAAGCTCCGCCAGTTGGGCGCTTCGGCGGAAACCGAGCTGCAAAAGGTCTGGCGCGGTAATGATGCCCGTATGCGCGCCCGCGCCTTGAACGCCCTAGCCCGCATCCCCGGCAAGGAACGCACCTACGTCGTCGAAGCCCTGCGCGATAACGATGCCAATATCCGCATCACCGCTTTGCGTATCGCCCGACAACTCGACTGGACGCGCATCAATGAAGCCGCCTTGAACGACAAGAAGCAGCTCAAGAATGCTGCCGCCAAGACCGCCGTGAACACGCTCTTCAACGCCCTCGGCGGCAAGAAGCAAACCGTCGGCGATGCGGTGAACACTCTCGGCAGCGAACTCACCTACGATCTCATCACCGCCATCCAAACACTTGTGAACGACCCCAGCCCGCAAGTCCGCCGCGAATGCGCCATCGCCTTGCGCCACAGCCAGTCTCCCGATGCCCCCACGCTTTGGGCCAAGCTCGCGCAGCAATACGATGGCAAGGACCGTTGGTATCTCGAAGCCCTCGGCATCAGCGCCGACAAACAATGGGACGCCTTCCTCGGCACGTGGCTCACCGCCGTGGGTAACAACTGGAATACTCCCGCTGGCCGCGACCTCATCTGGCGCTCTCGTGCCACCCAAACCCCCGCCCTTCTCGCCCAACTCATCATCACGCGCCAAAAGGAAAAGGACGAATGGCCCCGCTACTTCCGCGCGATGGATTACTTCGAAGGCGCCGAAAAAGAAAAAGCCCTCGTCCAAGTCCTGACCACCATCAAGTAACAACGCTATCGAATCTGTATCTTATGAAGTTTCTCCCGCTAACGTTTGTTGCTCTCGCCCTCAGCCTCGGCACCCTCACCGCCGCTGACACCAACCAGCTCGCCATCATCAGCGAAGCCCTCAGCCGCCTCTCGGCGGACAAGGTGAATGCCCAACCTGAACTCAAAGCCGCCCTCAGCCGCGTGCTGGACAGCTCCAAAGGCACTGCTGATTTCGTGGAACTCGTGCAACGCTTCAAAGTCACCGAGCGCAATCCCGATCTGCTCGAGCTCGCCATCCAAAAACCGAACGAGCAGCTCGGCACCGACGCCGTACGCGCCCTGTATTCCAACAACGGCCTCGCCCTCATCCAATCGGAACTGGCCAAAACGAACACCACCCGCGTCATCAATCTCATCGACGTCACCGGCAATGCGGGCGGCAAGAACGCCGAAACCCTGCTTTTGCCCCTTATCACGGACACGAAACGTGACGTCGCCATCCGCCGTCAGGCCTTGAAAGGCGCAACCAAGGTTCAACCCGGCGCCCAGGCCATCCTCAAACTGGCCAAGGAGGACAAGCTCCCCGCCGATCTCCGCTTCGTGGCCACCTCCGAACTCAACGCCTCCCGTTTCCCGAACATCCAGAAGGATGCCGCTGAGATTTTGCCGCCGCCCTTGTCCGGCAGTGCCCAACCTTTACCACCCGTCAGCGAACTGCTGGCCAAGAAAGGCGATGTAAAAAAGGGCGAAGGTGTTTTCTTCCGCGTGCAATCCACCTGCTCCACCTGCCACATCGTGAATGGCCAAGGCAAAGACTTCGGCCCCGCCCTTTCCGAGATCGGCACCAAGCTCGGCAAGGACGCCCTCTACGAGGCCATCCTCGAACCCAGCGCGGGTATTTCCTTCGGCTACGAATCCTGGGAACTCTTACTGAAGAACGGCGATGAACTCTACGGCCTCATCGTCAGCGAGACCGCTGACTCACTCAGCGTGAAGGACGCCAGCGGCCTCATCCGTAAGATCGCCAAGAACGACCTCAATAGCCGCCAGACCTTGAAACTCTCCATCATGCCCGCCGGCCTCCAGATGACCATGAGCACGCAGGACTTGGTGGATTTGGTGGAATACCTCTCGTCACTGAAGAAGAAGTGACGAGCAACGGTAGGGCCCGCTAGCTCAGCGGGCCGCCGCCGAAGCACCTGCCCTTTCAAATCTCAGCAGATTCCATTCACGCCAAAAGCTTCCAACCCTAGGCCCCGGAGGGGCCAATGCGAGTAGCCACCAGTGACCAGCGGGAACTGGTGGTAGGCAGGCATTACCCCCACCGCCCCGGCAGGGGCGGATGAAGTCGTTCGTCCAAAATGCCTGTCACATTTGCTCGCTCTCCGGCATCGCAGTTTTTATTCTGCACCGTACATGAGCACCATCCCCCTTGGACGATTGCAAAAGGTATCCCTTCGTACCGCATGGGCTTCGGAGTCTGCCGACTTTACTCCATGGCTGGCTCAGGCTGAAAACCTTGCCCTGTTAGGTGAAGTCATCGGCATGAATCTCCGACTAGTAGCTCAAGAGCAGCCCGTCGGCCCATTCCGCGCAGACATAGTTTGCACTAACACTCAGGATGATTCCTGCGTCCTCATCGAGAACCAGCTTGAGCAAACCGACCACACCCACCTTGGCCAGTTGCTCACTTATGCCGCGGGCCTTGAGTCAGTCACGATTATCTGGATCGCCGAAACGTTTCGGGAGGAGCATCGTGCTGCACTCGACTGGCTGAACGAATCCACTTCGGAACACATCAATTTCTTCGGCATCGAGATCAAGCTCTTCCGCATCGCAGATTCACCAATCGCTCCAGAATTCGACCTCATCTGCAAACCGAACCAGTGGACTCAGGCAGTTTCTCGTGCCGCTCGCCCCAGTTCTGAACAAAGCCAGTTTCGTTACGCTTACTGGTCGGGCTTTGTTCAGCAACCGGCTTTGGCCTCAATCCTCACCGGACCGCTCACCCCAAACCGCCAAGGCAACCTTCCTATTCCCACTGGATGGAACCAGTTCACCTTGCAAGTTTACGTGAGCACTGCCGGGGATGATAGCGCGGTTTATCTGAGTTGCCGCGGTCCGAATCGGATTCAAAACTTCGAACATCTCCAAAAACAACAGGAGGCGATTGAACGCGACATGGGCACCCCTTTGACGTGGCGGCTCAATGAGACCTACAACCGTGCTTGGATTGTCATGAACGTGCCCGACACAAAACCAGACAATCGCGATGACTGGCCGCGCCAACAGGCCCTGTTGGCATCGAAAACAGCCAAGTTTTACCGGACCCTCACACCTTACGTTAAACCGCTCGATCAATCCCTACCTGAGTAACTAGCAAAATCAAAAGCCCCGGATGATCACTCACCCGGGGCTTCGACATCCGTGCTTCGGAATTCGTCATTCCCGCGCGATAGCGCGGGGCTTATTTCTTCTTGAAGAACTTCTTCAAGTTCGCGAGACCCTTCACCGCGATGTCGTTGCGGTTCGGTTCGATCTTGCGCCAGATGGCTGCGGCGCGGGCGATCACCTTCACGTCTGTCGTGAAGGACTCGATCACCACGTCGCCCTTGTAGCCGATCTTCTTCAGCGCGGCCACGATGGGCTT
>JAURFH010000103.1 GCA_030834415.1 Verrucomicrobiota bacterium | reverse complement strand
TGCATTGATGAAGGAGTCGATCCGGGAGTTAGCCAGCTTTTCCACTCCACCGTTCGGCTTGTGATGAAGTTTCTGGAACCCGTAGGCAAGGCTGACCCCGAAAGCTATCGCCCAAACCCCCAAAGGTAAAAACCAAATAAGAGAGCCCAGCTTCCACGAAGCCAAAGCTGCACCGATCATGAAAACCAAAGTTAAAAAGCAGCTTACGGAATCACGGGGTTGCGTTTCGAAATCGATATCCGCAAACAGCACATTTGGGGTATTGAGGCATCTGGCTCCGTAGCTGTTCCGCGTGATGATAGTTTCTCCGTGCTCTGATACGATCTCTTCACAAATGGGCACGCCTTCCGCTCCATTGTAGGGTCCCTTCTTCTCCCAGCGTGCCAGCTTCTCTCCTGTCAGTATGCGTTTGAGCGCCTCTTGTGCACGAGTATCAGCATTTGCCTGGGCCTCGGCTTCGCTGGTTTTGGACCAGCCGAGCCGTCGGACGGTTACTTGCTTGCATTTCTCCTTGTGCTGAATTCGGCCTTCTGCCCAGAACTTGGGAATGATCATAACGCCTTAGTCCAAGTAAACAAATTCATTCAACCGGAACAGCACGCGTACATAGGCTCGCCAAGCCTCTCCGTCGGCTTTGTCCGCAGCGGTGTTTTCCGCCGAGAGTTGTGACCGGGCAGTGGTCAGGAATTTTTGGGCGGCAGCGATCTCATCCTTAGCGGCCGGTCGGGCGAAGAGTAATTCGTAAGCGCGCCCGATCTGTTCCGCTTCATTTCCACCATTGGCGGTGAGTCGCTTGGCGATGCGGCCAGCTTGTTCATGCACGAAAGGATCATTCAACAGATACAGGGCCTGCAATGGGGTGGTGCTCGCGGTGCGAGCGGGGGTGCTGGCAGATGGGTCTGCGCCGTCAAAGATGGCCAGGTAAGGATGGCGCTGGATGCGTTGCGTCATCAGATAGACGCTGCGGTGATTGCTCTCATAGACCGCCTTGAACGCGTTGTGCTGGGTGAAATTCCATTTGTATTGCGGCGGGAAGGGGTGTTCCCCAGCGGGAGGGAGATCAAGGTTGCCACCGAGATCCAGCAGGGTGTCGCGGATGGATTCGGCGTCCAGGCGTCGGCGAGGGAAACCGGCCAGTAACTCATTTGCCGGGTCTTGCGCGATGGCTTTGTCATCACGGGTGGCGGAGAGTTGGTAGGCATGCGAGAGCATGATGAGGCGGTGCAGTGATTTCACAGACCAGCCATCATCACGGAACTTGGCTGCCAGATAATCGAGCAACTCCGGATGAGTGGCAGGCTTGCCCTGCTTGCCAAAATCATTGGGCGTGGGGACGATGCCGCGGCCAAAGTGATTTTGCCAGATTCGATTGGCCATCACGCGCGCAGTCAGCGGATTGTCCTTCGCCATGATCCAGTCGGCGAGTTGGGCGCGCCCGCTTGATTTGCTGTCGGTCGGGACTTCTTTGCCGCCCAGCACCGTCAAGAAGCGACGGTGAATGAGGTCGCCGGGTTTGGCTGGATCACCTTTCTGCTGGATGCGGACATCTTCCTGTTTGGCCGCTTCCGCCATGGCATAAGCAGTGGTAAAGGGTAAGGGCTTTTTTTGATTTTCTTCTGCCGCTTTCTCTGCCTCTTTTAGATCGGCTTCCGCTTCGGCTTTTTCCTCGGCAGAGAGTTTTTTGATCTTGTCCTTCAGCTCTTTCACCTCGGCATCGAGCCGTTTCTGTTCTTTCTCTTTGGCGGCCATGGCTTGTTCTGCTTCGGCTAGTTTGGCTGGCGGGACTAGCGGCACAAAGTCGCGTTGCTTCTTATCCAGCTCGATGCCTGGCCAGGGATAACGTGTACTGTGGAAGATGCCGTAGAGGGCGTAGTAATCCTTGGTGGTGACGGGGTCGAACTTATGGTCGTGGCAGCGGGAGCAATTGACCGTCAGACCGAGGAAGGTACGGCCAAGATTATCGATGGTGTCCTCGATGGTGAGGTGCTGTGGATAGTCATCCACGCGTGAGCCGAAGCGGCGGGAGTTGGCGAGGTAACCGGTGGCGATGATGTGTTCAAAGCGTTCTTCATCGGTCTTACCGCCCAGCAAATCACCAGCGAGCTGGGCACGTACGAATTGGTCGTAGGGCAGATCGCGGTTGAAAGCCGTGATGACCCAATCACGATAGAGGTGCATCTGCGGGATGGGGTAGTCGGAGTTATCACCGGCGGTATCAGCGTAGCGAACGACATCCAGCCAATGGCGTCCCCAACGCTCGCCGTAGCGGGGAGAAGCCAGCAGACGGTCCACCACGCGGGCGAAGGCTTGTGGTGAGCGGTCTTGTAGGAACGCAGTGACTTCTTCTGGAGTTGGGGGAAGGCCGGTCAGGTCATAGGAGGCGCGGCGGATGAGTGCGCGCTTATCGGCATCGACTGCGGGCGAGAGCTTTGCCTGTTCCAGCTTGGCGAGGATGAAATTGTCCACGCCGTTTGCTGGCCACTTCGAATTCTTGACCGTGGGCAGCTTGGGTAATGTCAGCGGGCGGAAGGACCACCATTCTCTCGCCTTGTCCCAATCGATACTCTCCTTGGCCTGGATAGCCGCCACGGTATCCAAATCGCGTGGATCGGGTGCGCCCATCTTCACCCAGGTCTCGAAATCGGCGATGACTTGCGGCGGCAATTTTTTCTTCGGCGGCATCGCGATGTCTTCGCTGCTGTGGCGCAATGCTTGGATCAGGAGGCTCGCATTGGGATTGCCGGGAGTGATGGCGGCACCGGTATCGCCGCCCTTGTGTACACCCGCCCGCGAGTCGAGCAGCAAGCCGCCTTTGAGTTTCGCTGATTTGGCGCTATGGCATTCATAGCATTGCTCAATCAACACCGGACGTATCTTGCTTTCGAAGAAGGCGATTTGATCTGAGTCCGGCTTGGTGGCGAATTGAACGCCTGCGAGTTCGGGGATGGGGCCAGCACCGGCCCAGACTTCCAAGCCGGACAGATTGGCGGCGCCATGGCTGGCACCCTTGGCCGTGACGGTGAGTTTACCGTCTTTGCTTTGCGCAGACCAAGGACCGAGGCGCTTCCACATGCCAGCGTCGCCACTGTGAAACTCGGCCTGCATGAGCTGACCATTCACTAAAAGATCAAACTGCTCGGAGTGATTGTCTTCCCAGATATAGAGAAAGACCTGATAGGTGCCGGTGGTCAGATTGCTCAGCTCCAGATCTACTTTGCTGCCCCAGACACTGCTGCGGATCATCTGGGCGCGGGCGGCTTCTGTGGCCGGTTTCAGCAATACCTTCTGGTTCTCGAAGGTCTTGCCAGTGGCTTTAAAATCTTTTGTCTCACTGCCTGCCTCCCAAGCGCGGCCATCGATAGTCAGCGCGGGACCATTGAGATTGATAGCTCGCAGGAAAGTCGACTCCGCCGCGTCCAGCCGGTGAACTGTCGCCAGCACCAACCAGACGGCCAATACCCTGAAACCTCGTTGTATGACCTCATCCATACTCATCTCAAGAAGGCGGAACGGGTGAAAAGATACAAGTTTCGTTCATGAAGTTTGCCACCTTGATCCGACGGTGCGTAACGAGTTGTAACTTTTTTAAACAGACCTGCGGCCGACAAGCTGTTGCTACAGGTGATTTATTGACATTCCCCGGGTGGCCGAAAATATGCAATCTCAGAAAACCTATCAGTCGCGCATGCCTTCACGGGCTAAACGGTCCAGATTAGGTGTCTGATGAAAGGGATGGCCATAACACCCAGATCACTCCAGCGCAGGTCATCGGCCAGGATGAAGACGATGTTGGGCTTCAGAGTGCTGGCCGCCAGTAGATCAGCCGCGGGGACTAACACCACCACAGCAGCAGGCAGGCGAGCGGGCTGATTCCTCGATTGGAAGGATGCTGGTGATGGCCGCTCACGGCGTGGTCTTTTCGCCGCTGATCTTCAAGTTGCGGACCTTGGTGGTCTTGCCGGCGGCGAGCCAGCTACGGGCTTTGGGCGTGGCGAGGAATTCATGTTGGGCACGGAGTGCTTTGCCATCGAGATTGGCGGCCATGCGGTCGCCTTGCCATTCCACGCGGAGGCGATGCCATTCACCTTACTTCACCGGCATCGGGAGCTTGGCGATGGTATGCGATGGCTTCACGGAATCTTCCGCGATGCTCAAGCCGGTGGCGTTGATGACCACGCGACCGACGTGCTTGTCCGAATCACAACCGATCAGAAAACTGCCGGGGCCATCGAAGCGGAATTCGCATTCGATGACGGCACTCTTCAGACCGATTTTGTGATGCAATACAGGAATGTGTTTTTCCGCCGGGATGTCCGCGATCTCCAATACGCCGTCCTTGGGTGTCCAAATACCTTTGGCGACACTCCATGGGTTCGTGAGCGGGTCTTTGAAGTTTGGCGTGGCGAGAACAGGTAGGGTTTTCTCGTTTAGGAGAGGTTTGGTTTCTTCAGCCAAGGCTGGAGACAGCAAGGCAAAGCCAACTAGGGCGGCAAGCGCGCGGATGGTGGTCATAATGACGATATTCTTAGGGCGTGGCGTGGTTCAGTTCAATGCGGATATCAGGAGTGATCTGTCCAGCTCTCTCCAAAACGGCGGGCAGATTATAAGGCTCATCCCAGTTTTATGTGGTATAGTAGTGGCATGAGTATGGAAGAAATGGCCGATCTGGTACTGGCCTTGGTGATTATGGCAATCGGTATGTTTGGCAGTGTCCTGCCGGGACTGCCGAGTACGCCGATCGTGTTTCTGGCAGCGTTGGGGCACCGCTTGTATTTCGGAGCGACTGGACCGGGCACCATCATTTTATGCCTGATGCTCGGGGTGATGCTGCTTTCGCTGGTGATGGATTATCTGGCCACGATGTATGGGGCCAAAAAACTGGGAGCGACCAAACGTGGCGTTATTGGAGCGATGCTAGGTGCCTTGATCGGGTTGTTTTTCAATCTGCCGGGACTGATACTCGGGCCGTTCATCGGTGCGTTCGCATTCGAGATGTCTGGTGGACGTGATAGCCGCGAGTCTGCCCGCGCCGGCGCGGGTGCAACCTTAGGGTTGTTCGCTGGAGCCTTGGGCAAACTGGCCTGCTGTGTTGCGATGATCGGTATGTTTGTGGTTAACGTGCTGTATCGAAGTCTGAATGGTTAGTGGTCCTAGATATCTGTGCTTCCTCCAACATGAGTCCGATGGCATAAACGCCAAGGTACAGGATGAATAGCAATAAGCTAAAACGAGAGAAGCTTAAACTGATCCGTGCTGGTAAAAAGGCGGAATTAGAGAGACTTGAATTTCAGGAGGGACTTAGAAATCGGAAAGTGATTCCGGTTGATAAGTCGAAAATCATTTCGCGCAGAGCTATCCCCAGTATTCCGGACCACTACTGGGATGTTTCATTCACCTGTAAGGATTGTGGCAAAGAGGAATTATGGACGGCCAAACAGCAGAAGAGATGGCAAGAGGAGCAGGGCGGAGAGATTGAAGCCATAGCTATTCGTTGTCGTGATTGCCGTCGGAAGCTTAAAGCTCGACGAGAGGCAGCCCGCAAAGTTCATTTTGACGGCTTAGTTCGCAAAGAAAAAGCGGCTGGGAAATCAATCCAAGCCGCTTCGAAATAGTCTTTGTTATATTCGCTTAGAACTTCACCAGTTTCTCTAGTTGCTTCACGCGGTCAGCGATCTGTTTCTTGGTTACTGTCGTGGTCTTCTTCAAACCGAAGCCTTCGCAGCAGAAGGACGCCACTACGCTGCCGTGGATGATGGCCCGGCGGAGGTTGGTTTCGATGGAGCCTTTGCTGGTCGCAAGATAACCGATCATGCCACCAACGAAGGAATCACCCGCACCAGTCGGATCGACTACTTTGTGCAGCGGGAAGGCGGGAGCCACGAACATGCCGGACGGGCCGGACAGGATTGCGCCGTGTTCGCCCTTCTTCACGATGACATACTTCGGCCCCATCTTGTGGATCTTGGGGATGGCGGCGACGATGTTGTCCGTCTGCGTCAGTTGGCTGGCTTCACTATCATTCATCACGATGGCGTCCACGCGCTTCAGCAGCTTCAGCACTTCCGGCAGGGCAATGTTCAGCCACAGGTCCATCGTGTCGGCGATGACGAACTTGGGCTTCTTCATCTGGTCCAGCACATGATGCTGGAGGCCGGGGGAAATGTTCGCGAGCAATACATAAGGTGTCTTCGCGTATGCATCGGGCAGCTTGGGAGTGAAGTTCTCGATCACGCCGAGCACGGTGTTTAGCGTGCGGCGCTTGTTCATGTTCACTTCATACTCGCCCGCCCAGTGGAAGGTCTGGCCCTGAACTTGTTGCAAGCCTTCCAGACAGATGCCGTGCTTCTTGTAGAGCTCGACGTAGCGTTTCGGGAAGTCATCACCCACGATGCCCACCAGTTGGACCGGAGAGAAGAAGCTGGCCGCCACGGCCGCATGACTGGCGGAACCGCCCAGCAGGCGCGGGTTTTCCGCTTTCGGAGTTTTGATGGAATCCAGTGCCGTAGTGCCAACAATCAGAACGCTCATGTTATTTTCAGGTAATTATCGCGGCGAGGACGGTAGGCGCATCTTGAAGTCCTGACAAGCTTTCGCAACGTCCGGGGCATTGAGGATGGCGGAAACCACACAGATACGGACGGCTCCAGCGGCCAATACATCGTCCAAGTTTTGCAGATTGATGCCGCCGATGGCGAACCACGGGACCTTAACGTTTTGCGCGGCCCATTTGACGTATTCCAGCGTCACGGGCTTGGCGGTGGGCTTGGTGCCGGTGGGGTAGATGGGGCCGATGGCGACGTAATCCGCCCCGGCGTCAATGGCACGTTGGGCCTGTTCCGGGGCGTGGGTGCTGATGCCGATCTCTAATGAACTGCCGGCTGGTTTCAATTCGCGAACGTGCTGGTGGCCGTTATCGAAGAAATCTTCCTGACCAACATGGGCGATCGGGGCACCCAGTTCAGCGGCCAATTGATAGTGATCATTGATGACGAGGCGGACGCCGTTCTTTTCCGTCACCGGCAAAATGGCTTCGGCCAGCCGTCGGGTCTCTTCCAAGGATTCATTCTTGGCTCGCAACTGGATGAGATCAGAGCCGCCATCGCAGAGCTGCTGCGCCAGCGTGGCGGGGTCGCGGCCATGCAGGTATGCGGTATCGACAAACGTGTAGAGGCGGCAATCCGCCAGCGATTTCATGCGGGCAGTTGAAAGGAGCAGGGGGCTGAAGGCAAGCCGATGCTTGTCAGCAAGGTTACTTGCCACTTACCGACGAATCTGACTCAGTGCGACCGACGTGTTGATCGAGCGCATTGCGCACGATGGCAGCCAGACTGGAGGTGCTGAAAGGCTTGGGCAGGAAATTGCCCCCTTCTTTGAGCGGGATTTCAGATTGTACGAGGTCCACGCTGTAACCGCTGGTAAAGAGTACGCGCAGGTGGGGCTTGCGCTGTATCAGCCGCGCGGCGAGATCCTTTCCGCTCATCCCGCCAGGCATCACGAGATCGGTCAGCAGCAGGTCGATGGGATTGCTGGTCTCCGCCCAAATGGCGAGTGCATCCGGTCCAGAAGCCGCTTCGAGAACGCGGTAGCCAAAGTTTTGCAGGCCGGTTTTGGCCAATCCGCGCAGCGCGGGGTCATCTTCCACCAGCAAGATGGTCTCAGTGCCACCACGGATGCGGCTCAACTGTAACTGGCGAACGGTGGCTTCCGGAGTTTCTGCGCACAATGGAAAGAAGATACGGAAGGTGGTGCCACGTTCCACCTCGCTGTAAACATTCAGCCAGCCGTCATGCTGCTTCACTATGCCATAGACGGTGGACAGCCCGAGACCGGTGCCTTTGTTTGCGTCTTTGGTGGTGAAGAAAGGTTCAAAAATCTTCGCCATCGTTTCAGGGGCCATCCCGAAACCGGAATCGGAAACCGTCAGGCAGACAAAATCTCCTGCGCGCGCGGATGGGTGGGCGGAGCAGTAGCGTTCGTCCACTTCAAACATGGAGGTCTCCACGATGAGTTTGCCGCCCTTGGGCATGGCATCACGCGAGTTGATGGCCAGATTGACCAAAATCTGCTCGATCATGCCGACATCCGCCAAGATAGGCAGGATGTTTTGGCTGAGATTCAATTGCAGCACAATCTGCTCACCCAAGATGCGCTCAAGCATGCGGGCGAAGTGCTGCACGAGTTCGTTCAGTTCGATGGATTTGAACTGGATGGACTGCTTGCGGCTGAAGGTGAGCAACTGCCGGGTGAAATGAGTCGCCATGTCTGCCGCTTGCAGGATCTGCTCGAGATGACCGTGCGTCTTCGTCGGCAGCATCCGGTTGGTGAGGGCCAGATCGGCGTAACCCCGTATGAGCGTCAGTATGTTGTTGAAGTCATGGGCGATACCGCCAGCGAGCTGGCCCACCGCTTCCATCTTCTGAGCCTGACGGAACTGCCACTCCAGATTCAAACGATCGGTGACATCTCCCGCATAGACATGGATGACACCGATACTTGGGATGGGGAAGAAAGACCAAGAGATGGTGCGCCCGGCCACATGAGTCTCCATCCGTAAACGGTTTCGACCAGAGTTCAGGCACTCCAGAACGACTTGTTTGGTGGTCGCCGGCAGAATGGGAGCGGGTGTTTCGTGGCCGACCTTGCGGGCAAGCTCCAAGGCGGCGGCGTTGAAATAGGTCAGATCGCCTGTGGCATTGAACTCGAACACTGGATTCGGATTGAAACGCGGGAAGGCGGCGAGTTTTTCGATCTCCGCCTGCACTTGCTTGCGCTCCGTGATGTCCCGGTCCATGCCGAGCACCAGTTCGCGCCCGCCGACTTGTACCAGGCAGGTGGATACTTCCACTGGGAAGGTGGAACCATCTTTACGACGATGCAGTGTCTCGTAGCGGTCGGCCTTTTTTAAGCGCAGACGCTCCAAGTGCTTTTTGAGTAGATCCCGGTCTTGGGCGCGAGGGACTACCAAGCCGACGGGCTGGCCGAGAAGTTCTTCGCGCGTGTAGCCGTTCTCACGGCAAGCGACCTCGTTGCAGGCCACAATGGGCCAAAGCGCATCGGTAGCATGCGGGTCAGCCAAGAAGATCGATTCCGGAGAGGATTCAAAGAGCACGCGAAAGAGGGCTTCGCTTTCGGAGCGGGCGGCTTCAGCGCTTCGGCGGGCGGCATGCTCGGCGTATTCCCGGAGCTCCCGTTTAACGATCAGAGGCAGGCGGGTAATGGCTTCCTTGGCCAAGCAATCATCGGCTCCGGCAGCCATCGTCAGGGCAAACATCTCCTCAGTGAAGTCCCCAGAGATAACGATGACAGGAAAATCCAGCTGGTTGGAACGGATGTGCTGCAGGAAATCCAATGCCGTGGCATCGGGAAGATTGAAATCGGTGATGACGATATCCCAGCATGCCCCGATGTGTTGCAAAAATTCAGCCCGGTTCGTCACGTTTTGCGGGGAGACGGAGAGACCAGCCCGTTGCAGGACCAGCGTGATGAGCGCCGAATCCAACGCAGAGTCTTCTATCACAAGAACCCGCAATTCCTTCATGCCCTAATATTTATTCCCCGATGCATTGACCACTGGCCGGTCAAATATACCCTAATAACAATCGGTGTTGCCTGACACTGGTTACAGAGGTCGAGCAAAGCCAGTAATTTACCCTGACCCCAATAAAATGCATAAACCCCGGACCTATGCTGGCAACCGATTCGGGCTTGCCCAAAATGCGTCGCAATTTGGTACGGGGTTGAATTCGTGCAAGTTCCTAAGTCACAACGGCCCTAGAAGTCAAATATTCTTTCTAATTTGCCGTTATTGTTTTTGCTTTTGGAGCCACCAAGTGGGCATGAGCCCCTTGCCTTTGACTTCGATTTCACCGCGTGGTTCCAGGATGAAATGATTTTTCAAGAGTTCGTAGGTGCTTTCCGAAATTTGGATGGCGTCGGCCTTGCCGTGGGATTCCATGCGGCTGGCGGTATTCACGGCATCGCCCCAGAGATCGTAGATGAATTTACTGCGGCCGATGACTCCGGCGACGACAGGGCCGGAGTTGATGCCGATGCGCATGCGGAGCGAAGTCTGGTAGTCTGTGTTCAGTTTCTTGATGGTCTGCAACATGGCCAGTCCCATTTTTGCTAAAGCTTCAGCGTGGTCCGGCCTAGGTTCGGGTAATCCGCTTACCACCATGTAGCAATCCCCGATGGTCTTGATCTTTTCCAGCCCAAGCTGGCTGGCGATCTGGTCAAATGCGGTGAAAATTTCATTGAGCAGGAACACGATCTCTTGAGGGGAGATGATGGTGGACAGGTTGGTAAAACCAACGATGTCAGCGAACAGTATGGTGACGGCGGAGAAACTGTCTGCAATGACATTTTCCCCGGACTTGAGCCGCTTTGCAATCGGAGGTGGGAGGATGTTCAGAAGCAGGGCTTCGGATTTGGCGCGCTCGGCTTCGATTTGCTGCAGGTAGGATTGCTCCTGATCATGCCAGTGCTTGCGCTGCAGAGAGGCATTCACACGGGTCCGCAGGAGCAGCGGGTTAAATGGCTTGGGCAGGAAATCAACGGCTCCGATCTCGATGCAGCACAGGGCACTGTCCATCTCGGTGGAACCGGAGATGACGATCACCGGGAGGTGGCGCAGACGGATATCCGCCTTGAGTGCGCGAAGCACTTCGATGCCGTTCATTTCCGGCATGTCGATATCCAACAGGATGACGTCGAAATCAGAAGCAGCGATTTTTTCGAGGGCGACCAGGCCGTTCTCCGCCTGCTCGCAAGTGTAGCCTTCGCGACCTAAACAATCACCCAACAGCTGGCGGTTGAGCGGATCATCGTCAACGACGAGTATGTGGCCCCGGTATGAGGAGACGGTCTGTCTCATAGATGCGGCTGCCCCAGAACTAAATTCCCAGCCGCACATTGCGACCGGTTGATTAAGCTTTTTCTTCGATCAGTTCCCGCCGTCCGCCCCCGAGCAGCTCAGCCACGAAGTTTGTGGAGTAAACACCGCGACGGAAGTTGGGGTCTTGCAGGATAGCCTGCTCAAAAGGAATCGTGGTCTTGATCCCGGTGATCATGTACTCGCTCAAGGCGCGGCTCATGAGGTCCATGGACTCACGACGGTCTTTACCGTAAGTGATGAGCTTGCCGATCATCGAATCATAGTGCGGCGGGATGGAGTAGCCAGCATAGGCATGGCTGTCCACGCGCACGCCACGGCCACCCGGCGCATAATACATCTCGATACGGCCAGGGCAGGGGCGGAAATCATCAAACGGATCTTCAGCGTTGATGCGGCACTCGATGGCACTGCCCTTCAACTGAATATCGCTCTGGGAGTGACGTAGCGGTTCGCCCATGGCAATCATGATCTGGTACTTGACCAGATCGATGCCAGTGACTTCCTCGGTGATGGGATGTTCTACCTGGATGCGCTTGTTCACCTCGAGGAAGTAGAAGTTACCCTTGTCATCCACGATGAACTCGACGGTGCCAGCATTGGTGTAGTTCGCCGTCTCGGCGATGCGCACAGCCGCTTTGCCCATCTTTTTGCGCAAGTCTTTGAACTTGTTCTCGATGAGCGGGGAGGGGGTCTCCTCTATGATTTTCTGGTTGCGGCGCTGGATGGAGCAATCGCGCTCGTTCAAATGGATGATATGCCCGCGGCTGTCACCCAAGATCTGGAACTCGATGTGGTGCGGGTTCTCGATGAATTTCTCGATGTAAACGCCGGAGTTACCGAATGCCTTCTCCGCCTCGGTGCGGGCCGTGTGGTAGCCTTTGACCAGGCTGATGTCGTTATGGGCCACGCGCATGCCGCGGCCACCGCCACCGGCGATGGCCTTGATCATTACGGGGTAGCCGATACGCTTGGCCACGGTCAGGGCCTCCTGCTCATTGATCACCAAGCCATCCGAACCCGGAGGGGTAGGGACGCCGGCTTTCTTAGCCAGATTGCGGCTGACGGCCTTGTCTTCCAAGGCGTTCATGGCACGGGAACTGGGCCCGATGAAGCGGATGTTGCAGCTATCGCAAACGTCGGCGAAATGAGCGTTCTCGGAGAGGAAGCCATAGCCAGGGTGGATGGCGTCCACATCGGCGATCTCAGCCGCGCTGATCAGGCGGTCAATCCGCAGGTAGCTCTCGGAGCTGGGGCCTTTGCCGATGCAGATGGCCTCGTCGGCCATCTGAACATGCATGGAATTGGCGTCGGGCTCGGAATAGACGGCAACCGTGCGGACGTTCAGCTCCTTGCAGGCGCGTATGATGCGAACCGCTATCTCACCGCGATTCGCTACAAGAATCTTCTCAAACATGCGATACGTTAACGATGTCGGCTGTTCAAAACGGGCTCGAACGCCGGGTTTTTACAGCGGGCGGACCTTGAACAGCGGTTGGCCAAACTCCACCGGCTTGGCGTTGTCGAGGCAGACTTGGGTGATTACCCCGCGTACTTCGGCCTTAATCTCATTCATGACTTTCATGGCCTCGATGATGCAGACCACAGTGTCAGGATTGACCTCGGCGCCGACTTCCACGTAGTTGCCGGATTCAGGGGATGGGGCGCGATAGAACGTGCCGATCATCGGTGACTTGATGTCCGCATCATTCGATGTCGCCGCTGGGGCTGAGCCAGCAGTTGATGCTGGTGCCGAAAGTGCGGCCACCGGGGCTCCGGAGATCAAGACAGTAGGCTGCTCGTCGTAAGCTTGCACTGCGTGGCCACCATTTCCGCCCCGCTTCAGCTTGATCTTGAATTCTTGTTTTTCTAGCTCGAACTCTGTAATGGCGTTTTTCTTCATCAAATCGATGACCGCCTTGATATCCTTCAAATCCACAGGGTCTCCTGGTTGAAAGTTACCGATAACTGTAAAACAGTCGGCGCCTTGCGCCTGTTAAACAAAATAAGCAGTGACCGGAATTCGACACTGCTTATCTTTATGTTACGAATTGACGACGACACTAATGAGGTCATTGTTGGGCGTCAAGACTAGTTTCTGTGAAATGCGAAAATGTTAAAAATCGCAAAATCGCCGAAAAATTCACTTGATTTCGCTATTATTTTTTATTCGATAACGATAAAGATGCTTGAACGGCCAATAAGTAGGATGTCGCCCCAAACCCGCAAATCTGCCCCTTGCACACCGCTGCAATCAGCGACTTGTGCCTGAATTCTTCCCGGGCATGGATGTTCGAAAGATGCACTTCGACAGTCGGCACACCGGTGCCTGAAATTGCGTCCCGCAAGGCCACACTTGTATGGGTATAAGCCCCGGCATTGAGAAGAATGACATCGGCCGTTCCGCGAGCCTGTTGAATCCAAGTGACCAGTTCGCCCTCCTGATTGCTCTGTCGGAAATCCACCTCTGCTCCCAGCTTGCCCGCCAACTCGCGCACTTGCTGCTCGATGTCCGCCAGTGTTGTCCGCCCATAGACATCCGGTTCCCGCTGGCCCAGCAGGTTCAGGTTCGGTCCGTTTAGCACGAGCAATTTCATGACGTCGCGAGGTTAGGGGATGCCTTGTTCACTGTCGATGCTGTTTGCGGCTCGGCCAGTCCGGTCACCCAGCCCAGCATGAGCATGGCCACCCAGGCGATGGCCGGCACGTACAGCCCGAACTCCACGAAGGACTGCAAGGCCCACCCGATCAATCCCAGCGCCATGGCTTGGACCAAGGCATCGGCTCCCGGGTGCATCCCTTTGCTCCAGACCCGCCGCATACATCCGCCGATCCACGCCATGAATAGGAAAAACCCCGGCAGGCCGGAATCACACGCCTGTTCCAGATAATCATTATGCGTCAATCGCGTCGGTTCGGACTCCGGTGCCTTCAGCCGCGCATACCCGTTGCCGAACCCTCCCGGTCCATGCCCCAGCAAGGGCCGTTCCTTCGTCAGCTTCAGCGCCGCTGACCAGTAATCGAACCGTGCCACCACGCTCGTCGGGTTTTTCAGCTTCTCGCTGTATTTGAACCAAAAGCCGCCCGCTCCACCGATCAAGATCACGGCGAGGATGCCCCACTTCCACTGGGTGGGGAAGGGCTGCGCTAAGACCAGAGCCAGCACCATCGCCATCGCCACCAGCCAACCCGCCTTGGAGCCGGACCACACCAAGCAAGCCGCCCCCATGTAAAGCACCAGACCGAACACCACCATCCGTCCTATCTTGGGCAATTTTTCCGATGCCCGCCATGTCGCTATCAGGATGGCCGGGAGCGAGAGCAGGATGACCCCTGCCAGCGCATTCGCGTATACCAACGTGCCGGAGATGCGCCCCCCGCGGACCCGTTTCAACACCTCGGGCACCACCGTGTATCGGCCCGTCTCGGTCTTGATCACCACGCCGCTTTGCACCAGATCGTTCAATTCGTCCTTGGGCAGATTCGTCCAGCCCGTCGCTTCGTTCTGCTCGATGTAATCAGTCGTGGAAGTCATCCCGCCATACTGCTGGCCGAACCCCTTCAGCAAGACCAGCAACAGGGCCACCCCCACCGGTATCCAAAACCTCCTCCCATCCGTCAAACGGCTCAGCGCGAACAACCCCAAGTAATAACAGCACACTAATGCGCCAAAATGCAGCAGCACCGTCGTGGCCAGACCGGACGACTTCGAGCCGATTGTGGCCAGCACCTGCCAGCCGAGCCAGGCCGCCGGCGCCCACAGCAACCAGCGCGGCAGATCCCTCGGCACCCGAGGCGACATGAATCCGTATAACAGCACGGCCCCCAACACCAGATAGCCGATGGGGAGAGGCCATTGATCTGAAACCCACTCCGTCAGCACATCCGGCGTAGCGTGCGCCTGCGGCAGCACCACCGGCACGCCGAACTTCAGGAAGCACAACCCTGCCAGCAACCCGGCCACCAATGGCATGCGTTTTAGCCATTCGGCGGGCGCGGCTGTGATGCTGGTCGTCGTCTTAGACTTCGTGCTCATGTTCGT
>JAURFH010000102.1 GCA_030834415.1 Verrucomicrobiota bacterium | reverse complement strand
CCCCGTTTTCATTCGCGCCAATTAGCGAAATTCGCGTCAGCTTCCCGGTCTGTTATCCCTTGCATGCCATTCATGCGCGATACCCCGCATGAGAAACGCCGAATCCAACTCCAAGCCGCCAACGGGGAACCGTGCTGTGTCAGCGAACCACGCCGAGTGTACCTGCTCAACCTGCAACGGCTGCATCTCCCACTTCGGAATCCGCAACTCCATGACTTCCACCTCGCCCGTCCGTTGATTCGGCGAGTAACCGACCGCGCCATCGCAAAAGAACTTCGAAGCCTCTGCCATGTTTTGAAAAATCGAACCAGGCATCACTTGATCGTTGACCCTTGCAGCCACCTTCACATCAGCCAGACCGTCCTCCGTCGTGATGTTCAATTCCACGCGCTCGTCAGTCTCTGAAATCTCAAATCGAGCCTTGTGGTGCTCGCCCGGGAAAATACGCCCACCCGTCAGTGCGATGGCTGTCGTATTCGTCTCACGTCGCGGCACAAAAACACCTTCCTGTATTTCACCCGCTTCCTCCCATTCCACCGCGATGCGATGAGCCGCATTCTCCGTGCTGATGCCGACGGCGGCTGGCAGCCCTTTCGGTCGCAATTGTTCCAATCGTATGAGACAGATACCGGCAATGGCCCAACCATGAACCACCTTCGGCCGGAAAGGCGCGGGCAAGAGCGGCGCGATGATCTCCGGCCTCGCCCGGAAGTTCACCAGCACCCTACGCGCAATCACTCCCGTGACCACCGGCAAACGTGCTTTCATAGGCCACCACCTTTCCACGCCGCCAGCGCATACACCACCGTGAAATACACGAACACGGCGTTCGTGCACCAATAGCCCACGTGCATCAGTTTGCTCGTCAGGTAAGGGGTCATATCAAAGATGAACACGGCCACCACGATGCGCAGCAGCCAGAACAGCGCGAGAAACACCAGTACGCCTCGCGCCATCGCTGTGCCCATGACGAGCTGCCCCGCCATAAGATAGGTGAACAGGCCGAAGCCGATCACGCACGCCCCGATGAAGGTATAGTAAACCCAGAAGAGGCTGTTGATGAATGGCGGTAAAGGCGCGAGATGCCGCTTGATGCCGACCACCTGCGGCATGAGCAGCCCAGCGCTGAGGATGCCGAGATGCATCAGCCCCGCCGCCTTCAACAAGTTGACCAATAGTTCCGCATTCATATTGCCTCCATGATTTCAGTTTAGGGTTTCCAACATCGGTAAAATGACATTCCGCAAGAAGGGTGGGGGAAACAGCAAGGCGATGGGGCCAGCCGTTACGAGCAATACAAAACACCAGCCCCTGAATCCGTGACCCAATCGCCAGTTACGGCCGGTATTACTGCGTTCGATTTCCACTCCCAGCCCTTGCAATAGAAAATAGAGCGTGGGCAATCCATAGCCACCACCAGCGGGCACCGTGATGACCAGTTCATGGATCAATCCCGATGCGAGGAAGACCAACAGCATGGCCGCGCGAACGCCGAACCGTTTCGCTGCCGGACGGAAGAGGTAACGGTGCATGAGATCATGAAAGCCACTGTTCCAGCGACGTCCCCAGAATTCAGTCAGGCTCGTCGCCCGCGTGGGATTGTCCATCAAAGGCTTCACTGCGATACGCCTGGTTTGCCACCCCAACGCCAGTAACCGGAACAGTCCGAAATGCAGGAGGAGAATCACCCCCAGCATGCCGACCATCGCACGTGCGACCCAATTTGCTTCCCCAATCCTCGGCACTACGACCCAAATCAGGGCTGCACCGTGGAATGTTCGGAACAGCGCATGAAACCAGGCTTTCTTAGCCGGTGCCGGGAAGTCCTTTGCAGGTTGTTCGAAGGGTTTTGGATCCATGCCCGGCCACAGGAGCAAGTATCCTAGTGCTCGATTTCGATTCATCGTGGTCAAGGCCGGTCCGGTTTCCACCAGTGTCAAAACTTTGCAACCCACAAACAGCGCGAACGCCAACACCCACATGAACACCCACGCGGGCAATTGCTCCCGCACGCCGAACGGCAAGGCCGTCAGGCACACGAGCAGAATAATCGCGCAGGTTTTGTGCGTGGTCACATTCATGGCAGGTCCATAAAAGGGATGGTGCGATGATGCACCGGCCGGTGCACTTTGCAGTGGCCGCCCACGCAATGCCGGTGTGCCGCCGTGTAGCGATAGTAGCGGTCCAAGGCGCGATAGATGAGCGGCAGCCGCGCCACCGGCACCAACCAGCGCGTGAACCAGCCGTGCCGGGCGAATTCCAGATACGCCTCCACCCAGCGCAAGACCCGTCCGTCCTTGCAGAGCAGATGCATCTCCTCCATCAGGTCGGCTCGCGTCACTTTTAGTGTCGGCGCCACCCAGGTGGCCTGCAGCGGCACCAGTTCAAATCCACGCCGATGGAGCAGGGGACCGAACCGCTGCGCCAGCCGCTGGCACATTGGACATTCACCATCGAAGAAGACCGTTCCGTTAATCGTGTCTGTAATTTCAGTATTCACAGAAATGTCCTTTCAAAAAAAGGGGACTAGCCCCCGCCGATTCCTAACACTCGCAAAACCTTGTCACCCAGCTTCACAAACGGGACTACGGCATTCGTGGGCCAAGTGCGGATCTGTTGATACCAGGCCGTCGTCGTTTCAAAGAAATCCCGCATCGCATGGATACGCTCGCCCGTATAGGTATCCTTCGCCTTCTCATCTTCCAGCTCGATGAGGCACTCGCGCAGCATCGTGAGGGTGGGGTCGATTTCGCGTTTCTTCCGCTCATCCAGCACCACGCGGAACATCTCCCACACATCCTTCATCGATTCGAAATGATCCCGCTTATCCCCCAGCACATGCACCAGCTTCACGATGCCCCAGCCCTGAAGCTCCTTCAGGCTGCTGCTCACGTTCGACCGCGCCACCGTCAGTGTCTCCGCGATCTCCTCCGCGTTCAGCGCCTTCGGCGAGAGGTAGAGCAGGGCGTGGATCTGGGCCACCGTCCGATTGATACCCCACCGCGTGCCCATCTCTCCCCAGTGGAGGATGAACTTCTGTTGGACTGGAGTGAGGGTATTCATGTGTTTTTAGTTATTTCTCTCTAAACAGAAATTAAAGAATTGCAGGCTGGTTGTCAAGGGGCACTTGGTAAAAAGAACGGGCAAGCTGATATCCACAGCTTGCCCGATTGCATGATGATGGAAGGCTTACGCTGCGTAGTGCCGCACGATCAGATCATTTTGGATCCACAGCAGCTTGCTGAAGGCGCGGATGGCGGCGGTCTTTGCGTCGTTGGGGATGTCAAAGCCCATGATGGTGGCGTTCACCGCACCCGCCACGAAGCCCATCAGTGAATTCATCTGGATAAGCGGCACGTTCAAATGCGGATTGCCGGCCTTGGGCGTGTGCATCTTGCCGACGAAATCCAGGTAGTTCACCAACTTGCCATCGTAGGGAGCCGTCACGAGCTTCTCCAAGTAACGGGCGAGGTGCTGCTTGCGGAACTGGATCTGCGGGTGATCCATGGTCAGGCTCTCCACGGAAGTGGGGGTGTCACCGGTATAGCCATCCTGCCGCGGGACAAAGTGCCGCCAAGTGGCGTCGTAGCCGATGAGCTTGCTGTAAACGGCATCCACCAGGCCCGGAACCAAGGGCGCGAGCAGGGGAGCGGCTCCATGGATGACCTTGATATCATCCGGCCCAAAGCCGATGAACTCGCAGAGATAGTTAAAGCGATATTCGAGATCTGATTCCAACCTTGGTTCGTCAATTTTCTTCATAATGTACTGTGTTCTGCGTATGCGCCAGGCAGCGAAGCAACAGTGCTTCCCCAAGCAGCCAGCGATCGGTTCGAATCAATGGACGACAAATAGCGGCCGCTGTTAAGCGCGTGAATTGTTTAAACATGTACATAATTTGCTTCTTTTAGCGCGCCAAGCTAAATCTACGGCTAGGGACTGGTTAACGGGTCCACTCCAGCCACTTCGTGAAGAGGGATTTCACGGTGGGGGTAAGGCGGGTGCGGTTATAGGCATCGCCGCATTTGCGGATGGCTTCTGCGAGGGTAGGATAGGGGTGGATGACGCTCGCCAGACGGCCAAGCCCCATGCCGCCAGCCATCGCAACACTGATTTCACTGATCAAATCACCAGCATGTGGGCCCACGATTATGGCGCCGATAATCTTATCGCTATCCGCCGGGACGAGAATCTTTACGAAGCCTTGGGTCGTGCCATCAGTCAGGGCACGGTCCAAAGTGGCGAAGGGCTGGGTGAAAGCGCGAACCTTCAAGCCACGTTGCTTCGCTTCGGTTTCTGTGAGGCCGACCTGCGCCAGTTCTGGCTCGGTATAGGTGCAGTGCGGAATGGTCAGGGCGCTGAGTTTTTTGCGACCGAGAAACAGGGTGTTCTGGATGACGATGCGGGCGGCGAAATCAGCGGCGTGGGTGAACTTACGAGCCAGGCAAACATCACCTGCGGCGTAAATCCGCGGGTTGGTGGTCTGCAGAAAGTCATTCACTTGTACGCCTTGACGCTCATCAAAAGCCACTCCGACGTTCTCCAAGCCGAGTCCGTGGACATTCGGCTGGCGACCGGTGGCGACGAGGATGACGTCCACCTCTACCGCACTCGCTTTATCAGCGTGTCGGTAGCTGATGCGCTTGCTGCTGCCGTTGAGTTCCACTTTTCCCACCTCGGCATCCGTCACCACTTGCACGCCATCAAGCAGCAACGATGCTTGCACGATGGCAGCAGCTTCCGCGTCGTCATGCGGCATGAGGCGGGAGTGTTTGTGCAGAATGGTCACTTGCGTGCCGAGACGCTGGAAGGCTTGGGCAAGTTCGCAACCGATCGGGCCACCACCCAGCACGGCCATGCGGGCAGGCAGCTCGGCGAGATTGAAGACGGTTTCATTCGTGAGGAAACCCGCTTCCTTGAGACCGGGAATATCCGGTACAGCCGCCCGTGCGCCAGTGGTGATAACGGCTTTCTTATAGCGCAACTTCTGGCCACCCACCTCAACGGTGTCATCGCCCAGGAACTTGCCTTCTCCGAGGAAGACATCGACACCCAGATCGCGAAAACGCTTCGCCGAATCGTGGTGGCTGATGCCGGAACGGATGCGGCGAACGCGCTCCATCACGGCAGGGAAATCAACGGTGGGTTCGCCATGGAGATGCACACCGAGATTTTTTGCCTGAGCGATATGGGCGATGGCGTGGGCTGAACGTAAGAGAGCCTTCGAGGGCACGCAGCCGACATTCAGGCAATCGCCGCCCATCAAATGCTTTTCCACCAGCGCGACCTTGGCTCCCAGTCCGGCTGCCCCAGCCGCGGTGACGAGTCCTGCGGTGCCAGCGCCGATGACCACGAGATGATAGCGTCCCGTAGGCGTGGGATTCTGCCAGTCGGCGGGATGCACATTCGCGGCGAGATGCCGGTTATGTTCATCCCATGGAGAGAGGGCAGCTTGGGCGTCGTAGCTCATGGAGTATTGGGCTTCGGCTTGGTCGCGGTGCTGCCCGTATTTGCCAAGCGTTCGTTCAGGGCCTGACGGGCGCGCTGCGTGATCATCACGGTCACAGCGATGGTCGCCAGCAATCCGACCGCGAGCAATACCCATTGCGCGGTGGATTTGCCTTCGGCCTGGGCTCCAGCCGAGGCGAGTGAACCTAGATAAACGAAGAGCACTGTGCCGGGGAGCATGCCGACCCAAGAGGCAAGCACGTAGTCTTTCAAGGAGACACGGGTCAGGCCGTAAGCGTAGTTCAAAAGCACGAAGGGAAATGCCGGTGAGAGTCGGGTAAGCAAGACGACCTTCCAGCCGTCTTGCGCCACGGCGTGGTTGATAGCGCTGAACTTGGGAAACGCGGCGAGTCGTCCCTCGACCCAATCGCGGGCGAAATGGCGGCCAATAAGAAAAGCCGTGGTGGCACCGGATATCGACGCCAACGAGACAAGCAGGGTGCCTTGCCACAAGCCGAAGAGTGCGCCCGCGCCCAAAGTCAGCACTGAGCCGGGAAGCAGGAACACGCACGCCAAGACATAGACGAGCACAAACGCCACTGGACCCCATGCCCCGAGCGAATCCACGTAGCGTAGCGCCTCCTGCAAGCCTTGCTTGAGGTCCGTGAGGAAGAACAAAGCCAACACACCTGCTCCGAATAAAAGGCCGATGGCAGCACGGCGTTTATCTGCGGACGGTTGTTGTTGGTTAGTCATTGATTATGTGAGCCTCGAGCCGGAGAAGTATTTCCCACAAAAGTGCGGAGCGCCAGCCGTCACTTGCAGGATGGCACATTGCGCCTATGCTTGAGCCATGCCGCACCGGGAAACATTGGAACAACTCCTTCGACGAGTGCGGGAGTGTACCGTTTGTGCCGCGCATCTGCCATATCCGCCCAAGCCGGTATTGCTGGCCAAAGCGACGGCGCGCCTGATAATCGTGGGGCAGGCTCCGGGGCGTAAAGTGCAGGAGACGGGCATCCCGTGGAACGATCCCTCAGGTGACCGTTTGCGCGAGTGGCTGCAACTTTCGAAAGAAGTGTTCTATGACGAGTCGCGCATCGCCATCATCCCGGCGGGATTCTGCTATCCGGGCAAAGGGAAGTCGGGCGATATGCCGCCCCGGCCAGAGTGTGCGCCCTTGTGGCATCCACCATTGCGGGCGGCTTTGCCGAAGATAGAGTTAACATTGCTCGTGGGCAGTTACGCGCAGGAGCATTATCTTGGTAAGCTTCGGAAAGGGAGCCTGTCAGACACGGTGAAAGCTTTTCCGGAATATATGCCCGTTTACTTTCCCTTGCCGCACCCCAGTCCGCGCAACCGATTATGGCTGCGGCAGCGTCCATGGTTTGACACGGATGTGCTGCCGACTTTGCGGGAGCGGGTGGCTGAGTTGCTCGGCTAAGCGCGTGGTGACCTGCGCCGTTTGTTTCGTCCGGCACTGCCACCGAATGACCGGGTGCCGCTGGGCAGCGGAGCGCGACCGCCCTGAGCTGAGGGTAACGGCCGGGCGCTGGAGGGCAGGGTGCGGTTGCTAGTGCTGCCACCACTGGAACGTCTTGGTCCCGAACCTTGCGGCCGCGAGCCTCCGGAAGGCCGCGCCGGACCTGAGGAACCGGATGGCCGTCCAGAACCGCCGCCCGAACGGGATGGACCTGAAGAGCGTGAGGGACGATCGCCAAATTTGCGATCACGATCCGGTCGTCCTCCGCCACCATCACTGCCTCTGCTTGGCCGGCGATCATCGCCACCGCGACTGGAGCGGCCGGATTGACGCCTTTGTTCTGGAGCAAATTTACCCTTGGACGAACCGCCTTTGATATCGCTCGCCAGCTTGAAATCCACCTGCTTCTTGAAGCTGTCCACCTTGGCGATCTGCACCTCCACCTTGTCACCCAGGCGGATGATCTTGCGGGTGCGGCGGCCTACGAGATGGTTGCGGCTGGAATCGAACATGTAGAAGTCATCCTCGATGGTGGAGAGCGGCACGAGACCGCTCATGGCCAGACCGGTGACATCCACAAAGAAACCGAAATTGCGCACATCCGTGACCAGCGCGGGATAGCGTGGCGGCGTCTCCATCTCCAGCTGGGCGCGGAGATAGGCGTACATCTTCACGTCCTTGCTGTCGCGTTCGGCATCGGCAGAGTTGCGTTCCGTCTCGGAGATGTGCTCTGCGGTCTCCTTGAGCGAATGCTGCTTGCCGTGACCGGTCTCGAACAGGGCACGATGCACCACGAGGTCGGAATAGCGCCGGATGGGCGAGGTGAAGTGCGTGTACTTGGGCTTCGCCAGACCGTAGTGGCCGAGCGGCTCCATGGTGTAGCGGGCCCGCATGAGCGATTTCAGGAAACCGATCTTTAGCGCGGGGCCGATGGGCAAGGTGCCGAGCTTGGTCATCAGCTTTTGCACCTCTTCCTTTTTGCTCAGATTGCCGCAGGGGATGTTCTGGCTCAGCACATCTTCACGGTATTCTGCCAGCCGTTTCGGATCCGGTTCCTCATGCACGCGGTAGATGGCGGGCGTATTGCGCCGCATCAATTCTGCCGCCACGGCCTCATTCGCCAGCAGCATGTATTCCTCGATCAATTGATGGGAGACATCGTTCTCCACTTTCTCGAGGCGCAGGACTTTGCCCTGTTCATCGAGGCGGATCTTGGTCTCCGGGAAATCGAGTTCCAACGAGCCGTTGTCGAAACGTCGGCGGCGGATCTTCTGGGCGAGTTGATGGGCGCTGTGGAGCATGCGCTCGATGTCGTCATCTGCCGGCTCGCGTTGGAGGAGGGCGAACACTTCCTGATAGGTGAACCGGTGGTGCGAATGGATGACTGCCGGGTAGAAACGGCTCTTCAGCACGCGACCGTCATCGGATACGAGGAATTCCACGCACTTGGTGAGGCGGTCCACATGGGGCTTGAGTGAGCAGAGTTCATTGCTCAAGGCCTCCGGCAACATGGGGATGACTCGGTCCACGAGATAGGTGGAGTTGCCGCGTTTGCGGGCCTCGGTATCGAGTGCAGAGCCGGGCTTCACGTAATGCGAGACATCGGCGATGTGCACCCAGAGTTTCCATTGGGTGGCGGAGATACGCTGGAGGCAGATGGCGTCGTCGAAGTCCTTGGCGTCATCGGGGTCGATGGTGATGACGTTGTGCTCGCGGCAGTCTTCACGCCCGGAGATTTCTTCGGGTCGCACCACGTTGCCATTGGCGCGGGCTTCGGCCAGCACTTCATGCGGGAAGCTGAGTGGCAAGTTATACTGGCGCAGGACGGAGAGCATGTCCACGCCCTCGGCATCGGGCGCACCGAGCACTTCCACAATCTCGCCTTCGGGATTCGTATGGCGGGATTCCCATTCCTTCATCTCCACGACGACCTTGTCGCCGATGTTTGCGGGACGGCCCACATCGCGTGGCTCGGGCACATAGACATCGTGCGGGAAGCGCGGGTCATCCGGGATGACATAGAGGAAACTGCGGCCGCGCTGGAGCGTGCCGACGATCCGCAGGCGTTTGCGATCAAGGATACGGATGACTTTGCCCGAGGCTTTTTCGTCCGGGTGAGCGCGCAAGCCCTGGGGTTTGACGTTCAGACGGACCAGCACCCGATCGCCATTCATGGCGGTGCTGGTATCGCTTTCGGCGATGGATATCTCGCCCAGATTGTCATCGTCCGCCCGTAAGAAGCCTTTACCGCTGCGATTGATGCTGATGCGACCGGGGATGAGGTCAGCCTCCAGCGGTTTGATGTAGCGGTTGCCTTTGACCCGGGCGATCTTGCCGGACTGTTCCAGTTTTCGCAGCGAAGCTTGCAGTTCCTGCTGACGATTCGGCGGCAGGTGCAGGAACCGGAGCATCTCAGGGACGTTGGCCGGGGTGTAGTTCTTCTGGCCCAGGAGATTCAGGATGCGGTCATCAAGATTTTCGGGGCGGCGGTTCGCGGGCTTGCCCGACCGTTTAAGGGGGAGATTCTGTTCGCTCATTCTTTGGCGTTTTTCCGATTATACGCGACAGCGGGGCAGACCGCCAGCACGGATTAGGAATACTGTCATTGCAGTGAGGACTCCAAAGTACGGTCATCACTATACAGTTGATAAGGTGAAGTGGAGCCGCATGATGACGGGCGTTTTGGAAACCGTGACTGCCAGCAAGACGCCTGTCGCTGACCGCCAGCCAGTGGCCAGTTGGCCCAAATGTGCTTGGCTGCTGTTGTTGGTTTGTGGCGGTGTCATTCTCTGGTTCACTTTCAAGGACATCAGCGACCCGTTGCTGGACCGGCATTCCCATCGTCAGACGCAGACCGCTATTTCTGTATATTACATGCTCAGTGAGGGAGCGTGGTTTCCCTATATCACGCCGGTGCTGGGGCCGCCGTGGTCCATCCCCATGGAGTTCCCGCTGTATCAATGGATCGTGGCCTGTGTGGTGAAGGTGACCGGCATGCCTTTAGAGCTGGGAGGTCGGTTGGTCAGCCTGTTCTTCTGGGGATTGACCCTGTTCGAGCTGTTCCGTGCCTTGCGACATTTTGTGCCCGAGCAGACGAAGCGGGCGGTGCTGATATTGCTGGTGGCAGCTGGACCGGCATCCATCTACTGGTCGCGAAGTTTCATGATCGAGACCTGTGCGCTTTATCTGGCTGTGGCCTTTGGCGGACAGGTGCTGCGCGCAGTGAAGGACGGGAAAGCAACTGCTTGGGGTTGGGCGATCCTCTTTGGGACTCTGGCCGCGTTGCAGAAGATCACCACGGTGTTCGTTGCCGAGGCCTTGTTGGGGATGATCCTGTTGGGATGGCTGTTCCAAGAACGAAGCAATCCGGAGTTGCGGCGGCAGGCGATGAAGCGTCTGGGATTATTTCTGTTATTGGGAGTATGGACCTTGGCGGTCGGGCTAGGGTGGGCGGCGTGGGCGGATGGAGTCAAGGAGCGCAACGTCATGGCCCGGGAAATTATCACCACCAAGGCCTTGAAAGAATGGAACTACGGCACGATGCAACAGCGGCTCTCCGGCGAGACATGGCGGCACCTCATGAGCAATGTGACCTTGGGCTACACCGGGCAAACCCCGGGGCTGGGTTATAAATTGCCATTGCTGCTTTGGCTGGCGGCAGTGTTGCTCACCCGTAGGCGTTTGGTGCAGCAAGGTTTCCTGTTGATAGCATTCATGGCGGGGCCGGTGGTGTTCATGAACCTCTACCACATCCACGAGTACTACTATGTGGCGAACGGGTATCTGCTGCTGTTGGCGTTGGGATTGGCGGGCGTGGCAGCGTGGGAGGACAAGCGGGTATGGATGCAGCGTCTGGCCATGGTTTATCTGGGATTGCTGGTAGTGGGGCAGTGCTATGCCTATCCGCGCTATCACTCATTGCTCATCGCCGAGGTGCCCAATCGTCAGTTGGTGGAAACAGACTTCCGGCAAATGCTGGATGCCCGGTTGGGGAGCGCTGAGACGCTGATGGTCTATGGACGGGATTGGGATCCCTCCGTGGCCTTCTACGGTCAGCGCAAAGCGATCATCGGTCCGTTCAACTGGTCCCCCACTGATGAGCGGATGCAAACGCTCGTCGGTAATCTAAAACCATCGGAACGCATCGGGGCGATGATCGTGGGGGGTGACTTGCGGAAGGACGCGGCATTCATCCAAGAAAGGATTCTGGCTTATGGATTGGAGGAGACACCCCAGGCCAGTTACTACGGAGATGTCTATTTCCGGAAAGCGGAACCTGCGTCAGATAAATAAAAAAGCCAGCCGGCAAGGCTGGCTTTTGGGGAAGGAAAAGTTCGCTTACTATTTCATTTTCGCGACGGCATCTTGCATCTCTTTCAGATGCACATCGGCACTCGGGACGTCGGTGACGTGGACGATCTTGCCGGTCTTATCGATGAGGAACGAGGCGCGGCGGGCCATGTTCTTGCCCGGTTCCCGGCGGACACCATAGGCATCGGCGATCTTGCCGTCCGTATCTGCCAGCAGGGAGAAGTTCAGGTGATGCTTGGCGATGAAGGCTTTGTGACTCTCGGGGTTATCGAAACTCACGCCGATTACTTCGATGCCATCCTTTTTCAAGTCGCCCATCCGGTCGCGGAAGCCACAGGCCTGTTTGGTGCAACCCGGGGTATCATCTTTGGGGTAGAAGTAGAGAAGAACGGCTTTCTTGCCGGTCTGGTCGGCGAGTTTCCAAGGTTTGCCATCCTGATCTTTACCAGTCACGGCGGGGGCTTTGTCGCCAACTTTCGGAGTCTCGGCATTGGCGTGGAACGCCAGCAGAGCAGCAGCCGTGCAGGCGAAGAGGGTTTTTAGCTTCATAATGCGTGTGCTATTGATTGAGCAATGGTGAACGATGGCAGGTTAGCCCAAACGTTCGGGGTGTCAAATGTCCCTCATTGGACGTCGACGAGGGGGATTTGGTTCAACTTATCAGGCAGCCGCCTTCAAAACGATTTGCGGGCTGGTCTCGGCGATTCGTAAAAGTACGCGGGCGGCACCGCTGGGGCGGCGGGTCCCTTGTTCCCAATGGTGCAGCGTGCGGATACTGACCCCCAGCAGATGGGCGAACTCGGTTTGGGTGAGCCCAAGTTTTTGCCGGGTGGTGGCTACGCTTTTGTCCCAAGCCTGTTTCTGGGCTTTTTGAAAGGCCTTGGGAGAAAGCTTGCGACGGGTGAATCCGCCTTTGCCGTCCGGCTTCACCTCCCAAACGGCAGCGGGAGCAGCAGTGCCACTTTCAATCCGCTCTTTGGCGTGAATCAATTCCTTTATCCGGTTTGCTTTCATGGTGCCAGTTTGCCTTTCAATTTCTTGATTTCATCAGCGGATAGATCGCTCTGGCTGTTCTTGGCATAGATGTCCAAGAGCAGTATCTTATCATCCGCCATCCACCAGAAGTAGATCACTCTCGATCCGCCGCGTTTGCCATGGCCTTTGGCGGCCCAGCGCAGTTTTCTTAACCCGCCGGAGCGGGGTATGATTTTCCCTTCTCCCGGATTGACGGTTAGCCAGTCCATCAGTTCGAACAGTCCCTCATCATCAAGAATGCCTTGTCGCCTTTGCTGAAAGCCATGGTCCTCGATGATAATCATGCTTCATGTAAAGTACTCCATTGGGGTAGAGCTTGTCAAATGACTGATGACCGATGCGTTAGGCAGGAACTCAATCGCAAGATTGCGGGAAAGTGAACTCCACCACTTTGCCCTCACGGATAGACTGTTCCTCGGCTTCGCAGAGCAGGAGATCATTGAGGGCGTCCATGCCGGTGACGACGGTCGGTTGCACGCCTTTCTGGATGCAATCGCGGAAATGGGTGATCTCACCCACGTAGCCATCGGGACCTTCACAGGAGAGGGTTTGGGGCGGCTGGCCTTTCACGAAAAGCTTGTGTGCTTCGGCACCCCGGGAGAGGTCGAAGTCTGCCGTGGCGCGCTCGAAGTTCACGGTGTAAGCCTTGTTGAAGCCGAAGCTGTCCGCAAAAGCCCAGGAGCCTTCGGCGTGGACCATGACGCCACTGGCGTAGCTGTATTGGGCGAGGACATGATCCACGGCACCACTCAGGCTGGAGTAGCCGGTGGCGTAAACGCTTTGCGGCGTGCCGAAGCACCATTGCACGAAGTCCACGTCATGGATGTGGAGGTCGAGCAGGGCGCCGCCGGATTTCGCGCCTTCGAGAAAATTGTGCTGCCCCCAACCGGGAGGTTGCGCCACGCGACGGAAGCGCGCGCCAAGCACCTTGCCATAGATGCCGCTGTCGATGGTCTGCTTGAGCCACAACCAACCCGGCCACCAGCGGGCGCACATGGCGGGGAGGAACACGCGGTCGGTCTCACTGGCCACGGCCAAAATCTCCCGGGCCTGCGCGGAGGTGCGGGCCAGGGGTTTCTCGCAAAGGACGTGCTTGCCGGCCTTGAGCGCGGCGATGGCCTGGTCTTTGTGCGCGAGGGTGGGGGTGCAGATGTCGATGGCGTGGATGTCCGGATTCGCGAGCATCTCGGCGAAGTCGCGATAACCACGCACATCCGTCATATCCAGCTTGAGCGGTTCGTTGGTGCCGACATTTCCGGCGACATCAGAGAAGTCGCCATCGAGGCGGCGTCCACTGGGACTGCATAGCGCGGTGACGCGAATGCCCTCCACCTGACGGTAGGCCTTGATATGAGTGGCCGCCATGAACCCAAGCCCGACAATGCCGACGTTGATCATGGAGGGATTTTTAACCATAGATAGACATGGATGCACACAGATTTGTGACGGGACGATGGTCTGGTGAATAACATGGACGGGATAGAATACTTGACATAAATGCTTTGGTGGACTAGCCACTAGGCCGCAATGGCAAATGTCCAAGATGACGCCTTGGTTCGCGATCCGGTCTATCACCAGTTGCATGACCGGCTGCGGGCGTTATTGAGCAAGGGCGAGTATGGGCCGGGGGCCAAGTTTCTGACGGAGCGGGAGATCTCCACCAAATATCGTGTTAGCCGGGTGACGGCGAACAAGGCGTTGTCGCATCTGGTGGTGTCTGGGGCGCTGGAATTCCGCAAGGGCATCGGGACGTTTGTGCGGGCGGGGGCGTTGCAGAATGATCTGCGGCAATTGGTGAGCTTCACGGAAAAGGCGGAGGCCAGCGGATTACGCCCGACGACCAAGGTGCTCAGCTATCAATTGGTCAAAGCGAGCGAGGTGAGGCCGGAAGTGGTGGATTGTTTGAAGGCGGGGGAGAATGAATCCCTGCATTACTTTGAACGGCTGCGCTTGGCGGATGAGGAGCCAGTGATCTTGGAACGGCGTTTCATTGTCGCGCGGCTTTGCCCGCGATTGACCAAAACGCAGTTGCGCGGGTCGCTCTACAGTCTGTTGGAGGATGAATTGGGCATCCGGCTGGGCGGCGCGGAGCAGACCATCCGGGCCTTGAGCCTGCCTGCCGGAGATGCCAAACTGTTGAACGTCCCCACTGGAACAGCCGCGCTCTGGGTGCGCGCTACTGGCTTCACCGCTGGCGGCGAGCCGTTGTGGCTGGAGGACACGCTCTACCGGGCGGATCGCTATGAGTTCCAGAATGTGCTGGGGGCACGTCAGCAGAGCGGACCGGCACGGCCCAAGTTGGGGGCGCAACCGGAGTATGTCGCCTTTGGCAAATAACGATTTTTATCCATGAGCAAACCATTGCATCAACTTCGCGCCGGGGTCATCGGCACCGGGTTCATCGGTCCCGTTCACATCGAAGCGCTCAAACGGCTGGGCGTGCAGGTCACCGCGATCTGCGGTTCCACGAAGAACGCGAAAGCGACGGCGGAGAAGTGGGGCATCCCAGAGGTGTATGGGGATTACGATTACGAGGCGATGTATCGCTCGCCGAATGTGGATGTCGTGCACATCACTTCACCGAACAAGGTGCACGTGGCGCAATCGCTCGCGGCGTTGAAAGCGGGCAAGCATGTGGTGTGCGAGAAGCCGCTGGGCATGACGGCGAAGGAGACGGTGAAGGTGGTGGCTGCCGTGAAGAAGCCCAAGGCACCGGTATTCGCGGTGAACTACATGTGCCGCTTCTTCCCGGCGGTGTTGCAGATGAAGGCGATGGTGGAGCG
>JAURFH010000101.1 GCA_030834415.1 Verrucomicrobiota bacterium | reverse complement strand
AGCTTCCATTCATTGCGACCGTCATCATAGCAATGACAGTGCGCCGAGAAGAAGCCGCCACGATGTTGCCAGAACATCGGCCAGATGGTGGTGCGGTCCGTCTCCGGTAGATTCAATGTAGTCAGTTCCTCACGCTCGAAAAAAGCGAACCGCCCCTCACGATGAGGCGGCGGCACTTCAGTAAGTTTGAGCTTCACTTCGAATAGGAACATGAGCCAATGCGCCTGACCGTAGTAACCATGCTCGCTCACAATGCCGGTGAGGTGCAAATCACTCGAAGTAAACGTGAGCCCCATTTCCTCATTCGCCTCGCGACAGGCGCAGGCGTAGGGAGATTCGCCCAACTCAGTCTTGAGCTTGCCGCCGCAAGGACTCCAAAGACCGCGATTCGGCTCTTGGGTGCGTTCGATGAGAAGGATGCGATCTGCGCTATCGAAACAATAGAGCAGCGTGGAAATCTTGTGCGGCAACTTCACCGGAATGGGTGAAGCCGTATCGGGCCGGGTCTGTGCCGCACTGTTCATGGACCGCGAGTTAAGCAGTCCCGCACGAATGGGGCAAGCTGCGGTATCTGCCCTTCACTTCACCGGCACAGCCATTACAGGGCATCTCGCCTCACGCACAACGCGCTCGGTCATACTGCCGCGCAAGGCATCCAGAAAACCGTGATGCCCCTCGGTGGCCATCACGATGAGGTCGGGATGCTTTTCCTTGGCCACTTCGAGGATGGTTTCCACGGGCTCGCCTTCCACCAAGTAGCGATGCACCGTCCACCCCTCATCCACCGGCAGATTGAGCGGTGGCCCCTCATTCGCGGCACTCACATGGATGATGGTCAGCTCGGCATCATTCACTTTCAGCAAACGCAAGAGTAAGACGGCGGCATCCAAGGCGATCTGCGGGTCCGGACTGAAATCCACCGGGATGAGGACGTGCTTCAAGGAGATAGCGCCATCCTCCACCGAAACAAATCCCTCGCCGATACGCGGCACGAAGAGAGTCTTGAGCCGCGGATAGCGGGCCATGGTTTCGGCCTTGGGCCGGTGCAGCAGACGATCGATACCGGTGTATTGATGCGTGGCCAGCACCATGAGGTCGGTCGGATTATCCTCCAGATGAGCATGCAGCGCGGCCACTGGATCATCGCCAGGCTTCGTGACTTTCATCACTTCCATATCCCCCAATTCCAATCCCTTTTGCTGGGCAGGCGGCAGGAGACGCATCCAACGCAGCAATGTGGCGCGGACATGCGGGAAGTCCTCCCATGAAAACCTCTCCTGCTCCGGCCGCACATGCAGCAACGTCAACTCATCCTGCCCCGCCAGCGCGATCCGCAAGGCATGGGCGAAGGCAGGAGCATCGCTCTCGGAGAAATCCGTGGGGTGCAACACTTGGGCGTAAGTGATATCACTCATGATTGAACCTTTCTTCATACCTAACATAAATTGCCCCCTTGGGAAGCCTCCAGCCAACCGTCGTTTGGCGCCGACCACCTCAAACTTGGCCTCCTGTCACTAATGGCGGTTGAAAGATGGGCCGATCCATGCCATCTATGAGGGCACATCAGCATATGGATATCTGGTTTTCCTCTATTCGGCCGGTTTTGACCATGGCTTGCGCCGCCTTGGTCATCACGGGTTGCTCCAGCCCGCAACAGCTGGGTTCACGCAATTCTGAGAACGCCCTGCGCCGGGCGGCGGGCTCGCCCGATCCGCTCAAGGCCATCCGCGAATCCATGACCTTCGCCACGACCTTTGATGCCGGGCTGGACGCCGAGTTCGCCAAGGGTGATGCCAAGCTCTATCACGCGCCGGACAGCAAGAGCCGCATGGCCGGTGTGCCGGGCCTGCCCGAGGGAGAACTCGTCAAACGCACCGAAGGGGCCGGTCGCTTCGGAGCCGCGCTGGAGTTCACCCAAAAGATGAAGCCCGTGGTCTTTTACCAGGGCGCCACGAATATCAACTACGCCGCCAAGGACTGGAACGGCACCGCCTCCTTCTGGATGCGGCTGGACCCGGACAAGGATCTCGCCCCCGGTTATTGCGATCCCGTACAATACGTCGCGCAGACGTGGACGGACGGCGCGATGTTCGTCGAGTTCAGCAAGGATGAGACCCCGCGGCACTTCCGCTACGCCATCATGGGAAATCACAAGATCTGGAATCCGGACAATAAAAAATGGGAAGAGATCCCGGTGGCAGATCGTCCTATGGTCCAAGTGGAAAAACCGCCGTTCAACCGCGAGAAGTGGACCCATGTGGTTTTCACTTTTTCGCACGCCAACACCGGTCGCAAGGACGGTATCGGCAAGCTATATCTGGATGGCGAACTGCGCGGGACCTTCACCGGCTTCAACAACACGTTGAACTGGAACCCGGAACGGAGCGTACTGAATCTCGGCCTGGCTTATGTCGGCTTCTTGGACGAAGTCTCCCTCTTTGACCGGGCACTCACCGCACAGGAGGTGCAGATGCTGCATCATCTGCCGGACGGCTTGAATGACCTCTTGTATCGCCAATCTCCCCTGCCCTTCATCGGCCCACGCAAATGGCTGACGAAGGACAATACCTTCAAATAACTGATGATCATCCGCTTCTGGCAACATTGGAATTACAGTCTCGTGCTGCTGGCAGCGTATCTCGGCACTTTCCACCTCTGGCTGCATTTGGGGACGGGCGGTGTGGTCGCCTCCGGGCTGGCCATCACGCTGGTACTGGGTGTCATCTCACTGGTAGCCGCGATGCAGGGTTACTTTGCGAACCGGGTGGATTTCATCGCTCATTCCGTGGTGATCCTCGATATCCTGCTGGAATCCACCGTTGTCTCGCTGCATGAAGGTTACAGCTTCTATGGTTGTGCGATCGCGTTCGCGATCGTGATCGGGGCGTATCGTTCGTGGTGTTTGCATCAGCCAGCCCCCATTGCCTGAGCATGAAACGGGAGACGCTGATCTCATGGGGCGCGTTTCTGCTGACGTTTGTGTGGGTGTTCGCCCTGCCGGACGCACACAACACTATCGCCAGCCTCTGGCCCAGTGTCTTGGCCATAGGATTGGCCTTCCTCACGCGTAACATTTACGTGGCCCTCTTCGCCGGCGGCTTTGCCGGTGGGCTGTTGCTGCATGGCGGCAATCCCTGCACCGCGTTTCTGGAACTCTTTGCGAAGCACCTCATCAACGCTCTGAAAGATCCGTGGAATCTGAACGTGCTCATCTTCACCCTGCTGATGGGTGGGCTGGTGGAATTGCTCCAACGGAATGGCGGCATGACCGCACTGGCGGAATGGTTCCTCGGTAAAGCCCACAGCAAACGCAAAGCCGGTATGGGCGTCTATCTGCTGGGCTGGACGATATTCATTGACGGCCTCGCGAACTCCATGCTCGTGGGCAAGGCGATGCGCCCCATCACGGACAAGGCGGGTATCTCACGCGCCAAGCTGTCGTTCATCGTGGATTGCACCTCCTCGCCCATCGCCGGGCTGGCACTCATCTCCACGTGGGTAGCGTATGAACTCTCCGTGATCAAGCAGGGCTTCGAGCAGACACCGAACCTTTCCGCCGAACAGATACCCGCGGCCTTCACGCTGCTGGTGCAGAGTGTACCCTATCGCTTCTACAACTGGTTCCTGCTGCTGCTCGTCTTCTTCGTCATCTGGCTCGGTCGCGATATCGGCCCGATGGTGAAAGCGGAACGTGAAGCCGCTGCCAATATTCCAGCCGAAGAACCGCCTGCACCCACGACTAAGTGCGAATGCACACGGCTGCACCTGGCCATCATCCCGATTGTGGTTTTGGTGCTGGGCGTTTTCGCTGGATTGTTCATCCAAGGCGGCGGCTTGGGACAGCCATTCACGATGGTCACGCTCATTGATGCCTTTGGCAAAGCGGATGCCGCCCTCGTCTTTGTCTGGGTCACCGCGCTCACCTGTCTGCTCACGATGGCGCTATCAGCCCAGCGCCCCACCGAGGCGTTGAAAGAGGGTGTGATCCACGCCTTCTTCGACGGGATGAAGCAGCTCTTTCTGCCCACGATGATTCTGGTATTCGCCTGGGTGCTGAACAGCGTCATAAAAGACCTCGGGGCGGCGAAGTTTCTGGCGGGCTTGCTCAGCGGAAAGATGCCCGTAGGTCTGTTGCCCAGCGTGGTCTTTGCCACGGCAGCGCTGATTTCATTCAGCACCGGCACCTCCTGGGGCACCATGGCGCTGGTGATGCCGTTGGCCATTCCAATCGCAGTCACGCTGGGAGGCGCACCCGGCGCTTCACTCGTCATCGTGACCATCGGTGCGGTGCTGGCCGGAGCGGTCTTTGGGGATCACTGCTCACCCATCAGCGATACCACCATCGTCTCCGCCTTCGCCAGTGATTGCGATGCCATGGAACATGTGCGCACCCAGATGCCTTATGCGCTGCTCGCCGCAGGGATGGCGTTACTGCTGGGTTATCTGCCGACGGGTTTCGGACTCACACCGTGGATCGCCTTGCCCTTAGGAGCAGCAGCTTGCTGGGCAGTGCTACGCTACAAAGGGCAGAAGGCCGATTGAACCGCATCATTCTTCGACCAGCTCCGGCTCCAAAGTGACCCGATAGAAGTAAGGGCCATTCCCAGCAGCAGAGGAGTCTTGATAAGTGAAAGGCATCTGCGGCGCAAAAACCCGATCAATCTCTGCCCAATCCTCCATTGGCCCCAAAGCAGCGCTCCGCAAAACACGGTAATATTTCTCCTTGGGACCGTCGATGATCACGCTTGGATCTGTTTGCCGCATCAGTTGCAAGCTGACGGAAAAGTCTGACTCCATCACCACGTTATTATTGCCAGCTTGGCCGCTGACATAGTAACGGCCATTGCCATAGACGAAATCGCTCCCTCGAAAGGTGAATAACGGATGCACCTGCCAATGCAAACCGTCACTTGAAGAGACTATCTGACTTTTCTGGATTGGCGTGGAGGAGTAGTATGGGTTCATTAGCGCAACATATTTTCCCTGCACATAGCGGAGTATCTGCGGACTGGTCATCTCACTGCCAGTTGCACCGTAACGCCAGTTCAGGCCATCGGTCGAAGTAGCAGACACTCCACCATAACCCAGCATGAGCAGTCGCCCCCCTTGGGCGGAAAACTTGCCGGTGACGGGGAGTTCTGAAGTTACCAATTGCCACGTGACCGCATCCGTAGATCGATACAACTGGTTGCCGTAACCACAGATCATCCAGTACGAGCCCAAACCGTATTCGATTTCCGTGATGTTGCTGTAATCAGGATACGTATTATGCGAAAGTATCTCACCAGCGAGCGAGAGGATCGTGATCGTCGACGGATGTGAGTAGGTGGTCACGATGATTTTGTCATTCACGATCAACATATCCGACGATTCATAAACGCTCGGCAGCGCCGTGACCGTCCACTCAGTCCCATTCTCTGATATGGCGATTTGTCCGGAGGCGGTAGCGATAAACTTTCCATCCACCCATTCGATCCGATGAAGCCCACCCAGCCCTTCAGGTAACGACATGGTAAATTCGCCTTGCTCCCCTTCCCGTGAGAGAACGGCACTTTCATAACCGATTTCCCCGAACCGGTAACCGGCCAGCAGCAGACGGTTGTCTCCGTAGGCCATCGGTCCGTAAGTCCCTCCCGCGAGCGAATTGCCGATGGCAGGCTCATATGCTCCCCCGTCCGTTGACCGCAATAACTGCCCGCCATTGCCGGCCAGCACAAAATATCCGTTTCCGTACGCCGAAGAAAACACATCGTAAAAGTCTACACCATTCACAAAGGTCCATTGGTAACCATTGGTGGAGACCAGTCCCGAAGAGGAAATACCACTGCCAGGAACACTGTGGACGAGATATTTCCCGGAGCCGTACGACACGGCACCCAAGGGATATCCCGGTGTGGCATAGTGCCGCCACATGCCGGAGGCCGAGCGGATGTGCAGGTTACCCGCGAGTTCTAGCACCAGCAATTCCTCCCCAGCTTGTATTACTTGGGTGAACATGCTTCTACTGTCCACCTTTTCCACCTGCCAGTTGTTTCCATCAGCAGATTTCAGCAGCGTCCCTTCGGCGATCTCGTAGATGGATGCATCACTGTCTCCTCCGGCAATCCAGAAATGACCTTGGGCGAAGTGGACCGAACGGAAATCGATCAGCATCGGTCCTAGCACCTTTGTCCACGAGGTGCCGTCGGTTGACTTGATCGCTTCTCCCCCGTCCGTCACGGCCATAAATGCACCATTGCCATACGTGATGCTACGGATGGCGGTGAACACTGTCGGACTGGCCTGAGTCCAAGTCTCCAAATCGGCGGAAACCCAGATGAAGCCATACGCTCCGCCAATCACATAAACTCCATTACCATAAGCAGCAGCGAGCAGGGTGATGTCGTCCGGTTTGGGCGATACCGTCCAGTTTGTAGCATCCGTGGAGTGCATGACCGCACCGCCTTCACCCACTGCTACAAACCGGCCATTGATGAACTGGATTTCGCGTAAAGAATTCCCCTGCGGCAAAGGAGCCACCCAATGCCAATGGTCCAGAGGAGCGGAGTGAGCGCTCAGGCAAAACAGCAGCACGACAAACAGCTTGACCAGTTTCAGCGATTTCATGACAACCGGGGACAATACGCCTCCAAGTAAGGTCTAATTTGGCGACGCCCGGCGGGAGATTCAATCCTTATGTAAGAGCAGCTTGTCAGCACCTGCCTCCAGCCCAAACCGGACATGATACACCCCACCCTCCAACTCCTTCTCCGCATGCGGGAAGCTCTTTTGAAAAACGTGCAACATGCCGTGATTCTCCGCCAGCACGTCAGCCGTGAAGAATGTGATTCCATGCTGATGGGCGATTTCCTTCAAGTGATTTAACAGCCACGTGCCGATGCCGTGCTTCTGGTAGTCTTCATGCACGGTAAAGGCGACCTCGGCCTCGGTGCTGCCCGGTTCACGAAAGTAGCGGCCCACGCAGACGATGCGTTCGCGGCCCTCGAACGGCACCAAGCCCACGATGGCCATGTCCTTGGCGTAATCGAGCGTCACAAAGCGCTGCACCTGTTCCTGCGGCAGATGGCGGAGGGCAGTGAAGTAACGGTGCTTCACCGTCTCCCGGGTGTGCGAGTAAAAGAACTCTTTGAGCAAGTCCTCGTCCGTGGGCTGGATGGGACGAAAGCGCACATCGTGCTTCCCCCGGAAATGATGGCGGCACTCATACTGGCGCGGGTATGGGGCCATGCCCGGCGGCAGGGCGATCTGGTTAGGATGGACCAAATGCCGCGCCCTAGCCGCGCGCATGAGGTCATCGCGAAACTTGGGATGCGCGATATTGATGAGCGCAAGCGTGCGCTCCCGCACGCTCTTCCCGTGCAGATCGGCGATGCCATACTCGGTGACCACGTAATGCACATCCGCGCGCGTCGTCACTACGCCTGCACCCGGCTTTAACGCGGCGGCGATGCGGGACACCGTCCCGTTCTTTGCCGTGGAGGGCAACGCGATGATAGGTTTCCCCTCTTCACTACGGGCAGCACCGCGGATGAAATCCACCTGACCGCCGAAGCCGCTGTAAAACTTTTCCCCGAGTGAATCCGCACAGACCTGACCGGTGAGGTCCACCTCGATGGCGGAACTGATGGCGACCATGCGCCGGTTCTGCGCGATCTTCCACGGATCATTCGTGAACTCCGTGGGGTGAAAGGCAAAGAGCGGGTTGTCGTGGATGTAATCGTAGAGCTTGCGATCACCGAAGCAGAAGGACGCGACGATCTTGCCGGGCAGCAGCGTTTTCTTCGAGCAATTCATCACGCCAGATTCGATAAGTGGCACCACCGCCTCGGTGAACATCTCGGTGTGCATGCCCAGGTCTTTCTTATCCTTCAGCGCAGCCATCACGGCACTGGGAATCTCGCCGATGCCGGTCTGCAGCGTTGAGCCGTCCTCGATCATCGAGGCGATGTATTCGCCGATGCGTAGGGATTCCTCGGAAGGCGGTGCACAGAGGTGTTCGTAGACGGGCAGCTCACTCGCGACGAGGGCGTGCAGTTGTGAGACATGCACGAAGCTATCACCCAATGTACGCGGCATACGGGGATTCACCTCGGCGATGACATGAAAGGCGCTCTCCACCGCCGCCTTCACCACGTCTACGGAGACACCCAAACTGCAAAAGCCATGTGCATCCGGCGGGCTGACCTGCACCAAGGCGACGTCCAGATGGATGCGTTTATGCCGGAACAGGGCCGGTATCTCACTGAGGAAGATTGGCGTATAATCAGCGTAGCCCTCATTCACCGCCTCACGGACGTTGCCACCCATGAAGAAGGCAATGTGCCGGAAGTGACCGAGCAGCTCTTTACTGACATAGGGAGCGCTGCCGTGAGTAAGTATGTGCAGGATCTCGATGTCATACACCTCCCCCGCCCGGCCGGTAAGGGCTGCCACCAAAGCCTGCGGGGCGGCACAGCCTGACCCGATAAATACCCGCATGCCGTTGCGCAGATGACGCAACGCGGCTTCAGCGGAGGTCCAGTTCAAGGTGGCCCCATTCGCTCCCGACGTGTCCTTCATGGATGAGAGGAATATGCCTCAGCGCGGATAAGAAAGCACGCCTTCTTGTGAGCAAATGGAACCTTAGATTGAGCTACGAAATCGACCCTCAGGACTCATGGCCGCAGAGCAACTTTCAGTCAAAATCCGAGCAACTCATGAAGTAATGGCACTTGGGGCAGCGGAGTTTGCACTTCTCGTTGTGCAATTCCGTGCCGCAACGCGGGCACCAGCGCCAGTATTCGCCGGAGATGTCGCACACATCCGGGGAGGCGGATGCTTGGGGTTCGGTATTAGACTCGGGCGAGGTGTCCTTCGTCATGCCCAGAGGTTAGCGCCAGCATAGCGCGAGGCAAGCCGGTTCAGCCACCGAAGGCCTTGGCCCGTTGCGCGAGCTGCTTCTGCAAGCTGCCGCAGACGAGCTTGCACAGGTCGAACACCATCGGATCGGCGATGAAGTAATAGACATTCAGGCCTTCCTTGCGGCGTCCCACCAGCCCGGCATCGGCCAGCAGGTTCAAATGCTTCGACACATTCGCCTGTCCGGCTCCCGTCTCGATGACCAACTCACCCACAGTGCGTTCACCTGCTTCCAGAGTCTGCAGAAGGCGCAGGCGCATGGGCTCGGCGAGCACCTTGAAACGGGCCGCGACAAGTTCGAGCGCCTCGGGCGGCAGACCGGCGGCAGATGGTTTGGTTTTGGCCATGTTCAATATCATGCTTGACATATATTACTAATTAGTTATATAGTCAATTAACATCAAAGTTGAAATGAATATGAATGCGACCTGTGAAATATCCAGCCGAAACCGTCCCGCCCTCACCGCGCAGGGTTTGCGCGAGCTGATCGAGCGCGGGGAATCCTGCACCGTGGTGGATGTCCGTGAGCCGATGGAATTCGCCGGCGGTCATCTGGACTGCGCCCGGCTCATCCCGCTGGGGGAATTGGAGCAGCGCCTCGGGGAATTGAACCCGGAACAGCCGGTGGTGGTGATCTGCCGCTCGGGCAAGCGCAGCGCGCAAGGCGCCAAACTCCTGCAAAGCAAGGGCTTCAAGGACGTGCGCTCCTTGGATGGCGGTCTGCTGGCCTGGGAAGAAGCCGGATTGCCGCTGAATCGCGATGCCAAGGCTCCTATCTCGCTGGAGCGCCAGGTGCGTATTGCTGCCGGCGCGCTCGTGCTTACTGGTGTTCTGCTCGGCACCTTCGTACATCCCGGCTTCTACGGCCTGAGCGGATTTGTCGGAGCGGGCCTGATCTTCGCGGGCATCACGGACTGGTGCGGTATGGGCTTGCTGCTCGCCAAGGCACCGTGGAACCGCTGCCAGACCAGTTGTTGCAAACGCTAAACCATAAAGGAACCAACCATGCTGGTGGCACTGACACTCGGAGCGGGAATCGGCCTCGCCTTGGGCCTATTAGGAGGCGGCGGCTCGGTCATCACTGTTCCAGTGTTGGTCTATGCGGCGGGAGTGAGTCCAGCGGATGCAGTCGCGATGTCGCTGGCGGTGGTGGGCGGCACGAGCTTGGTCGGGGCGTGGCTGAAGCATCGAGAACAGCAGGTTCACAAGCAGGCCACTATGATGTTTGGCGGCATCGGCATGATTGGTGCCTGGGCGGGCGCGCATCTCACACCACTGGTCACACCCAAGACGTTGCTGGTGCTCTTTGCGCTGCTGATGGCAACTATCGCGACCATCATGCTGCTGCGTAAGGAATCCGAACTGACGCCAAAACCGGAGTGTCGGCCATTCCGCTGCTTGTTATCCGGGTTAGGTGTCGGGGTGCTCACTGGTTTTCTAGGTGTGGGTGGCGGTTTTCTCTTAGTGCCGGCGATGGTCATATTTGGCCGGTTGCCGATGAAGATGGCGGTAGGCACTTCGTTGGTCGTCATCGCTTTCAACTCTTTGGCCGGACTTATCGGTCACGGACTCAATGCTCACCTCGATTGGTCACTCACAGGTATTTTCCTACTGGTGGCCGTCATCGGGATGATAACCGGGAGCCAATTGGCGAAAGATTTTCCGGTGGCGCGGCTGCAAAAGGTTTTCGCGGGATTCGTGATGGCCGTCGCCGCGTTCCTGCTCCTGAAGAATTTAACTTAACAACGAACACTCAACATCCACAGGCTTATGATACTAAAACGTTATTTTGTCGAAGGGCTCGCCCACGCTTCCTACCTGATTGGCAGCAAGGGCGAGGCGGCTGTCGTAGATCCCAAGCGCGACGTGGGAGATTATCTCGCGGATGCCGCAGCTGAGGGGTTGCGCATCACCGCCATCCTGAATACGCATCCGCATGCGGATTTCGCGAGTGGGTTCATTGAGCTGGCGCAACGCAGTGGCGCGACCATCTACACCTCGCATCTCGCACCGGTGATCTATCAGCACCGGCCGGCAAAGGATGGTGACCGCATCACCGTCGGTGACCTGGAGATCGAGATGCTCGAAACGCCGGGTCATTCCCCGGACAGTCTTAGCTTTCTGGTGAGCAAGGATGGGAAACCCGACGTTGTCTTCACGGGCGATCTGTTGTTTGTGAACGATGTGGGCCGTCCGGATTTGCGCGATGCGGATGCCGATCCGGTCGTGCTGGCGGATCAATTGTATGATTCGCTGTTCAACAAGATCCTTAGCCTGCCGGGCACGGTGAAGGTGTATCCCGCGCACGGAGCCGGCTCACTATGCGGACGGGCCTTGGGCTCGGCTCCATTCACCACCGTTGCTCAAGAACAGCAGAACAATTGGGCGGCGCAGATCAAGGACCGGAAGGAATTCGTGAAGCAGATGACGGCGAATCTCCCGGCGCGCCCGGCCTACTTCAGTTACGATGTGGGTATCAATGTGCAAGGGGCCTCGCCCTACAGCGAACTGCCTGCACTCAAGCAACTGACGGAAGAACAGGTGAAGACGGCGGCAAGTGCCGGGGCATACGTCATCGATACACGCACCGGGCCGTTCTTCGGTGCAGGTCATTTCCCGGGCAGTCTGAATATCGGGATGGGCAGCGCCATGTTCTCCACTTGGACCGGTTTCTTCGTGCCGGGCGGAAAACCGATCGTGCTGGTGGTCGGGGCGGCGGCCAATGCGGCGAAGGCCCGCCTGGAACTGGCCCGCATCGGCTTCGACAACGTGGTGGGTTACGCAGAAGCGGATTCGCTGCATGAGACCCGGCAGCTTTCGCAACTCAGTGTCTGTGATCTCAAGTCAGGCTTGAAGCGTGGCGATGCACCCATCGTGCTGGATGTGCGCACGCCGGGCGAATGGAACTCAAGCCACATTGAAGGCGCGGAACATATTCCCCTGCCCGCCCTCTTGAAGCGCATGGAAGAATGTCCGAAAGACCAACCGCTCGCGGTCATCTGCGGGAGCGGATATCGCAGCACCATCGCGGCCAGCATTTTGATGGGGGCCGGATTCACGCGCGTGCAGAATGTCATGGGCGGTATGGGCGCGTATCAGGAGACGAAGTGCGCGAGCTGGCAGGCGGCGGACCTGGTCTTCGCGAAGTGAAGTTGCTGGCAGATTGTTCGTGAAATCAATCACGTGAGCCGCTTTCATCAGCGGCACGTGAGCAATCGGGACAATATGAAGACGGACGTGCTGGTCATCGGGGCCGGCGCGGCCGGCTTGATGTGCGCCATCACCGCCGGGCAACGGGGCCGCTCGGTGCGGGTGCTGGAGCACAATGAACGCCCGGGCAAGAAGATCCTCATCTCGGGTGGCGGGCGTTGCAATTTCACGAATCTCAATGCGGGGCCGGAGAATTACATCTCGCATAATCCGCACTACATGAAGTCCGCGTTGGCGCGGTACAAACCCAAGGATTTCATCGCGATGGTTGAGCGGCACGGCATCGCGTATCACGAGAAGAAGCTTGGGCAGCAGTTCTGCGATACCAGCTCGAAGGAGATCGTGGACATGCTTTTGACGGAGTGCGAATGGGCGGAGGTGGATATGCGACTGAACTGCCGCATCACCCGCGTGCAGAAGACGGCGGGCTTTCAGGTGGAGACGAATCAGGGGGTGTATGAAGCGGATTCGCTGGTGATCGCGTGTGGTGCGCTTTCCTTTCCGAAGCTGGGCGTTTCGGATTTCGGATACCGATTAGCAGAACAGTTCGGCTTGAACGTGTTGCTGCGGCGTCCGGGATTGGTGCCGCTTGCTTTCAATGAACAGGACTTGCGCGCGTATGCGGAATTGAGCGGACTCTCGGTGGATACGATCACCACGGCGAATGGAAAATCATTTCGCGAGAATATCCTGTTCACGCATCGCGGCATCACCGGACCGGCAATCTTGCAGGTATCTTCGTATCGCGGGGAGAATGATCCGATCACCATCAACATGTTGCCGGACCAATCGGCGAAGGATCTGTTGCTGGCGAACAAGACGGATGCGCGCGAGTTGCCAAATTTCCTGAGCCAGTATGTGCCACGGCGCTTTGCGCATGCGTGGTGTGCGCAGAACCAATTGGTGAAGCCGGTGAAACATTTCAAACCGGCGGAGCTAGAATCTATTGGGACGCGCTTGCAGAACTGGACCATCCAGCCGAGCGGCACGGAAGGGTATGTGAAGGCGGAGGTGACCTTGGGCGGCATCGACACGGATGAGCTATCCTCCAAGACGATGGAGGCGCGCAAAGTGCCGGGGCTGTATTTCATCGGCGAGGTGGTCGATGTGACGGGCTGGCTCGGGCGGATATAATTTTCAGTGGGCGTGGGCTTCAGGTCATGCGGCAGGTGAAGTGGCGTAGTGGCCCATCTAACCGCCCTAAAGATGCATCTTGCATGACGCCGGCAGAACGAACGTTGCGGAATGCAACGAAAGTTCCTGAGACTGCCTAGTTCAGAAGGGTCAGATCTTTCCTGAGGGCGAAAATTTTTCCGGCAACAACAGCTCCTCGATGCGCTGTTGGCGATAGGCAAAAATCCGCTCCACATCTCGCCGGACGAAGAGCTGGTCGATGAGCCAGCCGCCGGGCACGGCGTAGTCCACGCGATCTTTGCAGAGGGTGCCACCATCCTTTTCCTCGAAGGTGTGTTCGTGGACCCATTTGCGATAGGGGCCGCGCAGTTGTTCATCCACGAAACGGTAAGGCGGCTCCCAGACATTGATGCGTGTGCGCCACTTCACCGGGATGCCACGGATCTTCAACTGGTAGTCGATGAGCGTGCCCGGCTTCATCTCGATAGGCGAGGGAGTGAGCGTGTGAAAGTTCACCCATGGCGGGGTGATGGCCTCGAGGTTGGCTGCGTCGGCGAAGAACGGAAAAATCTCCTCACGCTTGAGCGGCAACCAAAGTTCAGCAGTGAAGGTGTTGCCCATGACACATCACTCCACGCCGCGAATGCGCCGCTGTGGCACGCTGTTGCGCAACTCATCGAGCTTGCGGTTCAGTTGCGTCAGATCGGTGAGCAAACTGGCCCCGATGGCCGCGATGGCATCGGCATACGACTCAGCCGCGCGACCACCGACGAGAATGGCCACCTCGGGCGGCAAATACTTGCGTAAAGTGGTGAATTGCAAGACCAGTTCCGCATCATCATCCGGATATACGACACTGAGCGCGACCGCGCGGGCTTTGCTCTGGATGGCCGCGCCACTGAGCTCGCAGGCAGGCAGATTCGTGCCGAGATATTTCACCCGCCAGCCTTTGTTCGTGGCCGCCGCTGCTACCAACACGGCACCGAGTTCATGGGTCTGCCCCGAGGGCGTAGCCACGACAAGCACAGGCGCCGATTCCGGCAGGTTACAGGGCTTGGCGTGATTGCAGAGAAACGTGCGCAGGACGGAGGAAGCGAAGTGTTCGTGCGCCACTTTGATGGCGCCATCCTCCCAGTCGGCGCCAAGGCGATGCGTCAGAGGGACCACAACTTTCTGTAACAGGCCTTGATGACCCAGCTCCACGGAGGCGCGGCACAGAACATCATCCAGCGCCTCATCATCCAGCATTCGAATCGCCGCCATCGCTTCATCCAGATACTGCGTGGACGGATCCACTTCTGGTTCTACTGGAGCAACCGGCGAAACTGGACGAGACGGCAGGATGGTCACGTTCTCCGGCGGAACGGCATGGCAACACAGGGCGCGCAATTGCTCCGTGCTCAACTTGGCGATGCGGCAGATTCCATGGCCCGCTTGGGTGAGTTGGCACAGCAGATGCAGTCTCTCAATCTCAGACTCTGAGTAGAGCCGGCGGTTGGTCTCGGTGCGAGCAGGCTCAACGGCACCATAGCGTTTCTCCCAGACGCGGATGACGTGCTGGCTCAGCCCAGTACGACGGGCAACCACTTTGATGGGATGATGTAAATCCATACGCTGCAAGTGAAATGTAAACAAATGTTAGACAAATGCAAGCAAGCCGAGCCGTTTGTTTTCAATCAAACAATAGAGGTTCTTTTTAATATTCGTAAATAACTGAATACCAATAGATTAAAAACCGGAATAAAAACTAATAGCCCAGCATCTCATAAATAATTGAACGTCTGGTATATATTTTTAGACAAATACTTGACGAACTCGTCTAAATTAGACAAAATATAGACAGACTGGAACTTAACCCTGAACACGAAAGCACTATGAAACTCGCCACACGCTCCCGCTCAGTCCGGACTCCGCGTCGCCGGTTGGTGTCTAAAAGCCCCGCGACGAATCCGGCGCTCCCCGCCTCCATGAAGATTGCCGCCGTCCCGGCTCTGA
>JAURFH010000100.1 GCA_030834415.1 Verrucomicrobiota bacterium | reverse complement strand
CAGGCAGCCAAAGCATTGACGGTGAAAAATGGCATCATGGGCGGGCTGCATCCCAATGACCGCGGCCATGCGATGTTCGCGGCCCAGATCATTCCGCAAGTCATGGAGATTTTGGCCAAGCCTGCGAAGTAGTTTTTCCGAGTAGGTGAATCTGGCGGGCGTTTTTTGAAATGCAGGCGGGTCATCTTGCCAAGTTCTTCCTTTGCTGCATAATGCGCGGGACCACCAATCTGTGACATGCGCAGTCTATCGCCATTGCTGACATGAATTCGCCTGTGATCCGTACTTTCGAACGCCAGGCGGAGGTCGCCTGGTTCTCCGCGTTATGCGGGGATGATTACGAATTTCTCGGTGTGCCAGATGGAACCTTGCGTTCCAATTATGAGCATTGCGGCGACATTGTCCGGCGCGCGGATGCTCATGGCTTCCAAAACATTTTATTACCCTCGGGCTGGATCGTCGGTCAGGACGCGCTTGCGTTCGCTGCGGCCATGGCGCCGCAGACTAAGCAGATCAATCAACTCGTAGCCTTGCGCATGGGGGAGGTCTGGCCGCCGATGCTCGCGCGGGCCCTCGCCACGGTGGATCACGTCGCCAAGGGGCGACTGTGTATCAATATCATCTCCTCGGACATGCCGGGTCTGAAGGAGAGCAGCGAGGTGCGTTACGAGCGCAGCAGCGAGATCATCCAGATATTGCAAGGGCTCTGGCGGACGGATGGTCCGTTCAAGTGGGAGGGCAAGTACTACAATTTCAGCCTGCCGAACACCGATGCGGCCAAGCCGTATCAGCAGAATGGCGGGCCGCTCATGTATTTCGGAGGCATCTCGCCGCCCGCGCAGGATCTCTGCGCCAAGCATTGCGATGTCTTCCTGATGTGGCCGGAGACGGAAGCGCGTATCGCGGAAACGATGCGTGTGATGTCGGAGAAAGCGGCGGCTTACGGGCGCAAAATCGATTTCGGTTTTCGTAGCCATGTCATCGTGCGCGAGACGGAGGCCGAAGCACGCGCGGCTGCGGATCGGCTCATCTCCAAACTCGACCTGACCAAAGGTGCTGAGATCAAAGAGCGCTCCATGGATAGCAAGAGCGCCGGGGTGCTGCGCCAAGATGAACTGCGCGCCCAGAGCAAGGACCTGTATCTCGAGCCGCATCTGTGGAGCGGGGTGGGGCTGGCCCGTAGTGGTTGCGGCAGCGCCATCGTGGGTGATCCTGATCAGGTGCTCGCTAAATTGAACCGTTATATGGATATGGGCATGCGCGCCTTTATCCTTAGCGGTTATCCGCATCTCGATGAATGCGATCTTTTTGCCAAGCACGTGCTGCCCAAGCTGCCGACTTGCCGCTTGAATGAAGTGCAGGGACGGCTGGTGCCCAATCCCTTCACGCCCCTGACCACGGCTGAACGAAAATAATCACGCGTATCTGAATCCATGTCACAACCAGTCCGTTTCGCATTAGCCGGTTTCGGCGCTTGGGGGAAACTTCACGCGCAATCCATCGCCGGTAACCCTGAAGCCCGCCTCGTCGCCATCACGGCACCTACTGAAGCCACGCGCAAAGAAGCTGCTGCAGCGTTTCCCGAAGCCGCCATCTATGCTGATGCGCAGGCGATGATCGCTGAGGCCGAGTTCGATATCATCGATATCGTCACGCCCAGTCATACGCATCGCGACATCGCGCTCGAGGCACTCGCCAAAGGCAAGCATGTCCTGCTGGAAAAGCCGATGGCGACGACCTTGGAAGATTGCAAAGCCATCGCGGCTGCAGCCGCCACGAGCAAGGGCAAGCTGGCTTTGGGACATGAGTTTCGCCTTTCTTCGCAATGGGGTGAGGTCAAAAAGATCATCGAGCGCGGCACCATCGGTGAGCCGCAGTACGTCTTGGTGGAACTCCTGCGCAAACCTTACCGACTAGGTGCTGGGGGCTGGCGTTATGACCAGAGCCGCGTGGGCAGCTGGGTGCTGGAGGAGCCGATCCATTTCTTTGACCTCGCGCGCTGGTATCTGAGTGGCAGCGGCGATCCGGTGGAATTGTACGCGTATGGCAATTCCCGCGATCCGCAGCGGCCGCAGCTCTTCGATAATTTCAGTGCCATGTTCAAGTATGCGAATGGCAGCTATGCCGTGGTGTCCCAGACGCTCGCGGCGTTTGAGCATCACCAGACCGTGAAGGTCACGGGCACCAAGGGCGCCATCTGGGCCGGCTGGAGCGGGGCGCTGGATCGCACGTTGGAGCCGGATTATTTCCTGAAAGTTTTCGACGGCGAGAAGCTGGAGACCGTGAAGCTCGAGTCGCATAGCGGTGAGGTCTTCGAGTTGCGCGAAGAGATTTCGCAATGTCTCCGGATGGTGCGTGGTGAGAGTCACAAGCTCGCCACGGCCAATGACGGTCTCTGGTCGGCCGGTCTCTGTCTCGTCGCGGAAGAATCCATCCGGCAAAAGCAGCCGCTACCTGTGGCTGACCTGCTTAAACTGTAACCTTAACCCATGAACCAAGCCATGATCACCCGTCGCTCGTTTCTCGCCAAAACTTCCGTCGCCACTATCGCCACTGTGTCGGCGGCCACGCATGCCTTCGCGGCTTCGGGCTCGGAGCTGAAACTCGCGTTGATCGGTTGTGGTGGGCGTGGCACCGGTGCCTCCAATCAAAATCTCAATGTCAGCAAAGGCACCAAGCTCGTGGCTATGGCGGATATCTCCCGCGACCGCATGGACAAGAGTCTGGCCATCCTGAAGAAGCAACATCCAGAGCAAGTAGATGTCTCCTTGGGAAATCAGTTCATCGGGTTTGATGCTTACAAGGAAGCGATTGCCCAAGCGGACCTGGCCATCATCGCCACGCCGCAAGGGTTTCATCCTTATCACCTCCGGGAGGCAGTCAAGCAGGGTAAGCATGTCTTTGTGGAGAAACCATTGGCGGTGGATGCGCCGGGCGTACGCACGGTGTTGGCAGCTGCGGAAGAGGCGAAGCGGAAGAATTTGAAAGTCGGTGTCGGTCTGCAACGTCATCATCAAGTCGGTTATCAGGAGGCGGTCAAACGCCTGCACGATGGCGCGGTGGGCGACATCACCTCGATGACTTGTTACTGGCTGGGCAATGCGCGTGGCGGATTGGAGCGGTTGCCGGGCGAGTCCGAGCTGCAATACCAGTTGCGCAACTGGTATTACTTCACCTGGATCTCCGGCGATTTCATCGTGGATCAACACATCCACAACATCGATATCATCAATTGGATCAAGAAAGGGCATCCGGTCCGGGCGCAGGGCATGGGGGGGCGGCAGGTGCGGAATGACAAACGATTGCACGGCCAGATCTACGATCACTTCTTCGTCGAATACGAATACGCCGACGGTTCCAAGCTCTCCAGCCAGTGCCGTCAAGGACAGGCCGGCACACACACTGTGGTGAGCGAGCATGTGGTGGGCACCAAGGGCAAGGCGGACTTGAACGTGCAGAACAAGATCTTCCGCATCACCGGACCCAACGCGTGGGACTTGCGGTTGAAGACCTCGGAAGACGGTCATCAGTTGGAGCACTTCCCGTTGATCGAAGCTATCCGCAATGACAAGCCCTACAATGAGCTGGAGCAGGCCGCATACTCTACCATGACCGCCATCATGGGCCGCATGGCGGTCTATTCCGGTAAACAGGTCGAGTGGGATGAAGCCTTCAATTCCAAGCTCCAGCTCATGCCGGAGAATGTCACGTGGGATATGGAGCCGCCGGTGAAGCCGGATGCGGAGGGTAATTACCCCATCGCTATCCCGGGCAAGACGGTGGCTTTTTGAGAAATGTAACGCAGACATAACAACCCAAACCAATCTCTAGCCGATAGCAAAAGCGCTCATGACTTCTCCAACGCAGAAATGGTATCAGGGGGTGACCCGTTACCAGTGGCTCGTGCTCATCGTGGCGTCGCTTGGCTGGGTGTTTGATGCGTTCGAAGGTCAGCTCTACAACATCACGCGGGCGGACATGCTGCCAGAGCTGTTGAAGGTTTCAGCAGATGATCCATTGGTGAAGATATGGGGCGAGCGGTTTCTGGGTATATTCCTTGCGGGTGGTACATTGGGCGGATGGTTGTTCAGTTCTCTGGCGGATAAATACGGACGCGGCCCCATCATGGCCGTGACCATCCTGTGTTATTCCATCTTCTCCGGGATCACGGCGTTTGCCACGGAGATATGGCACGTGGGTGCCTTGCGTTTTTTGGTGGCGATGGGTGTAGGTGGTGAATGGGCGGTCGGTGCGGCCCTGGTCGCCGAGGTGTTTCCCAAGCACGCGCGGGAACGTGCGGGCGGCATCTTTCATGCGACGAGTGTGATGGGGCTGTGGCTCGCGGCGGCGACCGGTCTTTTCGTGGGCAGCAATTGGCGGGCTGCTTACCTCGTGGGTGTCATCCCGGCATTGCTGGTGCTCTGGGTGCGCGTGAGCGTGAAAGAGCCGGAGACTTGGAAGGAGGCGAAGAAGGCCAAGGCTGACCAGATGGGCAGTTACACAGATATGTTTCGCTCTGCCAAGTGGCGGGCGCGGGCCATCTTCGGGGCATTGCTTGCCATGGTTGGCTTGGCGACTTTCTGGGGTGTGGTGGTGGCCGGGCAGGACATCGCAGCGGATTATTTGAAACGCGCGGGAGATCCGGATTGGGCGAGCAAATCGAAGATCGCCTTTGGCTTCATCCAGACGGCGGGGGCAGGTGTGGGCATGCTGGCCTTCGGTCCCATCAGTGCACGGTGGGGTTGCAAGAAGACGTTTGTGATGATGCACCTCGCGGCCTTGGTGCTGACTCCCGCCATCTGCTGGCTGCCTTCGATGACGGGTAGCTACGGCTTGTTGTTGTTCTTGCTGCCGGTGTTCGCGTTTTTCGCGCAAGGCATCCATGCGGGTTATGCGGCTTATTTCCCGGCGCTGTTTCCGACTCATTTACGGGCGACGGGTTCGGGCTTCTGTTTCAATACGGGACGCATCCTTGCCGCCCCAGTGCTCATCTGGCTTTCCGCGTGGATGAAGTCCACCATGGATCTGCGCATGGCCATCACCTGTCTCGGTGGATTTTTTCTGCTGGGTTTGGTCTTCCTCGCCTTTCTGCCAGAGACGCAGAATCAAGACCTGCCTGAGGAATAATCCCGTGCGGGTTCGCGCCCTTGCGTGAGGGCGATCTCTTTTACACTTCTTCAGTTTCTTTCCCCGGCCAGTCCCTCTTGGCCTGTTCCCTGCTGAATTTATCAGGCAGATGCTTTCGAGAAGCGAAGCCGGTTCAGGCGAAAACCCCATAAAAGCCTGAAATATTAAGCAAACCGGGCTTTTCGCGATCGGCTTCGGTTCGAGAAAGCGGAACCGGACATTTCATTATGCAACGTATCATGCAATTTGCGAAAGAAGACGGCGGAGCCACGGGCACGGAATGCGAACTGCCAACGACGGCAACAGCTACGCTGGCGCCGGAGGCGGAGAGCTCATTGCGTCCTGAAGAGGAAATGCAAGTGGCACCGCAAGAGCAGGCACCAGGAACATTTCTCTCAATCGGAATTTTGGCCGGGAGCAGCAACCCTGAGTTTGATGTCACGGCGCTGACCTCGTTCTTCAACCAGACCTTGTTCAGTGAATTGAGCAAACGTGGTCTGTGCTGCGAGATCATCTGCGTGATGGGTGAAGAGCGGACCCAGGCGACGGCCACGGTGGAGAAGGTGTTCCAAGCTCAAGTGAACAGTCATGAGCATCGGGACACCTTCATTTGCCACATGATCCGCAATCCGGAGCGAAACCGGTCGGCGGCTTGGAATGCGTTTGTGCATGCTTCGTCGGAGGCGTCCTCCAAGTTTCTCTTCGTGATGGACGGGGATGTGGTCATCCACAATCCCGATACGCTCTGGAATATGTTCTGCACGATGGGTGAGAAGCGGGACAGTGTCATCGTGGTGGATGAGCCGGTGAAAGATATCGCTTTCAAGCCGAAGCGTTCGTTGTTCGATAGATTATCGCTCGCGGTTTCGCATCTAGCTTTGGCGGGTGGAAAGGTGATTCCAGAACAGCTTTACGTGATGCGGGCCGAGGTCGCGCGTAATATCTATCTGCCGAATGATCTGCCCATGGAGGGTCGGTTTTTGGCGGCAGTGTTGGGCACGGATTATCTGCTCAAGGAACCGAACTCGCACCGAATTGTCCGGGCAGTGGGGGCGGCGCATACGTATAAGGCGCATCGTTCGCTGGGTGAAATCTTGCAAGATCGCAAGCGGCGTATGGTAAACCGGACGGTGACCTATGTCTTGGTGGAGGGTTATCTGCGTCATCTCTCCCAGCAGCGGAAGCAGAACATGGGTGTGCTGCTGATGCAGAACGATGAGACGGAACCGCCCTGGCTCTCTGATCTGATGGAGACGCATATCCGGCGATGCTATTTCTTCTGGCAGATATTTCCCAATGTTACCTCGATCCGGATAAAACGCCTGCAGCCACTACCCGAGATGGAAGAGTTGCGTTATGTGCCGATCGCTTATCTTGAGCAGTTCATCACGCTCATCGGCAGTTGGCTGGCGTATCATTCCATGAAGCGCAGCCTGAAGCAGAACCATGCCGTGCCCTTGTGCATTCCCAACCAGCAATCGCGCGCGACGGCCATGCATTGATTGCATTTCTTTATCCGAGCAAGAACTTCCATCTTGCGTCGCTAGGCGACGCTGATTCCACAGGGTAGGTACGGCGGCTTGAAAAGCCGCCGCTAAGACTCTTTCGTGCCTGACGGCACGGTGAAGGGGATTTGTGAACTGAATCGAGTGGACAAATTCCCCCGGGAATCGGCTTAATGTCTGGATACGCATGAGCCTTACTTTTTCGATCCGTATCGCCGCCTGGTTGGGGCTGGGCTGTCTCGTCGGTTCCACTTACGCCGCCAGTCCGGCCAATGCCGATTGGTCCAATTACTTGGGCAACAAGGAGCGCAATCTTTACTCATCCCTCGACCAGATCAATCGCAAGAATGTCACCGAGCTCAAGGTGGCGTGGACGTATGAGACGGGCGACAAGGGCGAGTATCAGGCGAACAATCTCATCGTGAACGGGGTACTCTATACGCCGTCACCCACGCGCCAGGTTATCGCGCTGGATGCGGCTACAGGCAAGGAACTTTGGAAATGGGATCCGGCGAAGGAACGTTGTGGAGCGGGCAGGGGGCGGCAACGCGGACTGGTCTATTGGCAGAATGAAAAGGGTGGTGAGGCGCGGCTGTTCACGGGGGTGAATAACTACCTCTTCGCGCTGGATGCCAAGACGGGAGAGGTCATCCGCAGCTTTGGTGAGAATGGGTCCATCCATCTCGGTGAGGGGCTGGATGCCGAGCCAAGGCCGAACGTGGGCTTGAACACACCGGGTGTGATCTACAAGGACATGCTCATCCTCGGCGGTATCGGAGGACCGGGAGCCATCCGCGCGATCGATGCTCATACGGGCAAGCGGCGTTGGATCTTTCACCTCATCCCGCGTCCCGGTGAAGTGGGTTACGATACTTGGCCCAAGGAAGCTTACAAGACGGCCACGGGTTTGATGCCTTGGTGCGGTCAGTCACTGGATGAGAAACGTGGCATCGTCTATATCGCGACCAAGACGGCGGAGCCGGATTTCTACGGCGGTGACCGCCATGGCATGAATCTCTTCGCCAACTGCATCGTGGCGGTGGACGCGAACTCGGGCAAACGACTGTGGCACTTCCAGATCGTGCATCATGATCTACTCGACAAAGACATGCCTTGCCCGCCCGTGCTGCTCACGGTGACCCATAAAGGCAAGAAAACCGATGCGGTGGCGCAAGGGACGAAACACGGCCTGCTCTTTGTGTTCAACCGCGTGACGGGTGAGCCATTGTGGCCGATCGAGGAACGTCCTGTGCCGCAATCCGATCTGCGCGGTGAACAGGCCTGGCCCACTCAGCCTTTCCCAACGAAGCCAGCACCCCTGATGCGCCAGCGTTACACAGAGGACGATGCCTCAAACATCTCGCCGGAGACGCATCAAATGACTTTGGATCGCTTGCGGGCTTCACCGAACTTTGGACCTTTCCCGGCACCGAGCCTGAACGAGACGATCATGTTTCCCGGATTCGATGGCGGCATGGAATGGGGTGGAGGCGCAGCGGACCCGAATGGCATCTATTACGTGAATGTGAACGAGATGCCCTGGCTGGTGCAAATGGTGGAGACGCGGCGTGCGGATGGCACACCATTGCGGCCGGGTGAGCGGGATTACATGGTCTATTGCGGTCCATGCCACGGGATGGACCGGAAGGGAAATATTCCGGGTGGATTCCCATCACTCGTCGATGTGGAGAAGCGCAAGACGCGGTTGGAGATCGAGACGATCACACGGCAAGGCGGCGGACGTATGCCGGCGTTTGATATGATTCCCGAAGGAGCGCGTACGGCCATTCTGGATTATGTGCGGAATGAGAACACGCTCAGCACCGGTGGGCGTCCGGACGAAGCCAATAATGCGTCGGCCACGACGAGCAAAGCGCCGTCTTATGCCTTTGCCGGATTCCGGCGCTGGTTGGACAAGGAAGGTTACCCGGCCATCAAGCCGCCTTGGGGCACGCTCAATGCCGTGGACCTGAACACGGGCGAGATCAAGTGGAAGGTGCCGCTGGGCGAGTATGAAGAATTGACCAAGCGCGGCATCCCGCCGACGGGCACGGAGAACTATGGGGGCCCGGTGGTTACGGCAGGCGGGCTCATCTTCATCGGTGCGACGGCGGATGAGACGTTTCGGGCGTTCGACAAAGAGACGGGCAAAATCCTGTGGCAGGCGAAATTGCCTTTTGGCGGCAATGCCACGCCGAGTACCTACATGGTGAATGGCAAGCAGTATGTGGTCATCTCCGTCGGTGGTGGCAAATCAGGTCGCCCCAAGGGCGGGAGTATTGTGGCGTTTGCGCTGCCGGAGACGAAGTAGTTTCTGCCTGTTAGAGTGTATCATGCGCCCCTCCGGGGCTTGGTGGATGCAATAATGTCACCACGGGTTCCCTCTGGTCACTCGTGGCTACCAGCAGACGTCCCTCCGGGACTGAGCTTTGTCACATCAAGCGGCTACAGATGCGATTCGTGTTGCCAAGGCGGTGCGGAAGGCGGTGGCGTCCTCGCTCGTGATGAAGTTCATGTGGCTGATAGAAATACTTAAGCCATCGCGCATCAGTAGGATCGTGCGATTCCATCCCTTTTTCCAGGACTGGACTTGGGCGAGGTCGATGTAGTGCTTGGGCTTGCCGCATTCGAAAACGATCAGCTGGTCGGCTTGCAAACGGATGTAAGGCTTTTTTCGCGAGCGGTAACTAATCCAGAGTTGGTAACAACCAAAGGCAGCCAAGATAGTAGCTATCATCACGCCATCCTCTGAATCCTCCAAGTTGAGGGCGGCCATGCAAAACAGGCTCAAACCACCGAAAATGGAAAGTCGCGCTTCGCTGGAGGCAAAATCGCGTCCGGGCATCGGCTCCATGGTTTCAGACGCCGCAATCATAGGGGTAACTACTTGTAGCTAGATAACGAAAAGTTACTGCATAAACAAGGTCGAATACCCGGCTGGCTGCGCTGATGCCTGCACTCAATGGATGCGGTGAAATTCTGGAAGATTTTTTAAGATAAAAACTCGGCGAGTATGTCTTCAGGCTGTAACACGCTTGTCTTCAATGGGTTGGGTGGTAGTAAATATTTTCCAGAAAAAGGGGCCATGGACAGCGGATGTCCTAGGTCCCCCTTAAGGTAGAGGCATGAAAGTTGGATTGAGTAGGCAGAAATTAGAGTAGAGAAAGGCGATAGCTGGACTGGTGAGGCTGCGACTTTGGATTGCATCAAGGGCATGAATCCGGTCCACTGCGTGAACAAACAAGGCAATATGAGTCTGGGGGCATACAATCCGGTGATGAGCGGTGAAGAACGCACTTATGAAGCTGGTGCGTTTGAACCTTCTTTCCCTAAAGGTCGTGGGAGCGGCACCCTGACGGTGAGTGCGGTATCGCTGCGTTTCTCCGGAAAGGCGGGGGTGTTGGAGCTGCCGCTGGCTGGCTTGACGGTTTCGTTGGGCGGGGCCTCGGATCGGGTCATTTTCTTCAAGCATCCATCGCGTCCAGATACGACGGTACACACGACGGATCATGCCATCTTGAAAGAGGAGGCGTTCTCACATTATCCAGAGCTGACGCCACAAATCACCAAGGTCCACGGGAAGAAGCGTGGCAACCTAGCGGTGTTCCTTGGCGTCATCCTGGCGATCTTAGGATTGGTGGGCGGCATCATCGCTGCGCGTGATCCGATGGTGAATGCGGTGGTGAAGCGCATCCCGCCGGAGTGGGAGGTGAAGTTGGGCGAATCGGTTTTCGGCTCGATAACATCGAAGAGCCCGCCGTTGGAGGATGCCGCGCTGGAGAAACACTTGGAGGCGTTGACGGCGCCTTTGTTGCGCGGTATCGGGCCGCAACCGTATCCATTCAAGTTTCATATCATCGACGATGATACGATCAATGCCTTCGCCTTGCCGGGCGGTCATGTGGTGATCCATAGCGAGCTGATCTTGAAGGCGGAATCGCCGGAGGAAGTGGCCGGTGTGCTCGCGCATGAGATCGCCCATGTGACGAAGCGGCATTCGATGCGGAATCTGGTGGAGACCACGGGGACGTATTTTGTGTTCCGGGTTTTTCTGGGCGATGTGAGTGATCTGGTGGGTGTGCTGGTGCGAAACGGACGTTATCTGTTGAACCAAAAATACTCGCGGGACCATGAGCGGGAGGCGGATGAAGCGGGCTGGGGTTATCTACTCGCAGCGGATGTGAATCCGCGGGGGATGATCACGTTCTTCGAGAAGCTGGCGGCCGAGCAGGGGGACGGCACAGTGGCGGCGGTGCAGGAATCATTGGCCTTCATGAGCACGCATCCGGCCACGAGCGAACGGATCGCGCGGCTGGAGGAGCTGGCGAAGTCGTTGCCGAAGGACAAGCAGTATCAGGGTTTCGATTTGAATTTTAAAGAGTTCCAAGATAGCCTCCGCGCGAAACTCAAAGCGGGAGAAAAATCAGCTACTACCAAACCTAAACCAGGGGAAAATCAATGAATGTAGAGATGAAAGGCGCACCGTCCTTTGCCCATCTGCACGTGCTGCTGGAGCCGGGCGAGAGCATCGTGGCGGAAGCAGATGCGATGGCGAGCATGTCAGCCAACCTCGACATGATGACGCGGTTCAACGGCGGATTCTTCTCCGGACTGTGCAAACGGTTCCTCGGCGGGGAATCCCTGTTCGTGAATGAGTTCGTCAATAACTCGAGTGAGCAATGCAAGCTGACGCTGGTGCAGGCCACGCCGGGCAACATGCTCGAAGTGGACTTGAACGGCGAAACGCTTTGCCTGCAACCGGGCGCCTACATCTGCTCCACGCCGGGCATCAAGCTGGGTTTGAAATGGGCGGGCTTCGCCTCGTTCATCGGGCGGGAAGGACTTTTCAAGCTCACCGTTTCGGGTGAGGGCAAGGTGTGGTATGGCGCTTATGGCGAGTTGCTCGAAAAAGAGGTGGACGGTGAATTCATCGTGGATACGGCGCACTTGGTGAGTTATGAACCGCAATTGAAACTGAAGGTGCAGCTCGCAGGCGGCATCTTCTCGAGTTTCTTTGGCGGTGAGGGCTTGGTCACACGGGTGCAGGGCACCGGCAAGATCGTCATCCAGACGCGCAGCCTGAGCGGGCTGGCGAACTGGCTCAACCCCCGGATCATCTAAGGAGAACTCATCATGCATATCGACCTGATTTTCCAACCGGGCAATTCGGCGGCGCGTGTCGCGCTGGGGCCGAACGAATCCATCACCGCCGAGGGCGGGGCGATGATCGCCATGAGTGGCGACATGGCGATCGAGACGAGCACGAAGAAGCGGGGTGGTGGCGGCGGCATCCTGGCCGGTCTGAAGCGCATGCTCTCCGGTGAATCGTTTTTCCTGAACCATTTCACCGCAGGATCCAATGGCGGCGAGCTCTTCCTCGCCACGACGCTCCCGGGCGACATGATGCAGCTGGATCTGCAAGGTGAGACGATCATCGTGCAGAGTGGTTCTTTCGTGGCGTGCTCGGATGGAATCGACATCGACCTTGGCTGGCAGGGCTTCAAATCATTGTTGTCCGGTGAAAGCGTTTTTTGGCTGAAGATATCGGGTCACGGTAAAGTGGTCTTGAGCTCATTCGGCGCGATCTATCCGCAGGAAGTGAACGGAGAATACATCGTGGATTCAGGGCACATCGTATCGTTTGACGAGACGTTGCAGTTCAAGATCACGAAGCCGGGCAAGAGCTGGCTCAACGCCTTCTTGGGCGGTGAGGGGCTGGTTTGTAAATTCGAAGGGCAGGGCACGGTTTGGTGCCAGTCGCATAATCCCTCCAGCTTCGGCTGGGAAGTGGGCTCATTGTTGAAACCGCGGGCATAGAAAGGAAAACCCATGCGCAACGATCATTCAGAGTATCCGTATAAGATGCAGGGCAAACCGGACTTCAGCTATCTCACGGTGAACATCCCGGCGGGACAGACGCTCAAGGTGGAGGCCGGCTCCATGGCCACCATGGACACGAACATCCGCATGAAGACGAAGATGCGGGGCGGGTTCTCGCGATTTCTCACGGGGGAATCGCTGTTCATCAACGAGTTCTCGGCGGAGAACGGCCCGGGCGAGATCGGTATCGCACCCGGTTCGCCGGGCGACATGGACCATGTCTATCTGGAGAACGACATCATCTACTTGCAGAGCGCGGCTTTCGTGGCGGCGACGATGGGGGTGAACGTGGAATCCAAATGGCAGGGCTTGATGAAGGGTTTCTTCTCGGGCGAATCGCTCTTCCTCGCGCGTTGCTCGGGAGTGGGCGATCTGTGGTTCAACACCTACGGAGCCATGATGGAGATCGAAGTGGACCGTGATTACGTGGTGGATACCGGTCACATCGTTGCATTCACGGAGGGGCTGGAATACCGCGTCGGCAAGGTGGGCGGCTATAAATCGCTCTTCTTCTCCGGTGAAGGGCTCGTGTGCAAGTTCTCCGGCAAAGGAAGGCTGTGGTTGCAGACGCGTCAGCTCGGTGCGTTCGCGAACTGGGTCTATCCGTTCCGCCCGGTGAAATCGCAGGGCGGCAGTGATGACTAGGCAATCCTCTTAAAATCACGAAGCCGGTGGCGTGAAGGCCACCGGCTTTTTTGATTCACTAAACGTACGTACGATTAAGCGTCCTTCTTCTTGCCCTTCTTCGCTTTCGGACGGTCGTCATCGTCGTCCTTGCTGGCTTTTTCTTTCGGAGCATCGGGTGCGTTGATAGCGGGCAGATACTTGATCAAATCCGCCTTCACACTGGCGAACTTCGGATCTTTGGCGAGGTTCTTCCATTCGAGCGGATCGTTGTCGTGGTCATAAAGCTCTTCGCTGCCATCGGCATAGTGGATGTAGCGCCAGCGTTCAGTGCGGATACCGTGGTTGTTGCGTCCATGCGTGGTGATGGAGGGAGCTTCCCACTGGGCCTTGGCGTTTTTGAGCAAGGGCATGAGACTGTTGCCCTCGATGCCATCACGTTTGGGTAAGCCGCAGAGATCGATCATCGTGGGATAGATATCCAAGAGGTTCACCGGACGTCCACACTCCTGCTTCGGTTTGGTGACGCCGGGAGCTACCACCATGAAGACCACTCGTGAAGCTTCCTCCCAAAGGGCGAATTTGCGCCAGTGTTCCTTCTCACCCAGATGCCAACCGTGATCGCTCCAAAGCACGATGATGGTGTTCTTCGCGTAAGGGCTTGCATCCAACGCATCGATCAGGCGACCGATCTGACCATCCACATACGTGATGCACGCGAGGTAAGATTGCACGGCATGTTTCCATTCACCGGCTTCGACGACTTTTTTGTGATCACCTTCAGGCTTGGCGATCTTCACGCCGGCGGGTGGCACATCCGCCAGGTCATTCTCGATGACCTTGGGCGTTTGCACCTTGTCGAGCGGATACATGTCGAAATACTTTTGCGGCGCGTAGAAGGGCAGGTGCGGGCGGATCATGCCCACGGCCAGGAAGAATGGCTTCACCTGCTTTTCCTTCAAGAAACTGATGCCCCAATCCACGACCTTGGTGTCGCCCATCTTATCATCGCCCTCTTCGTGAGCGCCCCAGTCGAAGTGACCGGTGCCTTGCATGGCGCGTGCCTTGGGAGAGGGGAAGCCGGGGTTCTTCACCCACTTCTGCCAGGAGGCGAGATCGTTGTAAGAGTTATGGAAAATTTTACCGCCGCCTTCCACGCGATAACCGCTCTCCATGAAGTGTTGTGACAATGTTACCGTATCTTTCATCACCGGGCGCCACGGCTGATCATTGTGATACACGCCCGTGGTGCTTGGCCGTTTGCCGGACATCAGTGCCGCGCGGGATGGATTGCACGCCGGTGCGGCACAGTAGGCTTTGGTGAAGAGCACACCGCGAGCGGCGAGCCGGTCGAGGTTCGGCGTCTTCACATCAGTCCGTTTGCCGAGCGCGCCGATCCAGTCATTCAGGTCATCGATGGCGATGAAGAGGATATTGGGTTTTTCCGCGGCATGAGCGGCAGGCTGGGCCCAAACAAGCAACGCCAGCAACGAGGCAAGCAAAGTGGTCGGTTTCATGGGAGTATTGACGGTGACCGCAGTGTAGAGGTTTTGCGGAAAGAGGCAAACCCGGGTTTTGCTCAAGAAAACCAATCGCGACGTAATCATAGATTACGCTTGGTCTACTCATTTGTGTATTCGCCCGATCACGACTTATTCTCCGGTTTCAAACTCCCTATCCTCCCTATCCGCTTGCCAGCGGAGCGTGGCTGCGAATGCTCGTTTTAGGGCTATTGCTTTCATTCAAGCAACGTAGCATTATTGAATCCATTATGATGAAACCATAGATTATGGTTTTAATAGAGGCGCTAAGGAGTTAATTAATCATTATTAGACTCATCCATGGCTGATCAACCGAAAGAGGGTTCTGACTACTGGAAAACCGCGCTCATTGCCCCACCTGTCATTATTGTCATAGGTTCGCTGATCTCGTTCATCATTCCGAGGAGTGAGAATGACTGGTTAGGGTTGGGGCTCTTCTTCGGGATTTTCATCTCCATATTCTTGGCTGCGGTCATTGCTGGAGTGGCAGGAGCCATTTCGCTTTCTAAACGCGAGCCCAAGGCAGGTGAATGCATGATAACCTTCATCCCTGCTATTTTGTCTCTGATTTTTACCATATCCGGCTTCATCGAAGCGTATCCGAGAAGGCTGGTAGCTC